>JBQCHF010000037.1:0-36389 GCA_051954955.1 Motilibacteraceae bacterium
CGGAGGAGTTCCGCGTAGCGGTGTTCTACGCGGGACGACGACAACACCGCCGGTCGGGATGCCATGGTCCGCGAGCCGGCGGTGATCCAGCAGACGCGGCCTAAGGCTCTGCGCCCTCCGGTCCACAGCCCGACCAGAACACCAGCACCACCCGGTGCGGGACCATCCGGTCCGCACCCGCGACAGACCATCCCGGGCCGCCATGCGCGGTGACGCCCGGGCCCCGAGAAAGGGAGCACCACGATGGCGAAGCCCCCCGCGCGCAAGCCGAAGAAGAAGGTTTGCGTGTTCTGCAAGGAGAAGATCTCCTACGTCGACTACAAGGACACGGGCCTGCTGCGGAAGTTCATCTCCGACCGCGGCAAGATCCGTGCCCGTCGGGTCACCGGCAACTGCACCCAGCACCAGCGCGACGTCGCCACGGCCGTGAAGAACAGCCGTGAGATGGCGCTGCTGCCCTACACGTCCACCGCGCGCTAGAGGGAGGGGACGACATGAAGCTCATCCTCACCCAGGAGGTCGCCGGCCTCGGTGCGCCGGGCGACGTCGTCGAGGTCAAGGACGGCTACGGCCGCAACTACCTCGTGCCCCGCGGCTTCGGCATCCGCTGGACCCGCGGCGCCGAGTCGCAGGTCGCCTCGATCCGTCGGGCCCGCGAGGTCCGCGACATCCGCGACCTCAGTTCCGCCCAGTCGGTCAAGGGCCAGCTCGAGGGCCTGTCGGTCCGGCTGCCGGTCCGTGCCGGCCAGGGCGGGCGGCTGTTCGGCTCGGTCACCGTCGCCGACATCGCCGCTGCGGTGAAGGCCGCCGGCGGTCCCGACGTGGACAAGCGCCGGATCGAGATCGGGAACCCGATCAAGACCGTCGGCAGCCACGCGGTCAGCGTGCGCCTGCACCCGGAGGTCGCCGCCACGGTCACCGTCGACGTCGTCGCCGCCTGACCGCAGCACCCGCAGGACCGTCGCGAGGACCCGCACCCGGCCCGGGTGCGGGTCCTCGTGCGTCTCGTCGGGCTCCCCGTGCGTGTCCCGGCCCCTGTCCGGCCGGCGCGCCGGCCGGCAGGCGGCAGGATGCGGCCATGACCCTCGACGCCCCCGGCGACCGGCTGCCGGCCGATGCCCTGGCCGACCCCAGCCCGCGCAGCGCTCTGACCGGGCTCGACGTCGCCGCCCTCGCCCCCGGGTCGAGGCTGTGGCCGACCGGCCAGCAGATCACCCTGGTGCACGGCGACCAGCGGGCGGTGGTCACCGAGGTCGGCGCCACGCTGCGCGGCTACCGGGTGGGCTCGCGCCAGGTGGTCGAGGCGTTCCCGGCCGACGAGCTGCCCGCCGGCTGCCACGGCCAGCTGCTGGCGCCCTGGCCGAACCGGGTCCGGGACGGGCGGTGGACCTGGGGCGGGCGCAGCCTGCAGCTGGCGCACACCCAGCCCAGCGAGGCCAACGCGATCCACGGCCTGGTGCGCTGGGCGCTGTGGGAGGTCGTCGACGAGTCGGCCGGCAGCGTCTGCCTGGAGGTGGTCGTCGGCGGCCAGCAGGGCTGGCCCTACCCGTTCCGGGTGCGGGCGGACTACGCCCTGGACGACCTGGGCCTGTCCTGCACGGTGACCGGGGAGAACCTCGGCACCGAGGAGATGCCCTGGGGGTTCGCCGCGCACCCCTACCTCTCGGTGCCCGGCGGCGTGGACGCCGCCAGGGTCGCGGTGCCGGCGGCGACCCGGCTGCGCAGCGACGAGCGGAACCTGCCGGTGGAGCGGCTCGCCGTGGACGGCCTGCACGACCTGCGCGAGGGACCGGTGCTCGGGGACCGGGTGCTGGACGCGGCGTACACCGACCTGCGACGCGGCTGCGCCCTGCCGGTGGGAGCGGACCAGCTCGGGCTGCAGGACCCGGTGGAGGTCGTCGTCGAGGCGGCCGACGGCGGGCGCACCTACGTGGTGGGGGACAGCTCGGTCCGCTGGTTCCAGGTCTTCACCGGAGACACCCTGCCGGCGCCGTGGACGAGGACCGCGGTGGCCGTCGAGCCGATGACCTGCCCGCCGGACGCCCTGAACTCCGGCGAGGACCTGGTGGTGCTCGCGCCGGGGGAGCGCACCCGGACGGGGTGGCGGATCGCCTACCGGCCGCCGGCACCACGGCACTGACCGCGCTCTCGCCGGGCCCGCGCGGAACCTGTGGGTAACCGCGCCGACCTGTGGACATCGAGGCCGGATGGGGTGACCCGGACATGAACGGCAGGTGCACGGTGCACGTGGGAGTGTGGGCAGTGATCGCCGTGAACTTTCTTGGGTCCACACGCCGTGCACGACATCGGCGCAGGTCAGGGGCTTCCCGGGGCCCGCTGCGGCACCTTGTCCCCAGGGTTGTGCACAGGCGGTGCACAACGCTCCCCAAGCCGTCCACACCCTGCCCACACGCTGTCCCCAGGTGCTCCTCGACCGCGGCCCGCTGCGGCCCGTAACGTCGCGCGCTGCGGCCCTCCCGGGCCCCGGCACGCCCTGTCCCGCGGCCGGCTCTGGTCGGGCGCCGGCGCTGTCGGTGGCGGCCGGTAGGACTGCAGGGATCGGCGAGGCGGGCGCGAAGGGGATGCAGCGGTGAGCGTGGCGGAGCTGTCGAGCACGGGGGACTCGAGCTACCAGCCGAGCTACGACCGCGCCCCACTCGACCGGACCCCACTCGACCGGACCCCACCTCAGGACGTCGCCGCCGAGCAAAGCGTGCTCGGCGCGATGCTGCTGTCCAAGGACGCCATCGCCGACGTCGTCGAGGTCCTGCGCGGCAACGACTTCTACCGGCCCGCGCACGAGCTGGTCTACGAGGCCATCCTCGACCTCTACGGCCGCGGCGAGCCCGCCGACGCCGTCACCGTGGTCGCCGAGCTGACCCGCCGCGGCGAGCTGGGCCGGGTGGGCGGCCCGTCCTACGTCCACACCCTGCTGTCGATGGTGCCCACGGCCGCCAACGCCGGCTTCTACGCCCAGATCGTGCGCGAGCGCGCCATCCTGCGCCGGCTGGTGGAGGCCGGCACCCGCATCGTCCAGCTCGGCTACGCCGCGGAGGGCGGCGACGCCGACGACATCGTGGACCGCGCCCAGGCCGAGATCTACGGCGTCACCGAGAAGCGGGCCAGCGAGGACTACGCGCCGCTGGCCGACATCATGGAAGGCGCCCTCGACGAGATCGAGGCCATCGGCTCGCGCGGCGGCCAGATGGTCGGCGTGCCCACCGGGTTCACCGACCTGGACCAGCTGACCAACGGCCTGCACGGCGGCCAGATGATCGTCATCGCGGCTCGACCGGCGGTGGGCAAGGCTCTTGCTCTGGACACGCCGCTGCCGACACCCGGTGGTTGGACGACGATGGGTGAGGTCCAGGTCGGGGACTTTCTCATCGATGCCAAGGGACGGCCGACCCAGGTCGTCCGCGCCACCGAGGTGATGACCGGACGCCCGTGCTTCGAGGTCCACTTCTCCGACGGCACGGTCATCGTCGCCGACGCCGACCATCAGTGGCTCACCGAGACGCGGGCGAGTCGGAAGTCGGCGATCGAAGCGAAGGCGGACTGGAGCCGGACCAAGGTGCAACGCACCACTGCCGCTGTGCGGACCACGGAGGAGATCGCGCGGACTGTCCGCTGCGAGACCGCCGACCGCAGGCTCAACCACTCCGTCCCCCTTGCAGCACCGCTCCAGCTGCCCGCGGTCACGCTGGCGCTGCCGCCGTATGCCCTGGGGGTGTGGCTGGGGGACGGAACCAGCGCCGCAGCCCACTTCACCAGCGACGACCCCGAGATCGCGGCCTGCATCGAGGCGGAGGGCCTCCTCGCTCCTGCACGAGGGTCACGTCGCTACGGCCTTCGCCTTCCCGTGCCGGACGTCGCGGAACGGTCGTGTGTGGTGTGCGGACGATCCTTCCGCCCCGCCACCTCCCAGGTCAGAACCTGCGGGAAGTCCTGTGGTGGCCGGGCTCAGTTCGTGTCCAGCCCGGTCCCTCCCCCTACCTGCCCGGACTGCGGCAGCCCTTCGAGCGGCTTGCGCCGGTGCGACGCGTGTCACCGCTCCCATGGCACCGTGCAGGCGATCCTGCGTGCCCTCGGCGTGCTCCACGACAAGCATGTTCCCAGCGCTTACCTGCGCAGTTCCGAGTCACAGCGGCGTGCTCTGCTCGCCGGCCTCCTGGACACCGACGGCACCGTGACCCCCGGCGGCTGTGTCCAGTTCGCCGTCACGTCGGAGCGGCTCGCGCGCGACGTCCACGAGCTCATCGTCTCCCTCGGCTACCGCTGCGGCTGGAGCCGCAAGCCGGTGAAGGGGCGAACCCCCGAGTCATCCGTCTGCCACACCCTCACCTTCAGCACAGACGACGACGTCTTCCGGCTCGAGCGCAAGCGGCTGCTCCACAAGGAACGGCGGGTGCGTGTCTTCCAGCGCAGGAACAGCCGGTTCATCACGAAGGTGGTTCCGGTCGACTCGGTGCCGGTTCGATGCGTGGAGGTGGACAACGAGGAACACCTCTACCTGGCTGGGCGCACCATGGTGCCGACCCACAACTCGACCCTCGGGCTCGACATCGCCCGAAGTGCGGCGATCAAGAACCAATTGACGACGGTCATCTTCTCCCTGGAGATGGGCCGCAACGAGATCACCATGCGACTTCTCTCCGCAGAAGCCCGCGTGCCCCTGCACCACATGCGCAGCGGCACCATGAGCGAGGACGACTGGAACCGGCTGGCCCGCCGGATGGGCGAGGTCTCCAGCGCCCCGCTGTTCATCGACGACTCGCCCAACATGTCGATGATGGAGATCCGGGCGAAGTGCCGCCGGCTCAAGCAGCGGCACGACCTCAAGCTCGTCGTCATCGACTACCTCCAGCTGATGAGCTCGGGCAAGCGGGTGGAGTCCCGCCAGCAGGAGGTCGCGGAGTTCTCCCGCGGCCTGAAGCTGCTGGCCAAAGAGCTCGAGGTGCCGGTCATCGCGATGTCGCAGCTCAACCGAGGCTCGGAGCAGCGCACGGACAAGAAGCCGCAGATGAGCGACCTGCGCGAATCGGGCTGCCTCACCGCCGACACACGGGTGCTCCGCGCCGACACAGGGTCCGAGGTGACACTGGGCGAGCTGCTCGAGCGCGGCGAGACCGACGTCCCGGTCTGGTCCCTCGACGACAGCCTCCGCTACGTGCGCCGACACCTGACCCACGTCTTCTCCACCGGCCACAAGGAGGTCTTCCGGCTGCGGCTCGCCTCCGGCAAGGAGGTGCGAGCTACCGCCAACCACCCCTTCCTGACCTACGACGGCTGGCGGCAGCTGGGCGACCTCGCGCCAGGAGCGCGCCTGGCGGTCCCGCGTCACGTGCCGGCACCGGAGCACCGGGCGGAGATGTCCGACGCCGAGGTGGCTCTCCTCGCCACGGCAGTGGCCCATGGCGGCTCGGGCGCGGTGCCCACCTCCGTCCCCTCGCTGCCCAAGGCACAGATCGCACTCTTCGTTCGATCCCTGTGGTCCCAGGCGGGGACGATCCGAGCGGGGAACGACGAGTCCTCGAGCCTGCTCAGCCTGAGCCTCCCGGCTGGAGCGGCATTGGAGGATGTTGCCAGGTTGCTGCTGCGCTTCGGCATCGCCAGCGAACTTCGTCCGCAGGTAGACGGTTCTGTGTCGCTGACAGTCACCGGGCGCGACGAGCGCCGGCGGTTCCTTCAGGAGATCGGCGTCGGCCAGGCGCAACAGGCGCAGGCGAGCACGGTACTGGCGCAGGTACTCGAGACCGTGAGGCCGGTCGACTCGACCGCTCCTGAGCTGTGGGATCGGGTGCGCTCTGTCCTGAACGAGGATCTCTCGCTGGCGGCGGCGATCCGACAGGCCTCCTTCGCAGAGCCGGCTTTGCGGGAAGCGCGCATTCGTCAGCCCATGGGAGCCGTTGCTGCTGTGCTCGAGGAGCAGGACCTTGAGGTGTACGCCGTCAACGACGTCCTGTGGGACGAGGTGGTGTCCATCCAGTCCGAGGGTGTGCAAGAGGTCTACGACGCGACCGTCGTCGGCACCCACAACTTCATTGCCAACGGCATCGCGGTCCACAACTCGATCGAACAGGACGCCGACATGGTCATCCTGCTGCACCGCGAGGAGCTCTACGAGAAGGAGTCTCCTCGCGCTGGCGAGGCGGACTTCATCGTGGCCAAGCACCGAAACGGCCCCACGGCCACCATCACCGTCGCCTTCCAGGGCCATTACTCGCGATTCGTCGACATGGCTCAGATGTAGTGGACGGCGAGGCAAGCTACGTCGCCTCCGCGCTCAGGGCGTTCTACGACGCCGAGATGGGCGAGCGCGCCACGCGGCCGCTGGGTGTCGAGCGGCTGCGCCACGTCGAGGCCTTCGCGGCGACGGCACGGGAACGAGGGTGCCGGTCGGTGCTCGAGGTCGGCTGCGGCGCGGGTCGTGACGGGCGGCTGCTGCGGGATGCGGGACTGTCCTACGTCGGCATCGACCTGTCCACGCAGGCGGCGAGGACGTGCCACGGCCTTGGCCTGCCGGCGGTGCAGGGCAGCGCCACCCGCCTGCCGTTCGCCAGCGAGAGCGTCGACGCGGCTTGGACCATGAGCACCCTCATGCATCTGCCAGGCGACGGGTTCGCTCGCGCGGTCGACGAGCTGCGCCGGGTCGTCCGGCCGGGCGGGCTGGTCGAGCTCGGCGTATGGGGGCATGCCGCCGACGGCGAGCGGACGCATCCCGACGGGCGCTACTTCCGGCACCGCACCGACGAGACGCTGCGCCAGGAGCTGGCCCGGCTCGGCACGCTGCTCGCGTTCGAGACGTGGGACTGGTTCGAGGACGGCGGGCACTACCAGTGGGCCCGCGTCAAGTCCGCTTCCTGATGCGACGCGGCTGCCGTCAGGTCCCGCGCACGAGGTAGCGGCGGTAGGTGGTCCCGTTGGCGAACTCGCGGGAGTCGACCAGCTCGAGGTCGAGGCGGATCCCGGGCGGCAGGGCGGGCTTGCCGCCCCCCACCAGCGCCGGGACGGCGAGCAGCCGCAGCTCGTCGACCAGTCCGGCGCGGATCGCCGCCCCGGCCAGCTCCGCGCCGCCGATCGAGACCTCGCCCTCGGCCGACTCGACGAGAGAGCGGACCTCGGCCGGCTCGAAGGTGCGCTCCAGCCGGGTGCGCGGGGTCGTGACCGCGTCCAAGGTCCGGGAGAACACGACCTTGTCCGCGTCCTGCCAGACCCGCGCGTAGTCGCGGACGACCTCGGGCTCGTCGGGGGTGTCCGCGGTCTCCCAGAAGCGCATCGTCTCGAACATGCGCCGCCCGTACAGGTACGTGCTCACCGGGCGCTCGAGGTCGTTGACGAACCCGTGCACCTCCTCGTCCGGGGCCGCCCAGCCGAAGCCGCCGGCGGCGTCCTCGACGTAGCCGTCCACCGAGCAGATGGCCGTGTAGACCAGCCTCGCCATCGCAGATCCTCCCGCTCGCTCTCCTGCGTCACCGGGGCAGACGCCCGGCGGGCCCGAGGTTCATCGGTGCCCGTCCGTGCCTGTCCGTGCCTGTCCGTGCCCGCGGGCGGCTAGCGTCGGTCACTGTGGCAGAGCCCGACCCACCCACCCGTACCGACTGGCGCGACTGGCACGCCCCCTACGACGACCCGGGCTCGCCGCTGGCCGCCCGGCTGCGACGCGTGCAGCACCAGGTGCGCGACTGGCTGGACCAGCGGGCGACGCCGGCCAGCCGGGTGATCAGCATCTGCGCGGGCCAGGGCCGCGACCTGCTCGACGTGCTCGGCCCGCGCGGCGCGGACCTCTCGGCCCGGCTGGTGGAGGCCGACCCGCGCAACGCCGAGCACGCCCGGGCGTCGGCCGCGGTGCACGGGCTGCAGCGCACCGAGGTCGTCGTCGGCGACGCCGGGCACACCGGTGCCTACGACGGCGCCGCCCCGGCCGACCTGGTCCTCGCCTGCGGGGTGTTCGGCAACATCGCCGACGACGACGTCCGCCGCACGGTGCGGCTGCTGCCGATGCTGTGCACCCGCGGCGCGACGGTGGTGTGGACCCGCAGCCGGCGGGAGCCCGACCTCACCCCGGCCATCCGACGCTGGTTCGCCCAGACCGGGTTCGAGGAGGTCTCCTTCGACGCCCCCGACGACGTGCTGTGGTCCGTGGGGGTGCACCGGCTGGCCGCCGACCCGCGTCCCCTCGACCCGGACGTCCGCCTCTTCACCTTCCTCCGCTAGGAGGGAGGCTCACCCTCGCAGCACCCGCAGCGCGGTGTCCCGAGCGCGGTGCACCGCCGGGTCGACGTCCACCCGGGCTCGGTCGCAGGCCAGCGACACGGTCGAGACGGCCGCCTCGTCCTCCAGGACCAGGTAGCGCAGGCTGGGCAGCGTGACGGCGCGCAGCGGCGCGGGGACCACGGCGACGCCCGCGTTGCCGGCCACCAGGCCGAGGATGGTGGTGAACTGCACGGCCTCCTGCGCCACTTCCAGCTCGAACCCCGCGGCGTGGCACAGCCCGGCGATGTGGTCGTAGAGCTGGGACACCTGCTGGCGGGGGAAGGTGACGAACCCCTCGCCGGCGAGCTCGGCCAGCGGGACGCTGCGCCGCGACGCGAGCCGGTGCGAGTGGTGCACCGCGAGATAGAGACGCTCGCGGGCCAGCACCGTCAGCTCCAGCCCGGCGGCCGCCCCCACCTCGCGGACGATGCCGACGTCGAACTCACCGTCGCGCAGGCCCTCGAGCTGCAGTCCGCTCGTGCGCTCGAGCAGGGTGAGGGCGACGTCGGGGGCCTCGGCGCGCAACGCCTGCGTGAGCCGCGGCAGCAGGGCGAGCGCGGCGCTGCTGACGAACGAGATCCGCACCTGGCCGAGCTCGCCGCGCAGCGAGCGCCCCACGACCGATCGGGCGCGATCGGCGCCGGCGAGCACCCGACGGGCCTCGGTGAGCAACGCCTCGCCGGCGGCGGTGAGCTCCACCCGGCGGGTCGTCCGCGTGAACAGATCCGCCCCGAGCTGCTTCTCGAGCTTGCGGATCTGCTGGCTGAGCGCGGGCTGGGCGATGAGCAGGCGCTCGGCCGCCCGACCGAAGTGACGCTCTTCGGCGACCGCCACGAAATACCGCAACTGACGCAGCTCCACGCACTCATTGTGCCCACTTATGAATCCAGAGGTAACTGATACTTCACAGTGCGTACGTGCCGACCGGAGACTCTCGCCATCCCCGCCGGACAGGCGGGCCGACGAGGAGGTCGACGCGGTGACGCAGGGCACCCTTCAGGCAGCAGCCACAGCCGAGAGCAGCACCCTGCGGCTGCGGCACCTGGTCGGCGGCAGCTGGCTGGAGGGGAACTCCGGGGCCGAGGCCCGCAGCCTCAACCCGGCCCGGCCTGCCGACGTCGTCGCCACCTACGCCCCCGCGGACGACGCGCTGCTGCGCCGGGCTCTGGACGCCGCGGCGAGGGCGCACGAGGCCTGGGACGCCCTGGGCCTGGTCCGCCGCGGGCAGCTGCTGCGCCGTGCGGGTGCGGTGCTGGAGCGCCGCACCGAGGAGATCGCCCGGCTGCTCACCCGGGAGGAGGGCAAGACCCTTCCCGAGGCGCGCGCCGAGGTCGAGCTCTCCGCCGAGACCCTCTACTACCAGGGCGCCCGGGGCCGCGGGCCGGACGGGACCACCTACCCCTCCTCGCACCCGGACGAGCTGATCCGCACCGTCCGCCGCCCGCTGGGCACCGTCGCGGTGATCACCCCGTGGAACTTCCCGGTGCAGATCCCGGTGTGGAAGATCGCGCCGGCGCTGCTCTGGGGCAACTGCGTGGTCTGGAAGCCGGCCAGCGAGACGGTGGCCACCGCGGCCGCGCTGGCCGAGGTCTTCGTCGAGGCCGGCGTCCCGGACGGCGTGCTCAACCTGGTCCTCGGGCCGGGCACCCTCGGGGCCGCCCTGGTCGCCGCCGAGGACGTCGCCGGCATCACCTTCACCGGGTCGGTGCCGGTCGGCCGCTCGATCGCGGCCACCGCCGGCCAGCGCGGGGCCAAGGTGCAGCTCGAGCTCGGCGGCCACAACGCCGCCATCGTCCTGCCCGACGTCGACCCGGCCGAGGCCGCCGCGCACCTGGTGGCTGGCGCCATGTGGAGCACCGGCCAGAAGTGCACCGCCACCCGCCGGATCATCACGGTGGGGGCGGCCGGTGAGGAGCTGCTGCCCGAGCTGGCCCGCCGGGTCGAGGCGCTCCGGGTGGGCGACGGCGCGCTGCCCGACACGCAGGTGGGCCCGCTGGTGAGCGAGCGGGCGCGGCGCGAGGTGGCCGACGAGCTCGACCAGTCGCTGCGCGAGGGTGCCGAGGTGCTGTCCCGGGCCTCGCTGCCCGCCGACGTCACCGGCTCCGACGGCTTCTACCTCGCCCCGACTGTCTTGCTCGGCCGCCCGGACCTGCGAATCTGCCGGGAGGAGGTCTTCGGCCCGGTCACCACCGTCCTGCGCGCCGACGACCTCGACGCGGCCATCGCGCTGGCCAACGCCACCCGGTTCGGCCTCACCGCCGCCGTGTTCACCTCCGACGAGCGGGCGGTCCGGCGCTGCGTCCAGCAGCTGGAGGCGGGCCTGGTGAAGGTGAACGCGCCGACCACCGGCTCCGAGCTGCACGTGCCCTTCGGTGGCCTGAAGGACTCCTCCGTCCCGGCGCCGCGCGAGCAGAACGCCGAGACCGCGGCGGACTTCTTCACCTGGAGCAAGGCGGCCTACCTGCGCACCGCCGCGCCCTGGCCGGCTGCCTGACCCACGTCCATGCCTGATCGCACGTCCACGTCCGGCACCGCTGGAGAAGAGAGACCAGGACCGATGCGCCCCACCCCCGCCCTGCGGGCCGCCCAAGCCCTCGCGCGGCCGGCCGCCGAGGCCATGTCCGCCGCCGAGCTCGGCTCGGCCCGGCTCACCCGGCACAGCTTCTCCCGCTCCTTCCTGCGCACTGCGGCTCGGGAGCGCTGGCAGGTGACCCGCGAGCTGTTCGCGATGGACGAGCTGGGGCGCGGCGACGCCGTCTACCGGGTCGAGGCCGGGCCCCGCACCTTCCGGCTGGTCGCCTTCAGCACCTGCATCGACGAGGCGCAGCGCACCGACCGGGTGGTGGCCGAGACCTGGGACCTCACCGCCGCGCTGGTGGAGGGCGACCTCACGCCGGAGCGGCACGACCGGCTGCGCCAGGAGGTGCCGCGCCAGGAGGACGGCCGGGCCGAGCCGGGCACGATCATCTGGGGCCGCGCCAACCGCAGCGCCCGCTTCTTCGACTACGTGGTGGACCGGTTGGCGCACGGGCTGCAGCCCGAGCGTGACGTGGTCGGTGACGCCGCCTACGTGATGCGCAGCACCGCGTTCTACGCCAACGGCAAGTGGGGCCTCACCGACTACGACGGACTGTCGGAGAGCGGGCATCCGCTGGCCGTCCCATACCGCGCCCAGATGCTGACTGCGTGGCTGTTCCGCGAGCTCAGCTACGACCTGGTGGAGCACTGCGCGGCCGTCCGCTCAGCCGACGCCGTGCGGCTGGCCGACGGCTGGGACCGGTTCCTGGGCCTGGGCAACGCCACCGGCCTGGGCATGGTGCCCTACGTCATCAACCACCCGCGGATCCTCGACGCCTGGGTGGCGGCGCGCGAGCTGCCGCTGGCCTACGCGCTCACCCAGCAGGTCCGCCCGGGCTCGCAGCTCTCGGCGCGGGTCCTGCAACTGCTCCGCCGCGCCGTGCAGTACTTCGGGGAGAAGGACAGCCTCTCCACCGCGCCCTACCTCGCGCTGCCGGAGCTGTCCGCGCAGCTGGCCACCCTGCTGCCGCTGGCCGCCGACTTCGACGCCGAGGGAGACCTGCCCCCTGGTGCGGGGACGGTGCAGGAGGCGCTGCGCACGGCCGCGCAGCGGCTGAGCCTGGAGGCACGGCAGGTCGTGGACACCGTGCTGGTGGAGTGCTTCCCCGAGCTCGACCCCGACGTCGAGGCGCTGCTGCGGGTGGACGAGTCGGTGGACCCGACGCTGGCGCAGAGCGTGGGCACGCTGCTGGGCCGGCTCGAGCACGACTACGACTGGGCGCTGGCCCTGGACTTCGACGATCCCCAGAGCACCGCCTTCTTCTGGTTCTACTCGGCCAACAACCAGGAACCGAGGCGCGGACGCCGCGGCACCGACCCGGGCGAGGACGTCGAGTTCCCGCTCGGGATCGCCCGCGAGGTGCACGCCCTGGTCACGGATCTGCGCGGCTGGGCCCGGGAATCCACGCTCGCCGAGTTCCTCCTCGCCCACCCCTGGCACCGGGGTGCCATCGAGCGGGTGCAGGGCCTCAGCGACGTCGTCTACGGCGAGGCCCGGGTCAACGCGCTCGCCGCGGACTTCCTGCCGCTGGACCTGCAGCGGTTCCAGCTCGCCGCCTACGGCATGGAGAACTTCAGCCCGATGTCCACCGACTGGCTGCGGGTCACGCTCTTCGCGGGGGCTCCGCGGGCCGCCGACATCTGCGCCGGCGTCGACGACGACTGGCTTTTCAACCCGAAGCCGGCCGAGGCGCCGGCCCGCGAGGGGGCGGCGGCGTGACGGTGTTCGGTGCTCCGGTGGTGGACGGGCTCCAGATCAGCAACTGGGACCGGACCACTCTCGAGGAGCTGCGCAAGGGCGGGGTGGACGGGGTGAACGCCACCTGCGCGGTATGGGAAGGACCCGAGGAGACTCTGCGGGCCGTGGGCCGGTGGCTGCGGCTGGCCGGGGAGAACCCCGACCTCGTGCTGCTGGCCGGCTCCGTCGACGACGTGCACGAGGCCGCCCGGAGCGGGCGCGTGGCCGTGTTCCTCGGCTTCCAGAACACCTCGCCGTTCGGCGACGACTACACGCTGGTGGAGGTCTTCCACCGGCTCGGCGTGCGGATCGCCCAGCTCACCTACAACATCCAGAACCTGGTCGGCGGGGCGTGCTACGACCCGGAGGACTCCGGGCTGACCCGGTTCGGCCGCCACGTCGTGGCCGAGATGAACCGGGTCGGGATGCTCGTCGATCTCTCCCACGTCGGGAACCGGACCTCCCGCGATGCCATCGAGGCCTCGGCCACGCCGGTGGCCATCACCCATGCCAACCCGACCTGGTTCCACGACACCCCCCGCAACAAGCCGGACGACCTGATCCGAGCCCTGGCGGCGCGGGGCGGTGTCATCGGCTGCTCGCTCTACCCCAACGTCCTCGGCGGCCCGTCGACCACCCGGGAGCAGTTCTGCCGCATGGTCTGCACGCTGATCGAGCAGATCGGGATCGAGCACGTGGCCATCGGCACCGACTGCACGCGGAACTGGGGCGAGGACTTCGTCGGCTGGTTGCGCAACGGGCGATGGCAGCCACCGGAGGCGAACCCGGTCGTGCCGCAGTGGCCGACCTGGCCGGCCTGGTTCACCGGCCCGCAGGACTTCCCGCAGCTCGCCGAAGGGCTGGGGCAGGTCGGGCTCTCCGACGCCGACGTGGCCGCCGTGCTGGGAGGCAACTGGCTGCGCCTGTTCGCTCAGGTCTTCCAGGGGGTGTCATGACCACCCTCACCCCCAGCGCGTCCGCCACGAGGACGCAGCCGGCCACCGCGAGCACGGTCCGGGTGGCCGTCCGGGAGATCCGTGAGAACAGCTGGCGCGCCCTGCTCGCCGCCGGCACCTCGGGCGGGGAGGCCACCGCAGCGGCCCGCGCAGCCACCTGGGCCGAGGTCCACCTCGGCTGCGGAGTCACTGCCGCGGTCCGCGAGCTCACCCACGAGCTCCAGCGCAGCGCCCACCCCCGCACCGGCGTGCGGCACGAGCGTCACGGCTCCGGGGTCGAGGTGCTGCTCGACCCGGCCGGTCGCGGCGTGCTGCACCTCGTCCCGCTGGCGATCGGTCTGGTCACCGCCGCCGCGGTGCCGGTGCCGGTGCACCTGCCCGGAGCGGCCTGGGACCCGGTCCTCGCCGGGCTGCTCGCGACCACCCCCGGCCCGGTCCGGCCCGCCCTGCTGGCGCTGCACCTGGACGCCGCCGGCAGGCCGGACGCGGGCGTCCACCTGTCCGGGGCGGGTGAGGTCTCGCTCCTCGGCGACCTCGCGCTGGCCGAGGTCGCCGCGCTCAACCCGTCGCTGCACGAGTGCGCCGGTGAGGGTGCGGGCCTGCTGCTCGCCAGCGACCACAGCGGGCTCACCGTGCCGCACGAGGTCGTCACCCACGCGGCCGCCACGCTGTCGCCCGAGGCTCTCGCCGAGCGGTGGTCGGGCGCGCTCGCCGACGGCGTGCACGTGGAGGCCGGCTCGTGGCACCAGCTCTACGCCGCCGCGTCGCGGTTCCTGGTGCCCGAGGAGGAGCCGTGAGCGTCCCGCACCTGCTCGGCCACGGCGACGGCGTGGCGCGCTCCTACGCGGCGTCGGCGTCCGTCCCCGGACTCGTGTTCCCCTGCGGCCAGGTGCCGACCCGGCCGGACGGGACGACCCCCGCGGACATCGGCGAGCAGGTGACCGTCTGCCTGGACAACCTCGAGCGGACCCTCCAGGCCGCCGGCAGCGGGCTGGACCGGCTGCTGCAGGTGACCGTCTACCTGGCCGACCTCGACGAGTTCGACGCCTACGACGCCGCCTACCGCGCGCGGCTGCAGCCGCACCCGCTGCCGCCCCGCACCACGGTGCAGGTCGCCCGGTTCCGTGGCAGCAAGCGGGTCGAGCTGGTGGCGGTGGCTGCCGGTCCCGACGACCCGTCGGGGCAAGCTCCGTCTCCGGCGAACCGCACCGTCCAGCACGCCGGTCCCGGCAGCGGCACCAGCGCGTCCAGCTCGACCAGCATCACCACCGAAGAGGTAGCGCGATGACGACCACCCCGGGCGACGAGGCCCGTCTGGACCTGCGGGCCCCCGTCGAGGCGGAGCCGGCGTTCCTGCGCGCCCAGAACGTGACCAAGACCTTCCACAGCCACCGTGCGGTGGACGACGTCTCGCTGGAGCTGCGCAAGGGCGAGGTGGTCTCGATCATCGGGCCGAGCGGCGCCGGCAAGAGCACCTTCCTGCGCTGCATCAACTTCCTCGAGCCGCCGACCAGTGGCACCGTGTGCATCGGCGACACGTCGGTGACCGTGGGTCCGGGGGAGCCGCAGCCCGGCCGCAAGGAGCTGACCGCCCTGCGTCGGGGCGTGGGCATGGTCTTCCAGGGCTTCAACCTGTTCCCGCACCTGACCGTGCTGCGCAACATCACCCTGCCCCAGGAACGCGTGCTCGGTCGCTCGCGGGCGGAGGCCGAGGCCAGGGCCAAGGCCCTGCTCGACCGGGTCGGCCTGGCCGGCAAGGCCGCGTCCTACCCGGGGAAGTGCTCGGGCGGTCAGCAGCAGCGGGTGGCGATCGCCCGCGCCCTCGCGCTGGACCCGGCGGTGATGCTGTTCGACGAGCCGACGTCGGCGCTGGACCCGGAGGTCGGCGCCGAGGTCCTCGCCGTGATGCGGGAGCTGGCTGCCGAGGGCATGACGATGATCGTCGTCACCCACGAGATGGCCTTCGCGCGGGACGTGTCCGACCGCGTGGTGGTGATGGTGGACGGCGCGATCCTCGAGGAGGGCTCGCCCGAGCAGGTCATGAACTGCCCCGCGCACGCCCGCACCCAGCAGTTCCTCAGCGCCGTGGTGGGACGGTAGCCATGGGCGGCGTCCTTCCGGCGATCGTGGGCGGGATCTGGTCGACCCTGCTCATCACCGCGGCGGCCTTCGCCGTCGGGTGCCTGCTCGGGATGCCCCTGGCGATGGCCCGGCGGTCCCGCCACCGGGGCGTGCGGGCCGTCGCGCGCACCTACGTCGAGGTGGTCCGCGCGGTGCCGCCCCTGGTCTGGATCTTCCTGGTCTTCTTCGGGCTGGCGCAGCAGGACCTGCAGCTCGGCCCGACGGTGTCGGCCGTGCTCACCCTCGGGCTGATCGCCGCCAGCTACCTGTCCGAGATCTTCCGCAGCGGGCTGGCGGCGATCGGGGCCGGGCAGTTCGAGGCCTCGGAGGCGCTCGGGCTCGGCCGCGCCGACGCCGCCCGCTTCGTGGTCGTCCCACAGGTCCTACGCGTCGTAGTACCCACCATGGCGACCTACGCGATCGGCCTGCTCAAGGACTCGGCGCTCGCCTCGACCATCGGCGTGACCGAGCTGGCCTTCCGCGCCAACGCCGAGGCGCAGCGGACGGGTCAGGGCCTGACCGTCTTCGTCGCCGTCGGCCTGGTCTACCTGCTGCTCAGCCTTCCGCTCGCCGGTGTGTCGCGCCACGTCGACAGCCGCCTCCGCATGAGGTTCTCGGTCGCATGAGCCACACCCTGCTGGGCTGGACCCAGTACCTGCCCGACCTGCTCAGCGGGCTGCGGGTGGCGCTGCTGCTCACCGCCGTCTCGCTCCTGCTCGGCTACCCGCTCGGCCTGCTGCTGGCGGTGGCCACCTCCTCGCCCCTGCGCTGGCTGCGCGGCCTCGCCCTGGTCGTCGTCGAGGTCGGGCGCGGTCTGCCGCTGCTCGTCCTGCTCTACATCGTCTACCAGGGCCTGCCGCAGCTGAGCGTCACACCGACCGCGATGGTGTCCGCCGTCGCCGCCTTCACCTGGTCCGCCGCGGCCTACTCCACCGAGATCCTGCGCGCCAGCCTCGGTGCGGTCCCGACCGGCCAGACCGAGGCCGCTACCGCCGCGGGCATGCACGCCCGGGACACCTTCCGGTTCGTGGTGCTCCCGCAGGCGGGGCGGCTGGCGGTGCCGCCGCTGCTCAACCTGGCGGTGCAGATGTTCCAGATCACCTCGCTGGCCTACGTCATCACCGTGCCGGAGGTCATGCAGTCGGCCTACTTCGCCGGCACGGTCTCCTTCGACTACCTGTCGGTGTTCCTCGCCGCCGCTGTCGTCTACGCCGTCATCACGTTGCCGGCCTCGGCGCTGGTGTCCCGCCTGGAGGGCCGGCTCAGCCGGCACCTCTGACCCGCTCCGCCGGCACCGCCCCTGGTCGCACCCTCCCTGCCGCCCCCTCTCCCGGAAGGTCCCCCATGAAGCGCATCACCCCCGTGCTGGCCGTCGGCCTGGGCATGAGCCTGCTCACCGCGTGCGGTGGCGGCTCGTCCCCGAGCGCCGGAGCCGCCGCCCAGCCCAGCGCCAACGGCTCGAGCGCGTCGACGTCGTCCGGCTGCACGCCCAAGCACCCCGGCCTGAAGACCATCTCCCCCGGGGCGCTCACGGTCGCCGCCTACGTCTACCCGCCGTTCTCCGACACCCAGGGCGGCACCCTGGGCGGCGCCGAGGGCGAGATCGTCAGCAAGATCGCCGAGATGGAGTGCCTCACCGTCAAGGTGTCCGCCGGGGACGCGGCGGCGATGATCCCGTCGATCCAGACCGGTCGCGCCGACACCTGCATCGGCAGCTGGTACCGCACGGCCGCACGGCAGAAGGTCGTCACCCTCAGCGCGCCGGTCATCGCCGACCGGCTCACGCTGGTCTCCAAGGACGGCGTCTCCACCGTGCAGGAGCTCAAGGGCCGCAAGGTCGGATCGATCCTGGGCTTCCTCTGGAACGACGACCTGAAGAAGCTGCTCGGCGGGGACGTGAAGTTCTACCAGTCGGCGGACTCGATGTACGCCGACCTCGCGGCCGGGCGCATCAGCGTCGTCGTCGACACCTACCCCTCCGCCCAGTCGGTGCTGAAGAAGACGCCTATCGACGGCGTGCAGTTCAAGGTGCCGCCGGCCGACCCGGCCGTGGTGTCCACCCAGAAGCCGGGCCAGACCAACTTCCCCGTGAACAAGAGCAACCCGGACCTCGCCAAGGCGTTCGACGACGACATCGCCGCCCTGCGGGCCAGCGGTGACTTGGAGAAGATCGCGGTGAAGTACGGCTTCCAGCCCGAGGCCGTGCAGCCCGGCGAGCCGAACCTGCTCTGATCGCCGGCCCGGTGCCCTCCGTCCGCTCTGACTCGAGGGCTGAGGGCACCGGGCAGAACGGTTGTTCCACCGTGCCGGCCGAGATCGTGCAGTAGCGTCCGAGGGTGGCGGCGCTGCGGGGGTTCCAGCGGCTGGCTGGGCTGGCGCCCGGTCAGCACGCGGCGTGGGCCTACTCGGACGAGGACGAGCTGGCGCAGGTGCTCGCCGATTTCCTCGCCGAGGGCGTCGGCCGCCACGAGCAGCTCCGGCTGCTGGGCACGGCCGACCGGGCCGCGCTGCTGCGGCTCCTGCACCGGCTGCCCGACCGGGACCGGCTGCTCGCCGCCGGCCAGCTCCAGGTCGCACCGCTGCACCGGGCCGACGGCTCCTTCGTGCTCGCCGACCCGCAGGCCCAGGTGGACGCGGTGGCGGTCGGCGTGCTGGCCGCCGTGGAGCAGGGCTGGTCCGGCCAGCGGGTGGCCGTGCTCAACACACAGGTGGGCACCTGGACGGTGGAGCAGCGGGCGCTGCTCGAGGCCTACGAGCTGGCCGTGGACGCCCTGTTCGACCGCCTGCCGCTCACCGCGCTCTGCCTCTATCCGGCCGCGGCCGGGCGCCGGATCGGGCCGCCGATGGTCCTGCACGCGCGGCAGCACGTCCCGGCCCAGCCGGGCGCGCTGGTGCCGCAGGTGCAGGTGCGCGCCCGCCACGGCGTCGTCTCGCTGGTCGGCGAGCTCGACATGGCTGTCGCGGACGAGGTCGAGCAGGTGCTCTCGCGCGTCGGCGAGCGGCTCGACGGCGGCGAGCTGCGCATCGACCTGCGCGACCTGGACTTCATCGACCTGCACGGCGCGCGGACCCTGGCCCGGGTCGGGCGGCGGCTGGACGGCGCCGGCCGGCGGCTGGTCCTCTCCGGCGCCGGCCCGTACGCCGAGCGCTGCCTGCAGCTGTTCGGCCTGTCCGGCGCCGAGCCGGGTGGCGCCCGCCCCTGATCGGAGGGTGCCGGCTCAAGGGCCGCGGCAGGGAGCCGACACACCAAGGGTGGACTCCCAGGTTCCGCTGCCGCGCCGTCCGTCGTCGGGGCAGCCCGCCGCGCGCGGGCAGGTGCACGTCCGCACGCCCAACCAGCCCGGCCCGGCCGGCGCGACCGGCGACCGCGGTGCCGACGTCGGGGGCCTGACCGGCGCGCTGGCGGCGGTCGGCGACGTCGCCGTGGCGCTGCTCGACCTCGGGCACCCCGGCGACGCCGTGCGGCTGCGCGAGGCCAACCCCGCCTTCCTGCGCTGGGCCGGCGCCGACCTCTCGCCCGGGGACGCCCTGCCCACCCGCGTCGTCGAGCTGCTGCCCCTGGACGTGGTCCGCGCCGGCGCGGCCGGCGGCGTCGTGCTGCGCGACCGCCCGCTGGGTGGCGCGGACAGCGTCCAGGCCCACCTCGCACCCGTCGGCGCCGGTGGCGGCCTGCTCGTGGTGACCCCGTACGCCTCCGCTCCCGGCCGGCACGGGGCCTCGGCTGGCGTCGGCGGACCGCTGGAGGGGCTGCCCGGTCCGCAGGACCTGGTCCGCCGCCTCGCCGATCGCACCGCCGGGGCTCAGCACGCCGCCGGGACCGTCGTGCTGCACGTCCGGCTGCGCAGGTCCGCCGGCGGGGCGCCGGTCCCGGTGACCATGCTCGAGCCGGTGGTGCGACGCCTGCAGGACTCGCTGCGTGCGGCGGACCTGCTGGTGCGCTGGGCGCCGCGGACCCTGGGACTGCTGCTCAGCGTGCCGCCCGGGCGGGAGGCCCAGGTGGCCGAGTCGGTGAGCCGCCGGCTGCTCGAGGGACCCGGCGGGGAGCTGCTCGAGGTCCGCGCCGCCGACCGCGACGTCCTGCTCGGGAGCACGAGGTCCCCGCGCGGGCTCTGACCGCAGCGCCGCCGCACCGACGCCCGCTCCCCGGACCGGGATCAGGATGGGCCTGCGGGCCCAAGGCCCGGCACCCGGCGCGTCGCATGGTGGGTCGGTGCTCCAGTCCTCACCCGGCCGCCCGGCCCCGTGGCCGCCGCGGCGGGAGCGACGCGCAGGCACCGGGCGCGTGCCCTGGCCGCTACGGATCACGGCGGTCGCGGCCGGCGCCGTCGTGGTCGCGCTCACCCTCTCCACGCTCGTCTACGTCGCCCCGCCCTCGGTCGCGCAGCGACCGCTGCGGCCCCTGGCGGCTCGCGTGCTCGAGCCCCTCTTCTGGCAGAACTGGCAGCTGTTCGCGCCCGACCCGGCCACGGCCGTCAGCGAGGTCTACCTGCAGGTGCGGCTGGCGCGGCCGGACGGGAGCACCGTGGAGACGGCGCCGGTCGAGATCGAGGGGGCGATCGACCGGGCACCGCGGCAGCAGCGGCTCGACCCCGGCCGGCTGCCGGCGGTGCTGCTCGCCCTGGACCGGGCCGCGTACCGCTACCAGCGGGCCCGCAGCGCGGTGGAGGACCTGCCGCAGCAGCAGCGCGCGGCGGCGCTGCGCCGCCTCGACGAGTCCTCCGCCGACACGTTCTCAGTGGTGCAGCGGCTGATGTCCGAGCGGGCCGACCTGCTCTACCCGGGCCGGCACGTCCTGGCGGTGCGCGTCGACTTCGGCGACCGGCCCATCGTGCCGTTCGACCAGCGCGCCCAGGCCTCCGTCCCCGACCAGCGTCCCGACCGCCGCTTCCGCCGCAGCTGGGCGACGCCGTGGCTGCCTTACGTGCCGGGGGTCGGGCGGTGAGGGGGCCGGCCCGTCGGACCGGCGAGGTGGTGCTCGCCCTCGCCACCACGCGGCACCGGCTGGTCGGGCTGGCCGTCCTGCGCGTCGCCATCGGTGCGACGACGGTGCTGTCCTGCCTCGCGGACTACGGCGACCGCCGGCTGCTGTGGGGGCCGCACTCCTACCTGACGCCGGACCTCGCCCGCGCCGCGACGTCGGGCCGGCCCGGGGACGGCTCGCTGTTCCTGCTCGCCGACTCGCCGCTGTCCTTCGAGGTGCTGTTCCACCTCGTCATCGTGGCGTCGATCGTCTTCACCCTCCTCGGCGGCCGGCTCCTGACCGTGGTCGAGGCGGTCCTGCTGTGGTCGCTGCACAACCGCAACCCCGACGTGCTCCAGGGCGGGGACAACCTGGCCCAGATCGTCGTGCTCCTGCTCTGCTGCTGCACCACCGACGCCTACCTCGCCCCGGGCGCGCGAGCCCGCCGGCAGCGCCTGGCCGCCGCCCCACCTCGCGCCGCCACGCTGCTGCACAACGCCGGGGCGTTCCTGGTCGCCTTCCAGGTCTGCGTCGTCTACCTGGTCGCCGGCTACTGGAAGATCACCGGTCCGCTGTGGCAGGACGGCACGGCGCTCTACTACATCAGCCGGACCCCGCGGTTCTGGACCTCGGACCTGGCCGCCGCGCTGCTGGCCCACCCCTTCCTCGGCCCCCTGCTCGGCACCGGCCTGTGCTCGGCGATCACGGCGCTCGAGCTGGCCTTCCCGTTCGCCGCGCTGTCGGCCCGCGCCTGGGTGCGCCGGGCGAACGTCCTCGCCGCTGCCCTCATGCACCTGGGCATCGCCGCCCTCATGGGGCTGGTCTGCTTCGGGCTGGTCATGGTCGGCGCCGACGCCGTCTGCCTGCGCGACGCGGACTACCGCACCCTCGCCCGGCGGCTCCGGGCGCCGACCGCTCCGGGTGCGGCCCGGCGGCTCCCCGCCGACGTCCGGGTGCGCCGGGGAGCGGAGCAGAGGGCGATGGGCAGCACGCCCGCCTCCCACCGCTGACCCACCCCCCAGCGCCCGCCCCGCCCCGAGGTGCGATCAAGACGGGGGCAGGGAACAGTCCCCGCTGCGATCACGCGCGATCGCGTCCACCAGCGAGCGTCGGTCCGGTCACGGGGAGCGAGATGGCGTTGCGGCACCACGAGCCGGTCGACCCACCGCCCGGCCGGTCCGAGCAGCCGGGCCGGCTCGACCTCCCGCACCTGCAGCGGCTCATCGCCCTCGGCGAGTCCGACCTCGCGCTGCAGGCGGTGGCCGAGCACGCCCGCCGGGCCCGCGCGGCCGGGGACCTCGAGCAGGAGTTCGTGGCCACGGTCTACTGGACCCGGGCGCTGTTCGAGTTCGGCCAGCTCCAGGCGCTGGAGCCGGTCGTGGACCGGCTGGCCGAGCTCGCCGACGCGGCCGCGGACCCTCGCTGGGAGGCTGTGGTGGAGTCGGCTCGGGCGATCGGCGCGAGCCGGGTCGGAGACCTGGTGGCCGCCCGCGCGGCCGTGCATCGCGCCATCTCCCGGCTGCGCCAGCCCCCGCCTCCCACACCGCTGCCGCCGGTGGGCGACGCCGCCCGGTGGAACGTCGTCTTCGCCGCCATGGCGCTCGAGTGCCACCAGCTGGCCGAGGAGATGATCACGACGCTGCCGCCGGTCGGGCCGCAGGGCGCGCCGCTGGAGTCGATGGGCCGGGGCTGGCTGCACGCCGACTGGGCCCTGCTCTGCGAGCACGACGGCGACCAGCCGGCGGCCCGGCGGCACTGGCGCACGGTGGTCGCGGCCACCGAGGGCGTGCCGGCGGAGGGCCCGCGCGGGCTGCTGTGCGCCGCGCTGTCCCGGATGGCGCGCGCCGGACTGGGCGAGGACGTCGGCCCGCTGCCGGCCGACGTCGTGGACCCGCTGCGGGTGCAGACCGCCCGCGAGCGCCGGGTCGTGGTGCTCGTGGCCGCGGCCCGGGCGTCGGCCATCGCCGAGCCGCCGGCCGTGGTGGAGCAGTGGTGCGTCGAGGCGCTCGAGGTCGCCTCGCGCACCGGCATGCTGCGCTGGCGGGCCGAGGCCCTGCGCCTGGCTGCCCCGGCCCGGCGCGCCCTCGGCCGGCCGGCCGACGCCCAGGCCGCCGAGCAGGCGCTGGAGGCCGTGCGCGAGGAGCTGCGCTGGCGGCGCCGGCTGTCCCGGGCGTACGGCGACGCGCGGCTCGTGGGCTGACCGGCCCGCCCCGCCGTCAGGAGCGGGGAGCCTCGACGTCGGGGCGCAGGACGGCCCGGTGGTGGCGCGCCAGCAGCCGCCCGGACGGGCTGTCCGGCGGCACGTCGGTCAGCACCAGGTCGGGCTGGACGAGGCCGGGCTGATCGAGGTCGGCCTGGACGGAGCCAGCCTGGACGGAACCGGCCTGGACGGAACCGGCCTGGAGGGAGGCGGGAGGGACCGGCCCCGGCGCGCCGCCGGCAGCGGTGTCGGTGGGAGCGGGGCCCGCGAGCACGGCGACCACCCGGCGCGCCTGCGCGGCCAGCTGGGCGATGGCGGGGCTGGCGCCGTCGGCGAGCACCAGGCGGCCGTCGCCGCGCAGGTGCACCGCGACCACGGCGAGGCTGGGGCCGGCGCCGGCCGATGCCTGAATGGCAGCACTGTCGGCGAGGTCGTCGTCGAAGGTGCCGTCCAGCGCACCCGAGGGCCAGCTCACGCTCCCCCCGGGCAGCCAGGTGCGGACGCTGGCGGCGGTCGAGAGCACCGCGGCGACCACGACCGAGGGCGTCAGGACGGTCAGGTCCGCCAGCTCGCCGTCGACCACGCGCCGGGCCAGCGCCGCGGCCGTCTCGGCGCCGACCGGGCTGGTGTCCAGGCCGAGCACGTCGCCGGGCTCGACGAGGCGCGCGGCGAGCATGGCCAGGGCGGGGTGCACAGCCGGCACCACGGACAGCTGGCCCATCGCGTTCACCGCGGGCCCCGCACCGGACCCGGGTCGGACCGGCGAGACGATCGGGTGGGTCGGGCTGCTCGGTGCCGTCGGTGCCGTCGGTGCCGTTGGGGCGGCCGGGACGGCGTCGGCGCCACGCCCCCGACGCCCGGGCGCGGTGACCGGCACCGCACCGCCCCGCACCCGCTGCAGCCGGCCGCGCGCCTCGAGGTAGCGCAGGTCCGAGCGCACCGTGACCGCGGAGACGCCGAACCGGTCGCTGAGCTCCTGCACGGGCGTGAAGGGCGCGTCGGCCACGGCGGCGAGCAGCAGCTCGCGCCGGGCGCGCGCGCTGTGCACCGTGCGCGGTGCGGGCGCCTTCCGGTCCGACAGCACGAGACCTCCCCTGACCGGCGGCCGTCGTCCCCGAGCGACGGTCGACCACCGTGCCGGGGGCGTGATGGGCCCCCGGCCCCAACGCGAGCGGGGTGCCGCCGCGTTCGATGGGCCCATGGTGCCAGCGCGAGGACCGGGGCGACGACCGGAGCGGGGTCCGGACCGAGGTGCAGGGCAAGGAGCAGCCCGAGGAGCCCGTGCACGCCGAGCAGCCCGACCAGCCCGACGGCGGGCGGCCGGTGCCGCACTCACCGCCCTGGTGGCGTCGGTGGGGCTGACCACGGCCGGCTGCGCGTCCGGCGGGGGGACCGCGACGCGCGCGGCGCTCCACCAGCCCTCGCCGGCCCAGCCCTCGTCGGCACAGCCCTCGTCGGCACAGCCCTCGCCGGCACAGCCCTCGTCGGGGCAGCCCTCGCCGGGGCACAGCGCGTCGTCCGCCCCGGCGTCCTCGCCCGCGGCGAGCGTGGGGGCGACCGGCGGCGCAGCCTCCGCCGGGAGCGAGGGCGCCCTCGAGCAGCTGCCCGCCGCGGACTGGCCCGACGCCTGCCGGCTGCTGGGCGCCGGCGACGTCGCGAGCGTGCTGCAGGTGGCGGCCGGCTCGGTGCGCACGGTCGCCGGGGAGCCGGCGCGGCTGGCCGACGGGACGCGCACCCCGGGCCCGGCCGGCTGCCGGTGGACGGTGCCGGCCAGGGCGGGCGACCTCGCCGCCGACCCCGGCGGTCCGGTGAGCGTGGAGCTGGTGGTCCGCAACGTGGTGGTCCCGATCCAGAGCTACTTCAGCGGCCTCAAGGCCTCGGCCGGGGCGGCCGCGGTGGTGACCAACCTGGGCGACGACGCCTTCAGCCTGGCGCGCGACCCCGCCCTGCTGGTCGCCTGCCGCGGTCACACGGTGCTCACGCTGACCGTTTGGGGGACCGGCGCCTCCGACGCCGGCCTCGCCGCCGCCGTCGCCCTCGGGCGCCGGGCGGTGCCGCGGATCACCGGCCCCGCCGGGAGCCCCGCGTGAGCGGCCCTTCGGCAGGACCCGCAGCGCGGTCGCGGGCCACCTCGCGAACGAGATCATCCGGACGAACTCTTGCCAATCGTCTTTCGCTTGTGAAAGATGACGCGCCGTGAACCCACGGCAACGGCGCGGGGTGCTCCTGCTGGTGCTCGCCCTGCTCACCGGAGGGGCGACCTTCGCGGCGGTGCTGCGGTACGTCGCCGGGGTCGACGCGGAGGTCGGCCCGCGGCGCGACGTCCTCGCGCTCGCCGTCGACGCCCCGGCCTGGAAGCCGATCACGGCCCAGATGCTGCGCACCGTCGAGGTCCCCGACCGCTGGCTCCCGGGCACCGCGGTCACCAGCCCCGCCGACGTGGTGGGGAAGGTGCCACCCGCCGACATCCCGGCCGGCTCCATGGTGCAGCGCGGCATGGTCGTCGACCCGCCCACGCTGACCGGCGACCAGCGCGCGGTCACCCTGCTGCTCGACGACGAGGCCGCCCTCGCCGGCGCGCTGGACCCGGGCTCGGTCGTCGACGTGGACGCCACCTACGGCGGCAACGGCCGCGAGCCGGGCACCGCGCGCACCGTGGCCACCTCGGTGCGGGTGATGCGGGTGGAGAAGACGCGCAACCAGGGCTACCTGGTCACCTTCGCCGCCACCGCGGAGCAGGCGCTCTCGCTCTCCCACGCGCAGAGCTTCGCCAAGCGGCTGCGGCTGGTGCTCCGGCCGTCCGGCGGGGCCGCGGGTCCGCCGCCCCCGCCGGTGCAGAGCCCGGGCCAGGGGGCGACCCCAGCGCCCAGCACGGCACCCACCACAGCGCCCACCACAGCGCCCAATGGCTCGACGTCCACCACGGCCGCCGCCCCGCGGGCGGCAGGTGGTCGGTCGTGAGCGGGCAGGTGGGGAGCGGGCAGGTGGGGAGCGGGCAGGGCGTGGCCCGGGCCCTGCTGGCCACCGCGCGCCCGGAGGTCAGCAGCGCGCTCGCCCCGGTGCTCGAGGAGGCCGGCGCGTTCGAGCTGGTCGGCACCGTGCCCACGAGCAACGCGGTCAGCCCCGCGCTGCGGCGCGAGCAGGTCGACGTCCTGGTGCTCGACGCCCAGATCGGCCCGATGCTCGCGCTGGACCTGGTCCGCGAGGTCGTCGCCCGCCACCCCTTCGTCGCGGTCGTGCTGCTGCTCGACGCCGAGGACCTCGGCCAGGTGCGCGGGGCGTTCGCGGCGGGAGCCCGCGCCGTCGTCCACCAGGGGCTCGGCTTCGCCGAGACCGCGGCCCGCCTGCGCGAGGCGGCGGAGTGGGCCCAGGCGCTGCGCACGGCGGTGGAGGCCGAGCGGGCCGGCGACGAGACGGTCGGTGGCGTGCTGGTGGCGCTGGCCGGGGCCAAGGGCGGCGTGGGCACCAGCACGCTCACCGTGCGCCTCGCGCTGGACGCGGTCGCCGCCGGCCGCCGGGTCTGCCTGGTGGACCTGGACCTGCAGTGCGGCGACGTCGGCCAGATCCTGGCCATCGCCCACCACCGCGACCTCACCGACCTGGTCGGCGTGGTCGACGACACCGGGACCGCGGTGGACGACGCCCTGTTCAGCCGCGCCGACGGCCTGCGGGTGCTGCTCGCCCCGCCGGACGGCGAGCGGGCCGAGGAGGTCGACGCCGCCACCGCCCGCTCCGTGCTCGGCCGGCTCAAGGCCCGCTTCGACGTCGTCGTGGTCGACTGCGGCTCGGTGCTCACCGAGGCCGCCGCGGTGGCGGTGGCGCTGGCCGACGAGGTGGTCGTCGTGACCACCCCCGACGTCGTCGCCCTGCGCGGGGTGCGCCGCGCCACCCAGCTGTGGGAGCGGCTCGAGCTGCGCCGCGAGGCCGACGTGCGGGTGCTGCTGAACCGGGCCAGCCGGGCCAGCGAGGTGCAGGTCGACACCGCCGGCCGGGTGGTGGGCCTGCCGCTGCTGCCGGTGGTGGTGCCGGCCGCCTTCCGCCGGCTGGAGGCGGCGGTGAACGCCGGGGACCCGACCCTGGTGGAGGACCGGCGCTGGCGCGAGCGGGTGAGCGAGCTCGGCCGCAGCCTGGGCACGCTGGGCCCGGCGCCGCAGGGTCGCCGGATGCGGCGGGGCCGTCGGGGCCCGACGACCGACCGCCCCGGCGTCGAGCCCGCGGGCCACTCCGAGCTCGCCGTGGTGGGTGCCGCCGGCGGTGCCGCGCGTGCCCGTCGTGCCGGCCGGGCTGGTCGCGCTCGTCCGGGCGGTGGCGCGGGGGCGGACCGGGGCAGCTCCAGCATCGAGCTGCTCGGCCTGACCCCGGTGCTGCTCGGGCTCGTGGCCGCCCTGCTGGCAGCGGCGCTGACCGGCTGGACCCTGCTGCTGGCCGGCTCGGCCGCCCAGCGGGCCGCCCGCGCGGTCACCGTGGGCGCGGACGAGGACCAGGCCCGGCAGGCCGCCCTGGCCGTGCTGCCCGGCGCTTGGGGCGACGGGGCGCAGGTCACCGTGGTCGACCCGACCGCGGCGGACGGCCCGGACGCCGTGAACGATGCCGCCCCGAACCCTGCCCCGAACGACGCGCCTGTCCCCGGCGACCAGGCCGATGCCAGCGCCCCCGCGCTGCGCCCCGCCTGGGGCGAGGTCCTGGTCAGCGTGCCGGTGCCGGTGCTGCTGTCCTGGGGCGGCCCGCGCCTGCCGTGGACCGTGCACACCCGCGCCAACTGGCAGGTGGGCTGATGACCGCCGGGACGCTGCGCGGCCGGACGGGGCGTCGGTTCGGGTGGACGCGCGCAAGGCGCCGCGGGTGGCGCAGCCGGGTCGGGGACGAGCGCGGCCTGCTCTCCCTGGAGCTGCTCGGGCTGCTGCCGCTGCTGGTGGTGACCGCCATGGTGGTGCTGCAGGTCGGCGCCGTGCTGCAGGCCACGCTGGCCACCGACGCCGCCGCGCGGGCCGGCGCGCGGGCGCAGGCGCGCGGCGAGACCGGTGACCTGGCCGCCCGCCGCGCCCTGCCGGCCTGGCTGCTCGACCACGTGCAGGTCACCCCGCAGGGCCCGGACGCCCTGTCCGTGGAGGTGGTCGTCCCGACGGTGCTGCCGGTGCTGCCGGACGTCGTGCGCGTGCGCCGCACCGCCGCCGTGCCGCCGCTGCCGAGCCCGGACGGGGCCTCGGGCGGATCGGCCGACGGATCGGCTGGCGGCGCGGCAGGGGGAGGTGCCGGTCGTGGGGCTGCGTGACCTCGTCGACGGCGTCCCCGCGGTCGCGCCCTCGGGCGAGCAGGACGGCCGGGTGGCCCGCTACCGGCGCACCCTGCTGCAGGAGGTCGACCTCGACGAGCTGGCCACGCTCGACGTCAGCCAGCGCCGGGTGCGGCTCGAGCGGGTGCTCGGGGTCATCCTCAGCCGCGAGGGCCCGGTGCTCAGCGCGGCCGAGCGCACCGCGCTGATCCGCCGGGTGGTCGACGAGAGCCTGGGCCTGGGCGTCCTGGAGCCGCTGCTGGCCGACCCCTCGATCACCGAGATCATGGTGAACGGCCCCGAGCACGTCTACGTGGAGCGGGCCGGCCGGGTGGAGCGGCTGACCACCGCGTTCGCCTCGGTGGACCAGCTCAACCAGACCATCGACCGGATCGTCAGCGCGGTGAACCGCCGGGTGGACGAGTCCAGCCCGATGGTGGACGCCCGCCTGCCCACCGGCGAGCGGGTCAACGTGATCATCCCGCCGCTCTCGCTGCGCGGCCCGGTGCTCACCATCCGCCGCTTCCCCCGGGCCTACACCCTCAGCGAGCTGGTGGCCCTGGGCAGCCTGCCGGCCGAGCTGGCGGACCTGCTGGCCGTCGCCGTCCGCGCCCGGCTCAACATCGTCGTCTCCGGCGGCACCGGCAGCGGCAAGACCACGCTGCTCAACGCCCTGGGCGGGTGCATCCCCTCGCACGAGCGGATCGTCACGGTGGAGGACGCGGCCGAGCTGTCCCTGCGCCAGGAGCACGTCATCACGCTGGAGACCCGGCCGGCCAACGTCGAGGGCCGGGGCCAGGTGACGGTGCGCGACCTGGTCCGCAACAGCCTGCGGATGCGCCCGGACCGCATCGTCGTCGGCGAGGTCCGCGGCGCGGAGACCCTGGACATGCTCCAGGCGATGAACACCGGCCACGACGGCTCGCTGACCACCGTCCACGCCAACTCCGCCGAGGACGCGATGGCCCGGCTGGAGACGCTCGCCAGCATGAGCGAGCTGCGGCTGCCGTACGAGGCGATCCGGGACCAGATCGGCAGCGCGGTCCAGCTGGTCGTGCACACCAGCCGCGCCGCCGACGGCAGCCGCCGGGTGAGCGAGGTGGTGGCGGTCCTGCCGCGCCGCCACCAGCACGCGGCCCTGGAGCCGCTGGCCACCTGGGTGCCCGAGCCGCCGCGCCCGGACGGGAAGGTCCACGGCGGCTGGGTGTGGGGCCGCCCGACGCCGTGGCTCGTCGAGCGGTTCCGGGTCGCCGGCGAGGCGCTGCCCGAGCGGCTGCGCGCGGCGGCGACGCCGGGGACGGACGCCCCGTGACCGGCCAGGCCTCCCTGCGCACGGGCATCGAGCTGCTGCTCCTGCTCACCCTGGTGCTCGCCACCGCCGGCGCCGCGCAGTACGCCGCCGGCGTGCGCGACCGGCGGGTGGCCGCCAGCCGGGCGCACGATCCGCCGGTCCCGCTCTCGCCGCTGCGCGAGCTGCGCGAGCGCACTGCCCGCTGGGCCCGCCGGTCCCCCCGCGGGCGGCGGCTCTCCGGCCGGCTGGAGAGGGCTGGGGTGCGCCGGCCGCTGGCCGACGTCCTGCTCATGCTGGCCGGCGCCGTGGTGGCGGCCGCCGGGCTGGCCCTGCTCGCGCTGGGCGGCCTCGCGGCGGGGCTGGCGGTGCTCGTCGTCCTGCGCGGGGCCGCCACCCTGCTGGAGCGGGCGACCACGCTGCGCCGGGAGCGCTTCGTGGCCCAGCTGCCCGAGGTCGCCCGGCTGCTGTCCAACGCGGTCGAGGCCGGGCTGTCCCTGCGCACCGCCCTGGGCCTCACCGCCCGGGAGGTCGACGAGCCGGCGCGCACCGAGCTCGAGCACGTGGCCGAACGGCTCGCGCTCGGCGCCAGCCTCACCGAGGCCCTCGAGGAGCTCGACCGGCGGGTGCCCAGCCGCGAGCTGTCGGTGCTGGTCCGCACCCTGATCATCCAGGCGCGCAGCGGCGGCCGGGTGGTGGAGGCGCTGCGGCGGATGTCGGACACGCTCGAGTCGCGCAAGGAGCTGCGCCGGGAGGTGCGGACCGTGCTGGCCGGCCCGCTCTACATCGCCTACCTGATGCCGTTCGCCGGGCTGGCCAGCCTGTTCGTGCTCAGCTCGCTCTCGCCGGGGCTGGCCCACCGGTTCCTCACCGAGCCCATCGGGCAGGTCGCGCTGGTGGTGGCCGGTGCCCTCGTGGCGGTGGCGGCGCTGCTCATCCGCCGCCAGGTCCGGTCGGTGATGTCGTGACCACCCTGGAGCGCGAGCTGCTCGTCGCGGCGCTGTCCGCGGCCGCGGCGGCCCTGGCCGTCGTCGGGGTGGGGCTGGCCACGGCGTCGCCCCGGGTGCGCGGCATCGACGTCACCGACCAGGGCGGCGGCGAGAGCGACCAGGCCTGGTACGCGCGCGGCTACGAGGCCCTGGTGCAGGCCTGCGCGGCCCCCGCGCTGCGGCTGCTCGGACCCTGGTGGCGCGGCCGGATGCAGGACCAGCTCCTGCGCGCCGGGCGGCCCGAGGACCTGAGCATGAACCAGCTCGCCGGCCAGAAGGCGGTGCTGCTCGTGACCGGGGGCGCGGGCGGCCTGGCCGTGGTCGCGCTCGGGCACACGCTGCTCGGGGTCGGCTTCGTGCTGCTCAGCGCCGCCTACCTCGACCTGCGGGTGGTGCTGCGGGCGCGGGCGCGCCAGCAGCAGGTCGAGGACGCGCTGCCGGACTTCCTCGATGTCCTCGCCGTCACCGTGAGCGGCGGTCTGGGCCTGCGCCCGGCGATGGCGCGGGTCGGGGAGCTGACCCGCGGCCCGCTGGCCGAGGAGGTGCGGGTGACCTTGCGGGAGATGGACTTCGGCGTCTCCCGCCGCGCCGCGTTCGAGGGGCTGCGCACGCGCAACGGCGGCTGCCCCTCGCTGGGCGCGTTCGTGGGCGGGGTGCTCCAGGCCGAGGAGCTGGGCGCGCCGGTGCTGGACACGCTGGTCTCGCTGGCCGCGGACCTGCGCCAGGACTACGCGCAGGAGATGCGCCGCCGGGCCGGCCGGGTGGAGTCCCGGGTCACCCTGGTGATGACCGTCGTGCTCCTGCCGGCCGTCTCCGTCCTCATCATCGCCGCGCTCCTGCTGTCCAGCTCGGTGAACCTGGGGGTGCTGCTCGGTGGCCGCTGAGACCGTCCTCGACCTGCGTCCGGCCGCCCCGGAGCACCGTGGGCACCGTGGGCACCGTGGGCACGGCAGGCTCCGGGGGCTCCGCCTGCCGGCCCGTCCGCGGGGCCGGTCCGCCGCCGCGCAGGGCGCGCAGGCCGGGCCACCGTGCGCCGACGACGTGGTCGCCGGGCCGCTGGGCACGCTGTGCCAGGCGGCGCTGGACCTCCGGCTGCTGGCGGCGGCGCTGTGCGTCACCGAGTGGCCGGGCCGGCCGGAGTCCTCCCGCGCCGGGGCGGTGCTGGCGGTCGCGCTGCTCACCCTGGTCACCGCGGTGGCCCTGGCCCGCTGGCAGCAGCTCATGCCCAAGGTGGCCGGCCGCTCGGCGGTGCTCCTCCTGGACGCCGCGCTCTGCCTGGCCGTCCTGGGCGTCGAGGGGCCGCGCTCGGTCCTGGTGTTCGTCGTCCTCTCCTCCGCGGTGCTGGCCGGCCTGCTGCTCCCGGCGCGCGGCGCGGTGGCCGTCACCGCCCTGTGCGCGGGCGGGACCGTCGCCCTCGCGCTGGCGCCGCCCGCTCTCGTCGACCGGATGGGCTGGGGTGCGGGGGCGGCTCCGCGCGGGGCCGCCGTGCTGCTGGCCCTCGGGGGCGTCTTCCCGCTGGCCACGGTCGGCGCCTGGGTGCTGCGGCACGTGCTCGAGCGCCGCCGGGGCGAGGAGCAGGAGGCTCGGCGCCTCGCCTCGCACGAGGCGATGCTCGCCGAGCGGGCGCGGCTGGCCCGCGAGCTGCACGACACCCTGGCCAAGACGGTGGAGGGCACCGTGCTCGCGGCGAGCGCCCTGCGCGGGCGCCTGGCCCAGTCCGACCCCGGCTCGGCCGCCCTGGCCGAGGACGTGCTCACCGGGCTGCGCACCGCGGCCCTGGAGGCGCGCACCCTGATGCTGGAGCTGCGCGACGCGGAGCAGTCGCTGGGCGCCACCGCCCACGGCCTGCTGGACCGCTGGTCCCGGCGCACCGGGGTGACCGTGCACGAGGACGTGGAGGAGCTGCAGGGCCTGCACCCCCGCACCAGGCACGAGCTGCTCGCGGTGCTCAGCGAGTGCCTGGCCAACGTCGAGCGCCACTCGGGGTCGCAGCGGGTCGACGTGCGCCTGGTGGCCCGCGACGGGGAGGTGCTGCTCTGCGTGCGCGACCACGGCCGGGGGCTGCCCGAGGGGCTCGACGTCGACACGCTGCCGGCCCGCGGCAGCCTGGGTCTGGCCGGGGTGCGCGAGCGCGTGCGCAGCCTGGGCGGCTCGGTGACCGTGGTGTCCGAGCCGGCCGGGCTGCGGGTGCAGGCGCGGGTCCCGTGGGACGGCACCGGCGAGCTGGTGCTGGACGTGCGCGACTCGGTCGCCTCGATGCCCGGGGGGCGGTCGTGAGCGTCTCCGGACGGGCGGCCGCGGAGCGTGCCGGCACCGGTGGCTGGGGCCGTCGGGTGGTGCGGGTCCTCATCGCCGACGACAACCCGATCGTCCGGCTCGGCCTGGTGCGGGTGCTCGAGCAGTGCCCGGGGCTGGTCGTCGTCGGCTCGGCCAAGGACGGCCTGGAGGCGGTCGAGATGGTCCGCCGGCTGGGCCCGGACGTCGTGCTGATGGACGTGCGCATGCCGCGGATGGACGGCCTGGCCGCGGCCGAGCAGGTGGCCGACCGGGCCCGCGTCGTCATGGTCACCAGCGTCGACGACGTCGCGGCGGTGGAGCGGGCGCTGGTGGGCGGCGTGGCCGGCTACGTGGTGCACGGCTACTTCGACCCCGAGCAGATCGGGCGGGTCGTCCTGGACACGGCGGCGGGCAAGGCGCACCTGTCCCCGCAGGCCGCCGCGCACGTGCTGGACCGGCTCCGCGAGGACCGCCGGCCGCAGGACGCGGTGGCCGAGCTCACCGGGATGTCCGAGCGCGAGTGCGAGGTGATGGACCTCATCGCCGCCGGGCTCACCAACGGCGAGATCGCCGCCCGCCTGGTGCTGGCGCCCAAGACGGTGAAGAACCACGTGAACCGGATCTTCGCCAAGCTCGGGGCGGAGAGCCGCGGCCAGGCCATCGCGGTGTGGCTGGGCACCGCCGACGTCGGCGGCTGACCGCCGGCCGGGTTGGCCGGGCCGCCTGACCGACGTGGGCCCGCGCCCGCTGTCCGCCCGCCCGGTCTCTCAGCCCGAGAGCGGCACGCCCACCAGGTCGCCGAAGCGGCCCAGCCGCAGCGTGACCGCTCCCACCGCGGCCGGCGGCGCGGCGAAGTAGCCGTAGAGGTGCAGCGGCTGGTCGCGGCGCAGCTGCCCGGCCCCGAGGGAGGTGGAGCAGACGCACACGCTGCCCGGCTCCTGGACGGTCTCGTAGGCGATGCCGCTGGGGTCGATGACCCGGGTCCCGGTGAGGGACTCGTTCACCCCGCCGGGGTTGTCGTTGGGCCCGAAGACCTTGGTGTCGACCCCCCACCGGCGGCTCACGTCGCCTCCGTCGGCGGCCGAGACCAGCGAGGCGACGACGTCGACGCGCAGGTAGGAGTCGACCCGCTCGGCCCGCACGACGTCGGCGCGCAGCACGTCGCCGTCGATGGTGGTGACGGCCGAGGCGATGGCGCCGGGCGCGCCCCCGCCGGACGGTGCCGGGGTGGCGCGGTGCAGGTCCTTCAGCGGCGGGGCCGCGGTGGCGCTGCCGGCGGCCGGCGTGGGGCTGGGGGGCGCCTTCGGGGTGAAGACGACCGCGACCCGGCGGTTGCGGGCCTGGTTGGCCGGGATGGCGTTGCCGTTCGCGTCCCGGTTGGGCACCAGCGGGTCGGCCTCGCCCACCCCCGAGGGCACCAGGGTGATCCCGGTCCCGGCCAGCTGCGGGGTGAGCGCGCTGACCACGGCGGCGGCCCGCTGGCGGGAGAGGACCAGACCGTGCTGGGCGCTGCCGAGGTCGTCGGTGTGCCCGACGACCTTCACCTGCCGGCCGGCGGCCCGGGTGCGCAGCTGGGCCGCGATGCCGGCGATGGTCTGCCGGGCGCGGGGGCTCAGCACGGCGGAGTCCTTGGCGAACAGGACGTCGGCCGGCAGCGAGATCTCCTCACCGGCCTGGCTCTGCTGCCGGGTGACGCCGAGCAGGTCCACGGTCCGCGTGCTCAGCGGGAGCACCGGCCGCGTCGCCGCTCCGGCCCCCGCCTGCTGCGGGGGCGGGCCGCTGGGGGTCCACCGCACCGGGCCGGCCGGAGGCGGGGGAGGCGTGCTCGACAGCGGCACCTTCGCCACCGGTGGAGCGGTGGGGAGGGCGACGTCCACCGTCTGGACGCTGGCCGGTGGGGCGGTGAGGTCGGCCCAGACCAGCAGGGTCCTGCCCGCGCCGACGGCCGCCCCCGTCTCCTGCGAGCACAGGCAGCGCCCGCTCGCGTCCCGCTCCACCCCGTAGGCGGTCTGCCCGGCGGTGTCGAGCAGGGTCAGGCCGGAGACGTCGAAGGCGCGGCGGATCCCGGTGCTGCGCGGCTCGGTGAGGGCGTGGCCGAGCAGTACGCGGCCGTCCTCCACGGTGGGGAGCACTGCGAGCACCACCCGGACGGTGTCGCCCTGCCGGGTGGCCGAGAGGACGTCGACCCGCACGTCGCGGCCGGTGTCCAGCTGCAGGGTGGTGCTGCCCAGCGGCGGCGCGAGCGCGGAGTCGCGCAGGTAGCCGTCGTCCGGCACGAGGGACGGGCTGGCGGACGGGCTCGACGGGTCCGATGGCGGGCTCGACGACGCTGTGCCCGCCCCGCCGGCCGACCCCGGGTCGGCCGGAGCGGACCCGCCGCTGCAGCCGGCGAGCAGGGACAGGCACACGACACCCGCTGCCGACCCCCGACGGACAGGACGTGTGCGCCGAGCCATGCGGCAGAACGTACCGAGAAGTCGTGCTTTCGCGGGAGGGGCCCACGGGCCCAACGGCTCGCGGCAAGCGCGACCTCCGGGGGGACGCCGCTGGACAGGCGGCTCGGAGGACCTGCCGGCTCGGAGGCCGGCTGCTCCGCGGCCTAGTGGGACAGGGTCACGATGATCAGCTGAGACGGGTCGGCGAGCCCGGGCAGGGCCACGGCCGGTGGCCCGTCCAGCCGCACCGGGCACCAGAGCTGGTGCGCGTCGTCGTCGAAGCAGTCACCGGAGAACGTGCTCTGCTCCGGGACGACGCACTGGCTCGGCCCGTCCTCGCCGTGCAGGCACGGGACGTAGGCGTCGCTGTCGTCCACCAGCGGGGCGCAGCGCAGCACCCCCCCGGCGGGCAGGCAGCGGACGGGCAGCCGCTGCTCCAGCGGCACGTCGGGGTAGACCGTGTGCAGGGTGCACGGCGCGACCGCGCCGGGAAGGATCACGTAGATCGAGCAGGTCTCGTAGGGCGTCGGCGAGGCCAGCGGGAGGACGCACGTCGTGGTGAGCGCGTCCCAGTCCTGGCCGGTCGCGCACGGCGAGCCGTCCGCCGGCACCCCGCTGGGCCAGGGCAGCTGCTGGCACAGCACGTGCTCACCGGGGAGCGCGTGCTCCCCGCAGACCCAGTAGCTGGACGGCGCGGCCGGGCTCTGCGGGCTCTCCGAGGTGCCGGCCGGCGCGGTGCAGGTGCGCGTGCCCGGGTCCCAGGTGTCGCCGCTCGGGCAGGGGTCGGCGTCCGGCGGCAGCCCGCCGGGCCATGGCGCCGGTGTGCAGCTGGTCGCCTCGGTGCCGGTGCAGGTGTAGTACGGCGGCGGAGGCGGGCTGGAGCAGTCGCCGGTGGCGGGATCGGGTGTCTGGCCGTCCGGGCAGCCGGGGTCGCTGCTGGGGTCGCTGCTGGGGGTGCTGCTGGCCGAGGGGCTCGGGCTCTCGGTCCCGGTGGGCGTGGCGCTGTCGGTGGGCGTGGCGCTGTCGGTGGGCGTCGCGGTGGGTGAGGAGTCGTCGTGCCCGCCTGCGGCCGCAGCCGCGGCGGCGGCTGCCGCCCCGGCTCCAGCGCCCGCGCCGGCCCCCGCCCCGGCTCCGGCTCCCGCCCCAGCCCCCGCTCCATCGGCTCCGTCACCGCCGTCGCCGCCGTCGCCGCCGTCCTCGGCGCTGCCGCTGGGCGAGGGGCGCTGGCTCTCGCTGGGGCTCTCGCTGGGGCTGCTGCTCTGGCTGGGTTCCTCGCTGGGGGTGGGGGTCTTCTTGCAGCGCAGGATGTCCAGCAGGTTC
>JBQCHF010000038.1:0-38532 GCA_051954955.1 Motilibacteraceae bacterium
TACCGCCCCGTTGGGGGGCTTTTGCCCGTGGGGGGCCCCCCGCCCCCCCACCTTTGGGGGCCGGGGCTCCCCTCACGCATCCAGAACGGGTCCGGCGGCCGGCAGCAAGACGTGCCGCCCGCCCGCTGCCCCCGTCACCAGCGCCGTTGACCTTGCACCTGCAAGACCGCACCGCGCCGCCGTGCGTGAGGGCACGCGGACCGGGTGAGGAGAACGGCTTACCGCAGCGCGCCCGCGACCTCGACCCAGCGCGCGAGCAGCGCCTCGGCGGCGCCGGAGTCGACCGCGGCGGCGACGTCGGCGTGGGCGGCGGCGAGGTCCTCGAGCAGGCGCTCGGCGGTGGTGCCGCGGTAGGCGGCCAGGGTGGCGGCGGCGTTGAGCAGCACGACCTCGCGGACCGGGCCCTGTTCGCCGGCGAGGAAGCGACGGGCCACCGCGGCGTTGTAGGGGGCGTCGGCGCCGCGCAGCGCCTCGGGCTGCACCGGGGCGATGCCCAGGGCGGCCGGGTCGACGGAGGTCTCGGTGACCTGGCCGTCGCCCACCACCCAGACCCGCGACGTCGTCGTGGTGGTCAGCTCGTCCAGGCCGTCGTCGCCGCGGAAGACCAGCGCGGAGACGCCGCGGCCGGCGAACACCCCCGCCATCACCCCGGCCATCCGCGGGTCGGCGCACCCGACCGCCTGGGCGGAGGGCCGGGCCGGGTTGCTCAGCGGGCCGAGGACGTTGAACACCGTGGCCACGCCCAGCTCGCGCCGCGGGACGGCCGCGTGCCGGAACGAGGGGTGGAAGGTGGGCGCGAAGCAGAAGGTGATGCCGACCTGCTCGGCCACCTGGCCCACCGCCTGCGGGGCGAGGTCGAGCGGCACACCGAGCTCCTCGAGCAGGTCGGCCGCGCCGCAGGCCGACGACGCCGCGCGGTTGCCGTGCTTGACCACCCGGGCGCCGGCCGCGGCCACCCCCATCGCGGCCATCGTGGAGATGTTGACGGTGTGGGCGCGGTCTCCCCCGGTGCCCACGACGTCGACGATCGGTCCGTCCACGTGCAGCGGGGCGGCGACGTCGAGGATGGCCTGGGCGCAGCCGGTGACCTCATCCACCGTCTCGCCCTTGGCGCGCAGCGCCACCAGGAAGCCGGAGGTCTGCACGGCGGTGGCCTCGCCGGCCATCACCTGGCCCATCGCCCAGGCGGTGTCCTGCGCGGACAGGTCCTCGCCGCGGATCAGCGCGGTGAGCAGGTGCGGCCAGCCACGCTCGGCTGCGTCGGCCATGGGGCTCCCTCCCGGGAGTCGGACGCCGGCGAGGGCGTGGGTCAGCGGGTGGCGGGCGTGCGCTCGATCCGGGCGCGCAGCAGCTCGGCCACGGTGCCGGCCAGAGTGACCGGGTCGATCGGGTGCGCCACCGCGGCGTCGGCGCGCGACCACGCGGCCAGCCAGTTGTCCTGCACCCGGCCGGTCAGCACCAGGATCGGGGGGCAGCGGTAGATCTCGTCCTTGACCTGGCGGCAGATGCCCAGGCCGCCGGCCGGGCTCGCCTCGCCGTCGAGGATGGCCAGGTCGAGCCCGCCCTGGTCCAGCCGGCTGATGACGGCCGGCTCGGTGGCGCACTCGACGAAGACGACCCGCGGCAGGTCCGCAGCCGGGCGCCGGCCGATGGCCAGGCGCACCTTCTCCCGCGTCACGGCGTCGTCGCTGTAGACCAGGACGGTGCACGTGGGCTCGTCGGCGGCGCTGGCGTGCTCGCTCATCGCAGAAGAAGTCCTCGTCGTGGGGGTCGAACGTCGATACGGCGTGCTGGGCCGCTCCTGCGGCCACGGCGGATGCTACCGCCCAGCCCCCGGCGAGCCGCCCGCCGCATGGGCGTCGGCGCCGGCGTGCGAAGTGGCGGGGCCGAGGACGTCGTAGCCGACGACGTCGCCGCCCAGCCGCTGGGCAAGGCCGGCCATCCGGGACCTCTCCTGGGCCAGGGACAGGCCGGTGACCAGCTGGGCGCGACTGGCCCGCACCGGCAAGGGCTCGTGGTCCGCGCCCTCGGCGGCAGCCACCACCAGCGCGTAGCCGTCCGGGGCCAGCAGCCGCGCCGCTTCCTCCACCGCCAGCTCGTCCGGCAGCAGCAGGTGGTGGCGGACCAGCAGCGGGTCGGCCAGCGGCACGCCACGCTCGGCCATGGCCGCCACCACCGCGGAGTCGGCCGCGGCCAGGTCGTAGCTCTCGGCGAGCAGGGCCAGGCTGCCGTCGTCGGCCAGGGCGGGCGCCCTGCGGCGCGCGGGACCGCCCGAACCAGCGGGCCAGCAGGCCGGCCACCTCAGACCTCGCCCGGAGCAGTCGCCGGTGCCGGTGCCGCGACGGCTGCCCGCTCCTCGGCCTCGAGCCGGTCCAGCCGCCGGTCCTCCCGGGCCGCCTCGCGCTCGGACGCCGCCGCCCACTGGGCCACCAGCGCGCCGAACACCACCAGCCCGACGATGTCGCCGGTCCCCCAGAGGATGCCGCCGGCGATCCGCTGGTCCCCTGCGAGGGTCGGGCCCCAGGTGCGGTGCAGGTCGGCGTACCAGTCGCCACCGATCAGGGCCGCGGAGTCCATGATCACCACGCCCAGGATGGCGTGGAAGGGCAGCGTGGCGAACACGCCGAGCATCCGGAACAGGTGCTGCGGGCGGGACGGCAGCGGGTCGATGCCGATGACCACCCAGAACCACAGGCAGCCGACCAGGACGAAGTGCAGGTGGTTGAGGTCGTGCAGCAGCGGGTGGCGCAGCGTGGCGTCGTAGAGCCCGGTGAAGTAGAGGACGAACGGGTTCACCACGAAGATCAGGAACGCCACGACCGGGAAGGTCAGCACCTTCGCCACCCGGCTGTGGATAAGGCTGAGGAGGGTGCGCCGGCCGCCGAGCGGCAGCGTGCGCAGGGCCAGGGTGATCGGCGCCCCGAGCGCCATGAAGATCGGGCCGGCCATGTTGAGGATCATGTGCTGGACCATGTGGGTCCACAGCAGCGTGGTGTCGTAGAGCGCCAGCGCCCCCTGAGTGGCCACGCCGATGAACGCCAGGCCGACGTAGAAGGCGGCGGTGCGCCCGACCGGCCAGCGGTCGCCGCGCCCGTGCAGGCGGCCGACGCCGACCCCGTAGAGGGCGCCGACCAGCACCAGGGCCAGCAGCGGCACCCACTCGACGTGCCAGGTGAGGAAGAACCGGGCGGGGGTGAGCGCCGGGGGCAGGTCCGCGCCCTCCGCTCCCCCGTGGGCCAGCACCGCATCGCCGACGGCGGCGAGCGGGTGGCCCGTCTGCAGCGGGGTGTGCAGGCCGGTCTGCACGCCGGTCTGCACGCCGGTCTGCAGGCCGGTCAGCACGGTGGTCAGGACGCCGGAAGGCACTCCGCCAGGCTACGACGAGGCGCGCAGGGGGCACGCTCGAGGCCGCGCCGAGGCCGCGCCGAGGCCGCGCCGAGGGCCGCCCGGCAGCCCGGGTCCGCGATCGCCCGACGAGGCCGCCTACCCACTCCACGATCCCTCGAAGTCGAACTTGTTCAGGACTCGCCGGGGGTGGGGGTCGTGACCTTGGGAAGGTGCCGCAATAATGGCGCCCGTGGCGACAGCATCCGCAGTTCAGACCGCGCCGGCGCACGCCCCGGCCAACCGGCCGAACATGGTCAGCATCGGGACCATCGTCTGGCTGTCCTCCGAGCTCATGTTCTTCGCGGCCCTGTTCGCGATGTACTTCACGATCCGCTCGGTGGAGGCCCCCCTCTGGGCCGAGCGGGCCAGCAAGCTCGAGGTGCCCTTCGCGACGGTCAACACCACCGTCCTGGTGCTCTCCTCGGTCACCTGCCAGCTCGGCGTCTTCGCGGCCGAGCGGTTCCAGGTGCGCCGGACCGGCACGCTGCTGCAGGTCGGCAAGTGGGGCCTGCGCGAGTGGTTCGTGCTCACCTTCCTCATGGGCGCGTTCTTCATCGGCGGCCAGGTCTACGAGTACGCCGGCCTGGTGTCCAAGGACGGCCTCACGCTGTCCTCGGACCCCTACGGCTCGGTCTTCTATCTCACGACCGGCTTCCACGGCATGCACGTCACCGGCGGTCTGATCGCCTTCCTGCTCGTGCTCGGACGCACCTTCGCGGCCAAGCGCTTCACCCACGAGCAAGCCACCAGCGCCATCGTCGTCTCGTACTACTGGCACTTCGTCGACGTGGTGTGGATCGGCCTGTTCGCGACCATCTACCTGATCAAGTAGGGATCGACGTTGAGCTCCCACTCCGCCCGGCGGCGCTCGCCGCTGGCGACCTCCGCCGTCATCCTGCTGGCGCTGCTGGTCACCGGTGCCCTCTACGCGGTGCTCTCGCCGCGCTCGGAGGCCGCGGCCGGCGTCAAGGGCCAGAACGACCCGATCGCGGCCGGTCGTGAGCTGTTCCTCGCCAACTGCTCCACCTGCCACGGCATCAACGCCCAGGGCTCCAGCGACGGACCGTCGCTGGTCGGGGTCGGGGCTGCCGCGGTCGACTTCCAGGTGGGCACCGGGCGCATGCCGGCCTACACCTCGGACGCCCCGCAGATCCCCAAGGGTCGCGTGGTCTTCTCCCAGAACGAGATCGACCAGCTGGCCGCCTATGTCGCCAGCCTCGGCCCGGGCCCGTCGGTGCCCACCCAGGACCAGTACTCCTACAAGGACCTCAAGCCCGAGCAGATCGCCGAGGGCGGGGAGCTGTTCCGCACCAACTGCGCCATGTGCCACAACTTCAACGGCTCCGGCGGCGCGCTGACGCACGGCAAGTACGCCCCCTCGCTGGTGGGCGTCCAGCCGAAGTACATCTACGAGGCGATGCTGACCGGCCCGCAGTCGATGCCGGTGTTCGGCAGCACCCTCTCGCAGCAGCAGAAGCAGCAGATCATCGGCTACCTCACCACCCTGCACACCCAGCCGAACTACGGCGGCCTGGACCTGGGCACCATCGGCCCGGTGAGCGAGGGTCTGTTCATGTGGATCGTCGGGATCGGCGCCCTCATCGGGTGCGCGGTCTGGCTGGGAGCGAAGGCATCGTGAGCGAGCACAGCAACGGATCGGCCGACGTCGTCCCGGCCGCGAGCGCGCCGGGCGGGCTCGAGCAGCAGTTCCCGGACCCGGGCCTGCCCGCCCACGTCCACCGCCGCACCGACATCGACGCGACCGCGGCCAAGCGGGCCGAGCGGACGGTCGTCCGGCTGTTCCTGCTCAGCATCGCCGGCACGGTCCTGTTCGTCGTGGCCTGGTACCTCTTCCCGGTCAACGGGCGGCTGGACAACGTCGCCACCTCGCGGCTGCTCCTGGGCCTCGGTCTCGGCCTGGCGCTGTTCTGCATCGGCGTCGGGGCGGTCTACTGGGCCAAGAAGCTCATGCCCGACGTCGAGGTGGTCGAGGACCGCCACCCCATCGCCTCCACCCCGGAGGAGCGCGAGGGCGCCCTGGAGGTGCTGCGCGAGGGCGGCGAGGCGACCGGCTTCGGTCGACGCAAGATGATCTGGGGCTCGCTCACCGGCGCCCTGGGCGCCCTGGCGCTGCCGGCGATCATCCCGCTCAAGGACCTGTGGATCCGCGACCCGCAGGCCAAGCAGCCGGCCGCCCTGCTGTCCGAGACGATGTGGAAGGCGGGCACGCGGATCGTCACCGACCCGCTGCTCGAGCCGATCAAGGCCACCGACATCGAGCTCGGCTCCGTGGTCCACGTCCTGCCCGAGGGCATCGACAAGCTCGAGGACCCGCTGGACGAGAAGGCCAAGAGCGCGGTCCTGCTGATCCGCCTCGAGCCCTCCGAGGTCGCTCCCCCGCCCCCCGGACGGGAGAACTGGTCCTACAACGGCATCTACGCCTACTCGAAGATCTGCACCCACATGGGCTGCCCGGTGGCCCTCTACGAGCAGCAGACGCACAACCTGCTGTGCCCCTGCCACCAGTCGACCTTCGACGTCACGCAGTACTGCAAGGTCGTGTTCGGCCCCGCAGCCCGACCGCTGCCTCAGCTAGCGATCACCGTGGATGCGGACGGATACTTGGTGGCACAGCAAGGGTTCACTGAGCCCACCGGCCCGAGCTTCTGGGAGCGCGGATGAGCACGACGGCACGCGTCGCCGGGACCGTCGGGAACTGGGCGGACGAGCGCCTGGGGATCGGCAAGGTCGCCAAGAAGGGCCTGCGCAAGGTCTTCCCGGACCACTGGTCCTTCATGCTGGGCGAGATCTCGCTCTACAGCTTCATCATCCTGCTGCTGTCGGGCACCTTCCTCACCCTCTGGTACAAGCCCTCGACCACCGAGGTGCTCTACAACGGCTCCTACGTTCCCCTGCGCGGGCTGCACCTGTCCCAGGCCTACGTCTCCACGCTCGAGCTCTCCTTCGACGTGCGCGGTGGCCTGCTCATGCGGCAGATCCACCACTGGGCGGCGCTGATTTTCGTGGCCGCGATGACGGTCCACATGCTCCGGGTGTTCTTCACCGGCGCGTTCCGCAAGCCGCGCGAGATCAACTGGGTCATCGGCTCGATCCTCGTGCTGCTGGGCATCATCGAGGGCTTCGCCGGATACTCCCTGCCCGACGACCTGCTCTCGGGCACCGGCCTGCGCATCGCCGAGGCGATCATCCAGGCGATCCCGGTCATCGGCTCGTGGATGGCGTTCTTCGTGTTCGGCGGCGAGTTCCCGGGTCAGGACTTCATCCCGCGGCTCTACACGATCCACGTGCTGCTGCTGCCGGGCATCTTCCTGGCCCTGATCACCGTGCACCTGATCCTGGTCGTGTACGCCAAGCACACCCAGTACCCCGGGCCCGGGCGGACCAACAAGAACGTCGTCGGCTATCCGCTGATGCCGGTCTACATCGCCAAGGCCGGCGGCTTCTTCTTCATGGTGTTCGGCGTCATCGCGCTGATCTCGGCGATCGCCACGATCAACCCGATCTGGATGTACGGCGCCTACACCCCGACCCAGGTCACCGCCGGGTCGCAGCCCGACTGGTACATGGGCTTCCTCGACGGCGCGGTGCGCACCATGCCCAACCTCGAGACGCACCTGGCCGGCATCACGATCAGCTGGAACATCATCGTCCCGGCCCTGATCATGCCCGGCATCATCACGACGCTGATGATCCTCTACCCGTGGATCGAGGCCTGGATCACCGGTGACCGCCGCGAGCACCACGTGCTCGACCGGCCCCGCAACGCCCCCACCCGCACCGGGCTGGGCGTCATGTCGCTGACCTTCTACTGCGTCCTGTGGGCCAACGGCGGCAACGACGTCATCGCCGAGACGTTCCACCTGTCGATCAACGCGATCACCTGGACCGCCCGCATCGCGCTGTTCGTGGCCCCGCCGATCGCGTTCGTGATCGCCAAGCGGATCTGCCTGGCTCTGCAGCGGCGTGACCGCGAGAAGGTGCTGCACGGCCGTGAGACCGGCATCGTCATGCGCACGCCGGACGGCGAGTTCTACGAGGTGCACGAGCCGGTCAGCGCCGCCGAGGCCCACGTCCTCACCCAGCACGACAGTTACCGTCCGCTGGCGCTCGAGGCCGACGTCGACGAGAACGGCGTTCCGAACCCGAAGAGCCGCAGCCAGAAGATCCGGGCTCGGCTGACCAACTTCTACTTCGGTGACGCCATCGAGCCGGCCACCCCGCGCGAGGTCCGCGAGCTCGAGGCCGCGCACAGCGGCGGCGAGCACTGATCGTGGTCTGACCGCTCACGCGACACCGACGGAGCCCCGGTCCTTTCGGACCGGGGCTCCGTCGTTGTCGGGAGGTCAGACGGCGGGATGGCCCTCAGGGCGTCGGGTCGTCGACCAGCGCGAGCCGGGACTGGACGGCGGTCACGCCGGGGGCGTGGAACAGGGCGCTCACCGACTCCCCCGCGTGGATGCGACGGATCGCCTCGGCCAGAGCCGGCGCGACCGAGAGCACGGTCAGCTCGGGGACCCGGGCGTGGTCCGGCACCGGCACCGTGTCGGTGCAGACGATCTCGACGACCTCGGGCTGCGCCGCGATCCGCTGCAGCGCTCCGGCGGCGAACAGCCCGTGGGTGCAGGCGACCCGCACGCTGCCCACACCGACCTCGCGCAGCCGCTCCAGCAGCTCGATGACCGTGCTGCCCTTGGCGATCTCGTCGTCGAGCACGATGACGTCGCGGCCGGCGACCTCGCCGATGATCGAGGTGATGCTGACCCGGTCGTCCGGGAAGCGCTGCTTGGCTCCGGCGGCGACCGGTACCCCGAGCATCCGGGCGAACGCCGCGGCCTCCTTGGCGTTGCCGAGGTCCGGGGAGACCACGGTGGTGCGGGACAGGTCCAGATCGGTGGAGGGGTCGGTGAAGTGACCGGCCAGCTCGCGCAGCGCGTGCAGGTGGTCCACCGGCACGCTGAAGAACCCGTGCACCTGCGGCGAGTGCAGCGTCATGGCCAGCACCCGGTCAGCTCCGGCGGCCACCAGCAGGTCGGCCACCAGCCGTCCGCCGATCGAGATGCGGGGGGCGTCCTTCTTGTCCGAGCGGGCGTAGGCGTAGTGCGGCAGCACCACGGTGATCCGTCCGGCCGAGGCTCCGCGGGCGGCGTCGATCATCAGCAGCAGCTCGACCAGGTGCTCCTGCACCGGCGTGACCAGGGGCTGGATGAGAAAGACGTCGCGCTCGCGGCAGTTGGCCTGCAGCTGCACCTGCAGGCAGTCGTTCGCGAAGCGCTCCACCAGGACCGGCGAGAGCGGGATCCCCAGGTGGTGGCAGACCGCAGCAGCCAGCTCCGGGTGCGCGGACCCGCTGAAGACGGCGATGTCCTGCACGTGGTCCTCCCGGACAGGCGGCGGATGGGACGGAGGGCACGGTCTGCGACGACCGCCCGCGCGAGCCTACCGACGCCGCCGCCGGCCCGGTGCACGGCCTACAGCGCGCTGCCCGCCTGCCACTGGGCCCACGGGACGTTCCACAGGGTCCAACCGTTGCCGGGCTCGAGCTGGCGCGGGGACCCGCTGACCTCGATGACGTCGCCGACCTTGCTCTGGTCGAAGAACCAGGCGCCGTCGGCCATGCTCATGCCGACGCAGCCGTGGCTCACCCGCGCGCTGCCCTGCTGCCCCACCGACCAGGGGGCAGCGTGGACGAACTCCCCGCTCCAGGTGACCCGCAGCGCGTACTCGACCTTGAGGTTGTAGTAGTCCTTGGAGTCCTTGGGGATGTTCAGGGTGGCCGCGTCCATCTGGATGGTGCGGTGCTTCTCCGAGATCACCTTGACCCCGTTGCGGGTCAGGAAGCCGTCCTTGCCGGTGGTCACCGGCACGACCTTGAGCACGCTGCCGTCGCGGTAGACCGTCATGGTCAGCTTCTTCACGTCGACCTTGCTGATTGTGGCCGAGCCGATCTCGAAGCGCACGGTGCGGTCGCTGACCCCCCAGGCCCCTCCCCCGCCGTCGACCCCCTTGAGCCTCACCCCGACGGTCACCGAGGTGTAGGCCGGCCAGTAGGTCTGCGGCCGGTACTCGACCACCGTGTCGCTGTCCCAGTGCCAGGAGCCTTGCACCGGCTTGGAGGAGGTCACGGTGAGCCGACGCTGCACCGCCGCCTTGTCCTTCACCCTGGCGTCGAAGGTGATGACGATCGGCATGCCGACGCCGTAGGTGCGTCCGGACAGCGGCGTGATCGAGGTGGTGAGCTTGCCCGTCGGAGTGAGCGTGCGGAAGCTGGAGGTCTGCCGGACGCTGCCGGTCTTCCCGACGGCCTCGGTGCTGACGACGTAGGTGGTACCCGGCAGCAGCGGTTCGTCCGCGCGCCAGCTCGCCTTGTCCGCACTCAGCGCGCCGCTCAACGGGGTCTTCGCGCCGGCAGCGAGCACCTGCACCGAGGTGAGCGTGCCGTGCGTGGCGGAGACCTGGACCGCGGCGTCGGGGCGCACTCCCGTGGCGGCGTCGGCGGGCGTGACGTGCAGGGACACCGGCACGGGCGCACTGCTCACGGCCGGCGCCGCCGGTCGCTGCGCCGCGGCCTGACCGGTCGCAGCGGGCTGGCAGCCGCTGGTGGCCAGCAGGCCCGCGACCGCGATCAGGACCAGTCCTGCGCCGCGCCGACGCAGCCGACGACCAGGCAGCCCACGATCAGGCAGCCGACCTGTGCTTGCCACCCGTGCCTCCGTGACGCTGGTGCTCCCGCCGAGCCCCCCGACGGGCCGGTGAAGCGTGACCAGTTTCGCCTACTTCTCGGCATGCTGCGGCCAGGTCTGCGCACAACGGGTCACCAACCTGGTCACCAACCTGGTCACCAATCCGGCGCGCCCTGGTGACGAGAACGCGCGAGGCGGGACCCCAACGGGTCCCGCCTCGCGGGCGGACGGTGCGGCGGCGTCAGTGCGCGTGCTCGCCGCGGTAGTACTCGAAGACGAATCCGATGACCGACAGGCCGAGGATGACCACGCCGATGTAGAGCAGCCACCAGCCGACCGCGAGCCCGGCCGCGCAGACGGCAGCACCGAAGGCGACTGGGAGCGGCCACCACGAGTGCGGGCTGTAGAAGCCCAGCTCGCCCGCGCCCTCGGAGATCTCGGCGTCCACCCGGTCCTCCGGCCGCGGGTCGATGCGCCGCGCCGTGAACAGGACGTAGAAGCCGATCAGGAACGCGAGCCCGGCGGTGAGCGCCAGGGCGGTGGTGCCGACCGGCTCGCCGGAGACGAACCAGTAGACGATCGCGACCAGGCCGTAGAAGACGGTGCCGGAGGCGAACAGCCAGCCCTCGATCTTCACTTGCGACCCTCCAGGTCCGGCTCACCGTAGAACTGGTCGATGAGGTTCTTGTTCGGCGTCGGGCTGTCGACGTGGACGACCTCGGGGTGGTGCAGGTCGAACGCCGGACGCTCCGAGCGGATCCGCGGCAGCGACACGAAGTTGTGCCGCGGCGGCGGGCACGAGGTGGCCCACTCCAGCGAGGCGCCGTAGCCCCACGGGTCGTCGACGGTGACCTTGGGGGCCCGCTTGGCGGTGATCCACACGTTGTAGAGGAACGGCAGTGTGGAGGCGCCGAGCAGGAACGCGCCGATGGAGGAGATGGTGTTGAGCGTGGTGAAGCCGTCGGCCGCCAGGTAGTCGGCGTAACGGCGCGGCATGCCCTCCACACCGAGCCAGTGCTGCACCAGGAAGGTGGTGTGGAAGCCGATGAACAGCGTCCAGAAGTGCAGCTTGCCCAGCTTCTCGTCGAGCATCTTGCCGGTGAACTTGGGCCACCAGAAGTAAAAACCGGCGAACATCGCGAACACCACGGTGCCGAACACGACGTAGTGGAAGTGCGCCACGACGAAGTAGGAGTCGGACACGTGGAAGTCCAGCGGCGGGCTGGCCAGGATGATGCCGGTCAGGCCACCGAACAGGAACGTGATGAGGAAGCCGATCGACCACAGCATCGGCGTCTCGAAGGTGAGGGACCCGCGCCACATCGTGCCGATCCAGTTGAAGAACTTCACGCCGGTCGGCACCGCGATGAGCATCGTCATGAAGCTGAAGAAGGGCAGCAGCACCGCGCCGGTGACGAACATGTGGTGCGCCCACACGGTGACCGACAGACCGGCGATGGCGATGGTGGCGAAGACCAGGCCCTTGTAGCCGAACACCGGCTTGCGGCTGAACACCGGGAAGATCTCGGTGACGATGCCGAAGAACGGCAGCGCGATGATGTAGACCTCGGGGTGCCCGAAGAACCAGAACAGGTGCTGCCAGAGGATGGGGCCGCCGTTCTGCGGGTCGAACACGTGCGCCCCGAACCGACGGTCGGCCTCCAGCGCGAGCAGCGCTGCCGCCAGCACCGGGAACGCCATGAGCACCAGCACGCTGGTGAGCAGGATGTTCCAGGTGAAGATCGGCATCCGGAACATGGTCATGCCCGGCGCGCGCATGCAGAAGATCGTGGTGATGAAGTTGACCGCACCGAGGATCGTGCCCAGACCGCCGATGGCCAGACCCATGATCCACAGGTCCGAGCCCGTGTTGGGCGAGAACACCGGGCCGGACAGCGGCGCGTAGGCGAACCAGCCGAAGGAGGCGGCACCGCCGGGCAGCAGGAAGCCGGACACGGCGATCAGGCCGCCGAACAGGAAGAGATAGAAGCTGAACATGTTCAGCCGCGGGAAGGCGACGTCCGGGGCGCCGATCTGCAGCGGGACGATGACGTTGCCGAAGCCGATGAACAGCGGCGTCGCGAACAGCAGCAGCATGATCGTGCCGTGCATCGTGAACAGCTGGTTGTACTGCTCGTTCGTCAGGAACTGCAGCCCCGGCCGGGCCAGCTCGGCGCGCATGACCAGCGCCATGAGCCCGCCCAGGAGGAAGAACGAGAACGAGGCGATCAGGTACATGTAGCCGATCGTCTTGTGGTCCGTGGACGTCATCCAGCGCACCACGATGTTGCCGCGGCGAGTGGGCCGCGGCGGCAGTGCCGACGTCGTGGCGACGCGCGGCTCGCTCGTGAGGGTCACGTCAGGTTCTCCTACTGATCTGCGCTGGGTGCTGTGCCGCTAGTTCTGGGACGGCGGGTTGGGGCTTCCGCCGCCGATGCCGGACTCCCCGGTGCCGTTGGAGCCGCCGGAGGCAGGGTTGTTCGTGGTGCCCTCGGGGCCGGTCTGCCCGGACGGGCCGGCGCCGCCCTCGCCCTGGTCCAGGCTGCTGTCCGGGCCAAGGGTGCTCGGCAGCGCACCGGTCTGTCCGGCCGCGGCGAGGTCCTTGAGGTGCTGCTCGTAGTCCTGCGGGCTGACGACCTTGACGTTGAACAGCATCCGGGAGTGGTCGACGCCGCACAGCTCGGCGCACTTGCCGGCGTAGGTGCCCAGCTTCTCGGCGGTGGCCTCGAAGCGGTTCACCCGGCCGGGGATGACGTCCATCTTGAACAGGAAGGTCGGCACCCAGAACGAGTGGATGACATCGCGCGAGGTGAGGATGTACTCCACCGACTCGCCCTGCGGCAGCCACAGGGTGGGCGGCTGGCCGGGGGTGCCGGACTCGTAGACGACCGGCTTGCCCTGCTGGTCCAGGTAGTTGAAGTCCCAGCTCCACCGCTTGGCCACCACGTTGATCTTCACGTCGACGTTCTTGTCGATCTTGGTGATGGCCGACTCGTCGCGCGCGGTGAAGTAGAAGAAGGTGAGGACGAGGACCAGCGGGACCGCGGTGTAGAGAATCTCGATCGGCAGGTTGTAGCGCACCTGCGCCGGCAGGCCGGTCTCGTTCTTGCGGCGACGGAAGGCGATGGTGGCCCACAGGATCAGGCCCCAGACCAGCACGCCGACGATCAGCGCGGCGATCCAGGCGCTGGTCCACAGCGAGGTGATGCGGTTGGCCTGGTTGGTGATCCCGGCGGGCAGGCCGGCGCGCTTCCACTGGTCCACGGTGCTCTGCGAGCAGCCGGTGGTGGTGAGCAGCAGACCCGTGACGAGCGCCAGGGGCGCCAGACGACGGCGGCGCCGACCCTGGCGGGCGGTGGCTGAGGGACGCAACTCGCAGGCCTTCCCGAGCGTACGGATGGAGCTTTCTCAGATCGGCGTCACCCTACTACCGGGCCTGCCTGATCGCCGCCGTGGGGGCCGCCTGCACCCCGGCGAGTCGAACACGTTCACTTCCCTCCGCTCCTCCCTTCGAGCGGGCCGGGCATGACGGGTCCGAGAGCCTCGGGGCGGCCCCCAGCCGTCCAGTAGCGTCGATGCCGTGGCCTACCTCGACGCCGCCTCCGCGCAGCCGCCGCACCCGGCGGCGCGCGCCGCGTGGGCGGCGACCCTCGAGCGCGGATGGGCGGACCCGTCCCGGCTGCACCCCGAGGGGCGGCGCGCCGCTGCCCTGCTGGACGCGGCGCGGGCCGGAGTGGCCCACGCGCTGGGCGCCCACCCGGACGAGGTCTCCTTCACCTCCTCCGGCACCACGGCAGTGCACACCGGCCTGCTCGGCCTGCTCACGGCGGCCGCCCGCCGCGACGGGGAGCCGGGCCGGGTCGTGGTGAGCGCCGTCGAGCACTCCGCGGTGCTGCGCGCGGCCGACGCGCATGCCGCCGCCGGTGGCGAGGTGAGCGTCGTGCCCGTGGACCGCACCGGCCGGGTCGACGTCGAGGAGTTCCTGGCCGCGGTGGCCGGGCAGGACGGCGCGCGGGCTGCCGCGGCCTGCCTGCAGAGCGGCAACCACGAGGTCGGCACCCTGCAGCCGGTGGCGGAGGTGGCCGCCGGGTGCGGCCGGCTGGGCGTGCCCCTTCTGGTGGACGCCGCGCAGTCGGTCGGCCGGATGCCGGTGCCCGCCGGCTGGTCGGTGCTGGCCGCCAGCGCGCACAAGTGGGGCGGGCCGCCCGGGGTGGGCGTCCTGGTGGTGCGCCGGCCGGTGCGCTGGCGCTCCCCCTGGCCCGAGGACGAGCGGGAGGCCGGTCGCTTCCCGGGCGCCCCGCCGCTGCCCGCCGCGCTGGGCGCGGCGTCCGCGCTGGAGTCGATCCGCGCCGACCCGGCGGCCGAGGCGGGCGAGTCCGCGCGCCTGTCCGCCCTGGTGGAGCGCATCCGCACCGAGGTGACGCGCCGCGTCCCCGACGTCGAGGTGGTGGGCCACCCCGACCTGCGGCTGCCGCACATCGTCACCTTCTCCTGCCTCTACGTGGACGGCGAGGCGCTGGTCACCGGGCTGGCGCGGGCGGGGCACTCGGTGAGCTCGGGCTCGTCCTGCACGTCGAGCACCCTGCGGCCCAGCCACGTGCTGGAGGCGATGGGGGTGCTCACCCACGGCAACGTGCGGGTCTCGCTGCCCTACGGCACCAGCGGCGCCGACGTCGACGCCTTCCTCGAGGACCTGCCCCGGGTGGTCGCCGAGGTCCGCTCCGCGGCCGGGGTGGCGGGCCTGTGAGCGGCGCCCAGCCCGACCAGCAGCCAGACCTGCAGCCGGACCTGGTGCTCGACACCCTGGGCAAGCGCTGCCCCCTGCCGGTCATCGAGCTGGCCCGCCGGATCGGCGAGGTGCCGGTGGGCGGGGTGGTCGCGGTGCTCGCCGACGACCCGGCCGCCCGGGTGGACATCCCCGCCTGGTGCCGGATGCGGGTGCAGGAGTCCCTCGGCGAAGCCACCCTGCCCGACGGACGCTCCCCCGCCCACCTGGTCCGCCGCCTCACCTGACCCCTCTCCCCCTGGTGATCATGCAATCGGCGCGATCATGCAATTCACGTGATCTTCGACGGCATGATCACCGCGATTGCATGATCACCGGGATTGCATGATCACGAACAGGGTTCAGGGTGGCGGCCGTCGTCGAAGGCTGCGGGCAGGGGGCGGGTCAGCGCGCGGGCGAGGGCCTTGAGGTAGTGCTTGCGGCGCAGCTCGACCACGCCGAGGGAGGCCAGGTGCGGGGTGGCCCACTGGACGTCGAGCAGGCGCTCGGGGTCGGCGTCGGCGGCCAGCAGGCGCACCAGCCCGACCAGGGCGACCTTGGAGGCGTCGCGCGCGCGGTGGAACATCGACTCGCCGGCGAACAGACCGCCGATCGCCACGCCGTAGAGGCCGCCGACCAGCTCGCCCTCGTGCCAGGTCTCCACCGAGTGCGCCCACCCCAGGCGGTGCAGCTCGCCGTAGGCCGCGCGGATGTCCGGGCCGATCCAGGCACCCTCGCGGGTGCCGTCGGCGCAGCCCTCCACCACGGCGTCGAACGCGGTGTCCACCCGCACCTCGTAGCGCCGGCACGCCTGCCGCAGCGACCGGGAGACCCGCAGCCCGTCCAGCGGCAGCACCCCGCGCGGGTCCGGCGACCACCAGCCCAGCGGCCCGGCCACCCCCTCCAGCCGCATCGGGAACAGCCCGCGGCGGTAGGCGGCCAGCAGGGTGCCCGGCGCGAGGTCGGCGCCGACGCCGGCCACCTCGCCCAGCAGCGGGCGGTCGGGCCGGGGCAGGGCCCAGCGGCAGGGAGGCGGCTCGACCGGCACCGGCTCAGCCAGTCCTCAGGGCTTGGGGCAGCGCACGTGCGGCTCCACCTCGGCGGCGGCGTCGTCGCCGTAGGCCTTGGCCATCCGCTCGAGGAAGTGGCTGCGGGACAGCTCGTACTCCTGGGTGCCGATCGTCTCGATGACGTAGGTGGCCAGCAGCGAGCCGACCTGCACGCACCGCCGGTCCTCCAGCCCCCAGGCGACACCGGTGAGGAAGCCGGCGCGGAAGGCGTCGCCGACACCGGTGGGATCGGCCTTGCGCTCCTCGGCGACGACGTCGACGTGCACGCCGCGCTGCCCCTTGCGCTCCACCAGCGCGCCGCGCGGCCCGAGCGTGGTGACCCGCACGTCCACCCGCTCCAGGATGTCCCCGGAGGACCAGCCGGTCTTCTGCTCGGTGAGCGCGGCCTCGTACTCGTTGGTGAACAGGTACCGCGCGCCGTCGATGAGCTCGCGGATCTCGTCCCGGTGCATGCGGGCGAGCTGCTGGGACGGGTCGGCGGCGAAGGGCAACCCGCGCTGGCGGCACTCCTCGGTGTGCCGGAGCATCGCGGCCGGGTCGTCGGCGCCGATGAGCACCAGGTCCACCCCGCCGTGCCGCTCGGCCAGCGCGCCGAGCTCGATCAGCCGGGCCTCGCTCATCGCCCCCGGGTAGAACGACGCGATCTGGTTGTGGTCGGAGTCGGTGGTGCAGACAAACCGGGCGGTGTGCTTGAGCTCGGAGACGTGGACCCCGCTGGTGTCCACCCCGTGGCGCTCCAGCCAGGCGCGGTACTCGTCGAAGTCGGCGCCCACGGCGCCGACCAGCAGCGGCGACAGGCCCAGGCAGCCCATCCCGAAGGCGATGTTGGCCGCCACCCCGCCGCGGCGGACCTCGAGGTCGTCGACGAGGAAGGACAGCGAGACGCGATCGAGCTTGTCGGCGACCAGGGAGTCGGTGAACCGACCGGGGAAGCTCATGAGGTGGTCGGTGGCGATGGACCCGGTGACCGCGATGCGCACGCGCGCACTCCCGTCGACGTCGAGGCGTTCGGACGGGCCGCAACCCTACCCGCGGGTACCCGTTCCCCCGCAGGCCGCGTCGCCCTAGCGTGGCGGGATGAGCTCTGAGACCGCCGCTCTGGCCACCGATCTCGCCACGGACCGGCTCGCCGTCGTGCCCGCCGCCCGCACCGAGCCCGTCGGAGGCGGCAGCCGCAACGGCTGGGCGTCCTGGGTGCCGCTGTGCGAGGCGGTCGCCGCCAACCTGGCCACGATCCCCGCGTGGGACGACGCCCGCCGCTAGCTGCTCTGGTCGAGGGTGGCCCGCCCGCGCACGGTCTACTACACCGCCAGCAGCCTGGACGGCTTCCTCGCCGACCCGGAGAACTCGCTGGACTGGCTGTTCGAGGTGGACACCGGGTCGACACCCGACGACGACCCGTTCGGCCGGTTCTTCGCCGGCATCGGCGCCATGGCGATGGGTGCCACCACCTATCTCTGGGTCCTCGGCCACGAGGACCTGCTGGCCCACCCCGAGCGGTGGACCGCCTCCTATGGCACCACGCCGTGCTGGGTCTTCACCCACCGCGACCTCCCGCGCATCCCCGGCGCCGACGTCCGGCTCGTCCACGGCGACGTGCGCCCGGTGCACGAGCAGATGCTGCGGGCGGCCGGCGAGAAGGACGTGTGGCTGGGCGGCGGCGGCGGGCTGGCCGGCCAGTTCGCCGACGCCGGGCTGCTGGACGAGCTGCAGGTGCAGGTGGCGCCGGTGACCCTGGGCGCCGGCGCGCCGCTGCTCCCCCGGCGGCTGCTGGCCCGCGACCTCACCCTCACCGCTGTGAGCCGGCAGGGGCAGCTGGCGCTGCTCACCTACGCCGTCCGCCGTGCCCCCTGACGGCGTCCGGCGGCGCGTGGAACCCTCACCGCGTCCGCCGCGTCGCACCGGGGTGATCGCCCCTCAGCCCGGTCGGGCTCAGCCGCATCGACGCGCACCGGCGCTGCGCCGGCCGGGCCGGATCCCGGCGGCCCTCGTCGCGCTGGTCGCCGCCGCGCTCCCGCTGGCCGGCTGCGGCCAGGGGCCCGACGGCCGGCTCGCCCTGGCCAGCGCGGGCCGGGCACCGGCGGGGGTGGCGGTGGCAGCCGAGGGCGGCCGGGTGAGCGGCCCGGGTGGCTATCACGTGGTCGGCCCACTTCCGGACGGTCCCCGGAGGGCCGCCGTGTGGCAGCTGGCCGCCGTCCCTGACGCCGAGCTGCTGGGCCGGGTCAGCGCGCTCGCCCGCGCGCTCGGGCTCACCTCCGCCGCCCGGCGCGACGGGCGGACGATCAGCGTCGCCGACGGTCCCCGGGTGCTGCGCGTCGCGGCGGTGCAGGGTGCGCCGCGGACCTACCTCGACCAGCTCAGCCCTGCCTGCCTCCCGGTGCCCGACCAGCCCGACGCATGGGGCGACCAGGGCTCTGCGGTGGGCTGCGCACCCCCCGACGCCGGCTCGCCGGAGGCCGGCACGACCGCGCCGTCGAGGGCGCAGGAACTGGCCGGGCCGGTGCTGGCGGCCGGCAGCAGCACGCCGCTGGGGCCGCCGGAGGTCGTCGGCGGCATCGACGGTGACCCACCCACGCAGGTCCGGGCCACCCCCACGGTGGGTGGCACCGACGCCTTCGGGGTGCAGACAGCCGCGGCGGTGGCGGGCGACCGGGTGGTCTGGGCCTACGGCTGGCTCGGGCTGTCCGCTACGGCCCCCGGCCGGACCTACCCGCTGCGCTCGGCCTCGGACCTGGTGGACGCGCTGGCGCAGGAGCCGGTCCCGCTGCCGGCCTGCCCCGCCGTCACCGGGCCGGACGGGGCGTCGCCGGCCTGCGGCGGGCCGGCGAACGTGGCGATCACCGGCGGCCACCTGGCGCTCGTCCTCGACGTCGGGACGTCGGGGCGCCTGCTGGTCCCGGCGTGGGAGCTGCAGGTGCGGGGTGGTCCGCCGGTGGTGCGGGTGGCAGTGGCCCCGGAGGCCCTGGTGCCGCTCGGCTCCGGCACGACCGGGGTCGGCGGGGGCGCGGCGACCGGCTCGGTCGGCGGCTCGGTCAGCGGGGCCGGCACCGGCACCGGCACCGGCTGACCCTTCCTCGGCCTCGGACGGCCCGCGGACGAGGACGGCCGGCCCCCTCGTGGACGAGGGGACCGGCCGGTCGTGCGGAGCGAGCGCTCGGGCGGGCCGAGCGGGCGTTCCTAGTGGAACGAGTCGCCGCAGGCGCAGGAGCCGGTGGCGTTGGGGTTGTCGATGGTGAAGCCCTGCTTCTCGATGGTGTCGACGAAGTCGATCGTGGCGCCGCCCAGGTAGGGGGCGCTCATCCGGTCGACGACGACGTTGACCCCGCCGAAGTCCTTGACGACGTCGCCGTCGAGCGAGCGCTCGTCGAAGAACAGCTGGTAGCGCAGGCCGGAGCAGCCACCGGGCTGCACGGCGACGCGCAGGGCCAGGTCGTCGCGACCCTCCTGCTCGAGCAGGCTCTTCACCTTGGACGCAGCGGTCTCGGTGAGGAGGATGCCGCTCTGGGTGGTCTCGTCCTGGACGGTCATGCGTGGGCTCCCGATCTGGTGGTGACGCCTCTCGCGGCCTGACAGCACACTCGCGCGTCTGAGCATTCCCGATGGTGCATCCCCGATGGTCCGGGGCTCCCTCTGGTGCTTCCCCATGGTGGCACACGCACTCCAACCCAGCGGTGCGCACCGCACAGTCGCGCCGGCGATACCCGCCTGACGGCTAGTGGTGCGACCAGGTCCTGGCCACCCGGGCGGCCAGCGCGGTGAGCACCTCGGCCGGGCGGGCCATCGCCGCCGCCACCTGGTCCGGGGTCTCCGCGCAGGCGTAGGCGGACTCCACCCCGGTGGCGGCCATCTCCCGCCGTCCCACCTCCACCCGACCGGCCAGCACGATGACCGGCCGGCCGACGGCGGTGGCCGCCCGGGCGACGCCGGCCGGGACCTTGCCGCGCAGGGAGGTGGCGTCGAAGCTGCCCTCCCCGGTGATCACGAGGTCGACCTGCGCCACGGCGTCGGCGAACCCGGTGGCGCGCATCACCACCTCGACACCGTTCTCCCGGCGCGCGCCGAGCAGCAGCAGCGCGTGCCCGAGCCCGCCGGCAGCCCCGGCGCCGGCGGAGCGGGCGGTCTTCTCGTCGGTGATGCGCCCCCAGTGGGCCAGGGCCGCGTCCAGCTCGGCGGCCTGCTCGAAGCTCGCGCCCTTCTGCGCGGCGAACGCCATGCTCGCCCCGCCCGGGCCGGCCAGCGGGGAGTCGACGTCGCTGGCCAGCACCAGCTCCACCCCGGCCAGCCGCTCGCGGGCCGGCCCGAGGTCGACGTCGGCGACCGCGGCGAGGCTCAGTCCGCCGCGCCGCAGCGCGTCCGCCGGCCCGTCCACCACCCGGGCTCCCAGCGCGTCGAGCAGGCCCGCGCCGCCGTCGTTGGTGGCGCTGCCGCCCACCCCGACCACCAGCCGGCGCACGCCCGACTCGAGCGCGGCCAGGACCAGCGCGCCGACGCCGTAGGTGCTGGTGACCGTGGGGTCGCGGTCCTCCGGCGCCACCAGCGCCAGCCCGCACGCCTCGGCCGCCTCCACGTAGGCGGTGTCGCCGACGACGAGGACCGGCGCGGCCACCTCGCGCCCGAGCGGGTCGGTGGCCGGCACCGCGAGCAGCTGGCCGCCGAGCGCGGCGTGCACGGCGTCGAGGAAGCCGGGACCGCCGTCGGCCAACGGGGCCAGCACCAGGTCGTCGCCGGGTGACGTCTGCCGCCAGCCCTCCGCGATGGCCTCGGCGGCCTGCACCGCGGTGAGGGTGCCGGCGAACTTGTCCGGAGCGATGAGGACGCGCACGAGGGCGCAGTCTGCCGCACGAGCACCGGGACCCACGGCCGTGGGCGCCGCGAACAGGCGTCCTAGGATCGTGCGCGCAGGCGCGTGCGCGCCCGCCGCCGTCGGGCGCTGGTGAGGAGCTTCCCCCGTGACCACTACCGACCTCGGTCTGCCCGAGGGTGTCGAGCCCACCCCGCTGGCCCTGCTGCTGCTCGGCCGCGACACGGACCTGGCCAGCGAGCGCGGCGTCGAGTGCCCAGGCGACCTCCCCTCCCCCAGCGACCCGGATCTCGTCGCTCGCGCACGGGCCGCCAAAGCCGCCCTGGGCGAGCGGGTGTTCGTGCTCGGCCACCACTACCAGCGCGACGAGGTCATCGAGTTCGCGGACGTCACCGGCGACTCCTTCAAGCTCTCCCGCGACGCCGCCGCCCGGCCCGACGCCGAGTTCGTCGTTTTCTGCGGCGTGCACTTCATGGCCGAGTCGGCCGACATCCTCACCGGCCCGCACCAGCAGGTGGTGCTGCCGGACCTGGCCGCCGGCTGCTCGATGGCCGACATGGCCAGCGCCACCCAGGTGGAGGAGTGCTGGGACGCGCTGGTGGAGGCCGGCGTGGCCGACGACGTCGTGCCGGTCTCCTACATGAACTCCTCCGCCGCCATCAAGGCGTTCACCGGGCGGCACGGCGGCACGATCTGCACCTCCTCCAACGCCAAGCAGTCCCTGGAGTGGGCCTTCACCCAGGGCAGCAAGGTGCTCTTCCTGCCCGACCAGCACCTGGGCCGCAACACCGCGGTGCTGCAGCTCGGCCTCTCCCTCGGGGACTGCGTGGTCTGGGACCCGCACAAGCCGCACGGCGGGCTGACCGTCGAGCAGCTGCGCGCGGCCACGATGATCCTGTGGCGGGGGCACTGCTCCGTGCACGGACGGTTCAGCCCGGACAACGTCGACGAGGTCCGCGAGCGCGTGCCCGGCATCAACGTGCTGGTGCACCCCGAGTGCCGGCACGAGGTGGTCGTGAAGGCCGACTCGGTCGGCTCCACCGAGCACATCATCAGGACCCTCGAGGCGGCGCCAGCCGGGTCGGCGTGGGCCATCGGCACGGAGCTGAACCTGGTCCAGCGCCTGGCCAAGGCCCACCCGGACAAGCAGGTCGTCTACCTCGACCGCACCGTCTGCTTCTGCTCCACCATGAACCGCATCGACCTGCCGCACCTGGTCTGGGCGCTCGAGTCGCTGGTCGAGGGCCGCGTCGTCAACCGGATCGTGGTCGACGAGGACACCGCGCACTGGGCCCGGGTGGCCCTGGAGCGGATGCTCGCGCTGCCGGGCGTGGGTGCGGTCCCGAGCCAGGGGGCTGCGCAGGACTGAGGGGCGCTCTCCGTCGGAAGCGGCTCTGGACGGCGGCTGAGGTATGCGCGTGGGTGAAAGGCGCTGTTGACGGAGGGAGTCAGGCGCCGGGCGATGGGGCTGCCGGGCCGCGGTCCTCGGGCCGCAAAGTGCGACGTTCTTGTCGTGACGCGCCTGTTTTCCCTGCAACAACGTCACATTTTGCGCGTCATACCCAGTCGCAAGATCGATTGGAGGGCTGTTTGTCCGACACGCCGGCGTGTCGGGCATCAACCTTCCACTCGGACGACCGGGCCGCCGCCCGGCCGCGCAACGCGCCACCCGCACGGCTGCTGCCGTCACCAGCGCCTTTGACCTTGCCCAGACCAGCCGCCGCCGGCCGCGCAACCGGCGCCCTGCGTGACTCCCCCGCTGTCACCAGCGCCGTTGACCTTGCCTCGCTCACCCCCCGCCGAGCGCCCACCCCAGGCCCTGCGCGAGCGCCGGGTCCCACACCCAGAACGTGTGCGCGCCGGGGTGCTCGACGTAGGTGACCTCGACGCCGTGGGCGCGCAGCCGCGGGATCAGGGCGAGCATCTCGCGGCGCGGCAGGGCGTCCTCGCGGCCGACGTCCATGCGCACGCGCAGCGGCGGGCCTGGGGCGAGGTGGGCGACGTAGCGGGAGGGGTCGTCCTGCGCGGCGCGACGGGCGGCGTCGGGGCCGTAGAGCGCGCTCATGCCGCCGGTGTAGGTGGGCTTGGTGTAGCCGCTCATGTCCAGCACGGCGGAGAAGACGTCGCGGTGGCGCAGGCCCAGGTTCAGCGCGCAGTAGCCGCCGGCGCTGTTGCCGGCAACGGTCCGGCCGGCGCGCGTGGGGATGGTGCGGACGGCGGCGTCGACGGCGGGGATGACCCGGTGCAGCAGCCAGGTGGCCGCCAGGGTGTGCCGGCCGTCCACGCACTCGGAGTCGTCCAGCCAGCCGCGCGACATCCGCGGGATGACCAGGACGGCCGGGTGGCCCGAGGCGGCCTGGTTGCGCGCGGAGGCCAGCACCTGGCCGCCGTGCAGGAAGTCCGCCGGCACCCCTGGCGAGCCGTGCAGCAGGTAGACCGCCGGGAAGCGCCGACCCGGCTCGGTGACGTACTGCGGCGGGAGCCACACCAGCACGCGGTCGTCGAGGATGCCGGTCCCGGTGGGGTCGGCCGGCACGGTGACCAGCGCCCCGGCGCGGGCGGCCTGCGCGCGCAGCCGCGGGTCGGTGGCCACCTGGTCGATGCGGGGCACCACCGGGTCGGCGTCGGCGCGGGCGACGCCCACGGCCGCCTCGGCCACCGCGTCGGGGGTGGGCAGGTAGTCGAACCAGGCGTTGGCCGCCGCGGCTCCGCACAGCGTCCACAGGGTGGCCGTGGCGGCGACGGTGGCCACCAGGGTCCGCCGGGCGCGCACACGGCGGCGCCGCGAGGCGCGCAGCCAGCGCACCAGGGCCACCGTGAGCAGCGCCGCGAGCAGGACCAGCGCGCCGGGCACCGCGGGGTTGGTCAGCGTCACCGCGCACCCCTCTCCGCTCCTGCTCCCGGCCGTGCTCCTCCCCTACTGTCGCTCGCGCTGCACGACCAGGCCAAAGGGAGGCCTGCGCTTGACCGTCACGTTGCCCGGCGCTGGTGACTCTGAAGGGGTGAGACGTCTGCTCGCCCTGCCCGCGCGCCCCACGCGACCGCAGGTGCGAGCCCTCGCCCGCCGCGCCTGGCGTCTGGTCCGCGGCAGCGACCTGGCCGTTGGCTACTCGCTCGTGGTCGTCGCCGTCGCGCTCGTGCTGGCCGCCGTCCCGCAGCCGGTGCACGACCGCGTCGTCCTGCAGTCGAGCACCAATCTCGCCAACCTGCGCGATCACCCGTTCTCGGTGCTGCTGGTGAGCGCGTTCGTCGTCAGCGACGTGCTCGGGCTGTGGATGATCCCATTCCTGGCGCTGGCCTACGCCGCCGCGCAGCGCTGGCTGGGGCGCGGGCCGACGGTCGTCGCAGCGCTCGTCGGGCACGTGGGCGCCACGCTGCTGGTGGCCAGCGTCCTGGTCGCCGGCATCCGGCACGGCCGGCTGGCCGCATCCGTGGCGCACGAGCCGGACGTCGGCATCAGCTACGGGCTGGCGTGCGTCGCCGCGCTCCTCACTCCGCGCGTCGCCCGCTCCTACCGCCCGTGGTACGTCGCCGGGCTGGTCGTCTTCTTCGTCGGCCCGCTGCTGGTGCGCCCCACCTTCACCGACCTGGGTCACACCTGCGCCCTCGCGCTCGGCTTCGGTCTGGCCCTGCTCGCCCACCGGGCAGCACTCGCCGCCGGAGCTACCGCAGCCGGAACCACTACGGCCGGCACGAGCCCAGCCGGAACCAGCAAGGCGGCGAGCGCGTTGGACCTCGGCGCGCGGGACGGCTAGCGTCCGCCTGTGAACGACCACGCGGCCTACGAGACCCGGAAGCAGCGACTGCTCGAGCAGTACGCCGCCATCCCGCCCGGCTCCCCCGTCCGCCTGGCCAAGCGCACCTCCAACCTCTTCCGCCCGCGCGCGGCCACGACCACACCGGGCCTGGACGTGCGGGCCTTCGACGGCGTCCTGTCGGTCGACCCGGTGGCCCGCACCGCCGACGTGCAGGGCATGACCACCTACGAGCACCTGGTGGACGTCACGCTCGCGCACGGGCTGATGCCCAAGGTGGTGCCGCAGCTGCGCACCATCACCCTCGGCGGCGCCGTCACCGGGCTCGGCATCGAGTCGACCTCGTTCCGCAACGGCTGCCCGCACGAGTCGGTGCTCGAGATGGAGGTCATGACCGGCGACGGGCGCATCGTGGTCGCTCGGCCCGACAACGAGCACCGCGACCTGTTCTACGGCTTCCCGAACTCCTACGGCACGCTCGGCTACACCTTGCGGCTCACCATCGAGCTCGAGCCGGTCAAGCCCTACGTGCACCTGCGCCACGTCCGCTTCTCCGACGCCGCGTCGTTGTTCGCCGCGGTCGAGCAGGTCGCCCAGACGCAGGAGCACGACGGGCACCGGGTCGACTTCATGGATGGGGTGCTGTTCTCCCCGGACGAGGGCTACCTGTGCCTGGGCGAGTTCGTGGACGAGGCGCCCTACACCTCGGACTACACCGGCATGGAGGTCTTCTACCGCTCCATCCAGCACCGGGACGAGGACTACCTCACCGTGCTGGACTACCTGTGGCGGTGGGACACCGACTGGTTCTGGTGCTCCGGAGCGTTCGGCGCACAGGACCCTCGCATCCGCCGGTTCTGGCCCAAGGCCAAGCTGCGCTCGGACGTGTACTGGAAGCTGGTGGCCCTGGACGAGCGCTACGGCATCGTCCGCCGGGTCGAGGGAGCGCGCGGGCTGCCGCCGCGGGAGAAGGTCATCCAGGACATCGAGGTCCCGGTCGAGCGCGCAGCCGACTACGCCGCCTGGTTCGACCGCGAGGTCGGCATGCGCCCGGTGTGGATCTGCCCGCTGCGCCAGAGCGACCCCGACGCCGTGTGGGACCTCTACGCCTTCGACCCCACCACCACCTACGTGAACTTCGGCTTCTGGGGCACGGTGCGGCTGAAGCCGGGCCAGGCTGACGGGCACCACAACAGGCTGGTCGAGCGCGAGGTCGAGCGGCTGGGCGGGCGCAAGTCGCTCTACTCGACCGCGTACTACGAAGAGGACGAGTTCTGGCGCCTCTACGGCGGCGCACAGTACGAGGTGCTGAAGAAGACGTACGACCCCGGCAGCAGGCTGCTCGACCTCTACGCCAAGTGCGTGGGGCGTCGCTGAGCACCCTGCCGGTCCGATGACGGCGGTGACGAGAAGTGGGCAGAGGGAGACAGGGACGATGAGCAGGACCACCAGCAGTGCCGTCCGCAGCACCATCAGCGTCGCCGACGCCTTCGAGCGGGTCGTGGGCGCGGACGTGCCCGTCACGTTCTCGGCCTACGACGGCAGCATCGCGGGCACGCCCGGCGCGCCGATCGCCGTCAACGTGCGCACCCCCCGCGCCATCTCCTACCTGGTCCAGTCCCCCGGCGAGCTCGGCCTCGGGCGTGCCTACGTGGCCGGCGACCTCGAGGTGGAGGGCGACGTCTACGAGGCGCTGCGGGCGATGTCCCAGTCCACTCTGGACAAGCTGTCCTGGCGGGACCGGCTCGACATCCTCAAGGCCTTCGGCAAGCAGGCGCTGCGCCCGGTCGCCCCGCCGCCGCAGGAGGTCGTGCAGCACGGGCTGCTGCGGCACACCAAGCGCCGCGACGCCCAGGCCATCTCGCACCACTACGACGTGTCCAACCGGTTCTACGAGTGGGTGCTCGGCCCGTCCATGGCCTACACCTGCGCGGTCTACCCGGAGCTGGGCAGCAGCCTGGAGGAGGCGCAGTACACCAAGTTCGACCTGGTGTGCCGCAAGCTCGACCTGCAGCCGGGCCAGCGCCTGCTCGACGTCGGCTGCGGCTGGGGCGGCATGGTCATGCACGCCGCCAAGAACTACGGCGTCAAGGCCCTGGGCGTCACGCTCTCGCGGCAGCAGGCCGAGTGGGCGCAGAAGGCGATCGCCGACGCCGGCCTGTCGGACCTGGCCGAGGTGCGCCACCTGGACTACCGCGACGTGCCCGAGAGTGGCTTCGACGCGGTGAGCTCCATCGGCCTCACCGAGCACATCGGCAAGGCCCAGCTGCCCTCCTACGTGCGCTTCCTGCACAGCAAGCTCAAGCCTGGCGGCCGGCTGCTCAACCACTGCATCATGCGCCCGACCAACCTCGACCCGCTGATCCGCAAGAAGGGCTTCATCAACCGCTACGTCTTCCCCGACGGCGAGCTGCTGGGCCTCGGCCACATCGTGTCGGCCATCCAGGACAACGGCTTCGAGGTGCGGCACGAGGAGAACCTGCGCGAGCACTACGCGATGACCCTGCGCGACTGGGGCCGCAACCTCGAGGAGCACTGGGACGAGGCCGTCGCCGAGGTCGGGGAGGGGACCGCACGGGTGTGGCGGATCTACATGGCCGGCTCGCGCCTGGCGTTCGAGCGCCGCGGCATCGAGCTGCACCAAGTGCTGGCCGTGCGCACCCACGACGACGGCCGCGCGGACATGCCGCTGCGCCCCACCTGGGCCAGCTGACCGCTAGCAACTCACGAGGGCCCCTGCTCCAGCCGGAGCGGGGGCCCTCCTGATGTCCAGACGGCGCCCGTCCGCGCACTTGACTGACTCTTTACCTTGGGGACCCATCCACAGCTCCCACCGCTCCGGACCTCACACGTCCGACAGCGTCCCGACCTCGATAGCAGGGACGCGGTCATCCGGTCCGATTCTCGGTTCCAGCGAAGGGTTTCCCATGAAGGTCAAGAAGTCGCTGTTCCTCGCGCCGATGCTCGCCCCGGTGCTCCTGCCGCTCGCGCTGGCCGCTCCCGCGAGCGCCGCGACCAACGGCACCTACACCTTCCAGATGGACTCGCTCAACAACTCCGGGGCCACCGCCACCGCCCAGGTGACGCTGAACGGCACCCAGCTGCACGTCGTCATCGACGGCCATGGCTTCGTCCCGAACGCCCCGCACGCTCAGCACCTGCACGGCGACCTGTCCGGCAAGACCTTCGACTGCCCCACCCCCGCCGAGGCCAAGGCGTCGGACAAGAACGGTGACGGGCACCTGTCCACCACCGAGGCTGCCGGCTTCTACGGCCCGGTGATGATCTCCCTCACCACCAAGGGCGACACCAGCATGAACAGCGCCCTGGCCGTGGACCGCTTCCCGGTGGCCGACGCGAAGGGCAACCTGCACTACGACCGCACCATCACCATCAGCAAGGACGTCGCGGCCAACCTGAAGAACCTGCACATCGTCGACCACGGCGTCGACTACAACGGCAACGGCAAGTACGACGGCACCGCCAAGAGCGACCTGGACCCGTCGCTGCCGGCCGAGGCCACCGACCCGGCCGCCTGCGGCGCGCTCCACCTCGCCCAGGTCAGCAACACCCCGATGGGCGGGGTGAACACCGGCACCGGCTCCTCCAGCCCGGCCGACCTCCCCGCCATCGTGTTCGGCGGTGCCGCGCTGGCCGGCGCCGGCGCCCTGCTGGTCGCCCGCCGTCGCACGGCGGCCGGCAGCCGCTGACGTCGTGGCAGCAACCCGGTTCGGCGGTCGTCGCGGTGCTCTCACCGCGGCGGCCGCCGGCCTGGCCACCCTCGGCGTCGGCAGCATCGGCTGGGCGGCGACGCACCAGCCGGCTCCGCCGCCGGTCCCGGCCGCAGTGACCGTGGCAGGCGCACCCGGTGTTACCCCGTCCCAGCCGGTGTCGTCGGCCTCACCGTCGGCGCTGCCCTCCTCCGACAATGCGTCGGAGCGGGTGGTCCCGGCACCGAGCCCGAGCGGGCCGGTCGCGGCCCCCGCACTTCCGGCGTCGAAGCCGGTGCGCATCGTCATCCCGAAGATGGGGCTGGACAAGCCGCTCGTCGGTGAGGGCCTCGAGCCCAGCGGCGAGCTGAAGGCGCCCGACCGGCCGGACCAGGTCGGCTGGTACACCGGGGCTCCGACCCCGGGCGCGCAGGGCCCCGCCGTCATCGAGGGGCACGTCACCTGGAACGGCGACCCGGCCGCGTTCTACCAGCTGGGCAAGCTCGTCCCTGGCGACAAGGTCGAGGTGACCCGCGCGGACGGCAAGGTCGCCGTGTACACGGTGACCGGCGGGAAGGTCTACGACAAGGACCAGTTCCCGACCGCCGACGTCTACGGCAACCTCGACTACCCCGGACTGCGACTGATCACCTGCGGCGGCACGTACGACAAGGCGCACCACCGCTACCTGGGCAACCTCGTCGTCTTCGCCACGATGACCTCGGTGAAGTCCGCCTGACCCCCGGGACTTGCTCTCGTGATCATGCAATTCCGGTGATCATGCAATCGGTGCGATCGTGAGAACCAAGATCGCGCCGATTGCATGATCACGTACGTTGCATGATCACGGCGAGGGGTCAGGGGGTGGCGGCCGAGGGCGCGGCCAGCTCGCGCAGCAGCAGGGCCTCGGCCAGGCAGACCCGGGCGAACTCGCCCAGGTGCAGGCTCTCGTCGGCGCCGTGCGCGCGCGAGTCCGGGTCCTCGACGCCGGTCACCAGGATCTGCGCGGCGGGGAACTGCTCGGCGAAGGCGGCGATGAACGGGATCGAGCCGCCGACCCCCGTGTGCACCGGCTCCACGCCCTCCCAGGCGGTCCCGAACGCGCGGTGGGCGGCGTCGTAGGCCGGGCCGCTGCCCGAGCCCTGGAACGGCTCGCCGGCGCTCCCCCGGTGCACCGTCACGTGCGCGCCCCAGGGGGCGTTGGCCTCCAGGTGCGCCACCAGCGCATCCATCGCCCGCTGCGAGTCGTCGCCGGGGGCCAGCCGCAGCGACACCTTGGCGCGGGCCACCGGCACCAGCGTGTTGGAGGCGTGCGCCACCGTGGGCGCGTCGATGCCGATGACGGCCACCGCCGGCCGGGTCCACAGCCGCTCGGTGAGCGAGCCCGAACCGATGAGCCGCACGCCGTCGACCACCCCGGCGTCGGCGCGCAGCTGGTCCTCGGTGAGGTCGAGCGGGTCGGCCGCACCGGTGACCAGGCCCGGCACCGCGACGTTCCCGTCCTCGTCGTGCAGCGTGGCCAGCAGGCGCACCAGCGCGGTAAGCGCGTCGGGGACCGGGCCGCCGTACATGCCGCTGTGCACGGCGTGCTCGAGGGTGCGCACCTCCACCACCGCGTCCACCAGCCCGCGCAGCGACGTGGTGAGCGCCGGGCGACCGACCGCCCAGTTGGTGGAGTCGGCCAGCACCATGACGTCGGCGGCCAGCAGCTCGGCGTAGGTCTCCAGGAACGCCGGCAGCGTGGGCGAGCCGATCTCCTCCTCGCCCTCCACCAGCACGACGACGCCGACCGGCGGCTGCCCGTCGTAGGCGCGCAGCGCGGCCAGGTGGGCGGCGATGCCGGCCTTGTCGTCGGCGGCACCGCGGCCGTACAGCCGCCCGTCGCGCTCGGTCGGCTCGAACGGCTCGCTGTGCCAGTTGGCCGCCTCGCCCGGCGGCTGCACGTCGTGGTGGGCGTACAGCAGCACGGTGGGCGCGCCGTCCGGCGCCGGGCGGCGGGCCAGGACGGCCGGCCGGCCACCCTCCACCTGCAGGATCCGGACGTCGTCCAGACCGGCGCCGCGCAGCAGGTCGGCGGTGAACTGGGCCGAGCGCGCCACGTTCTGCTGGTCGAAGGCGTCCTCGCTCACCGACGGGATGCGCACCAGCGCCTCGAGGTCGGCGCGGACGGACGGGAGGACGCGCTCGACGCCGGCACGGACGTCGTCGACGGAGGGCAGCTCGCTCATGCGGGCGACCCTAGTGGGCCCCCTGAGCGCTGCCGACCGACGCCCCGCCAGCTCAGCCCAGGCCCGGTGCGCCCCACACCGGGAACCACCGCGAGAGGTCCTGCTCCACCCGCAGGTCGTTGGCCACCGTGCCGCGCACCTGCAGCTCGAGGGCGTTGTCGCGCTGCTGCGACTGCGGACCGCCCGCGGGTGCGAACGGGTAGAACGAGCCGCGCTTGTAGAGGTAGACCAGCGCGAGCCGGCGGCCGGCGGCGTCGGCGAACGAGGCCAGCGAGCACAGCAGCAGCGGCCCGAAGCCCTGTCCCTCCAGCGAGGTGTTGACCGCGTGCAGGTCGGTGACCAGGCCGGCCATGTCGGAGGGGTCGTGCCGGACGACCAGCCAGGTGAAGCCGAAGGAGTCGACCGACCGCTCCACCTTCGGGCCGCCGTCGGCGTCGAGGAGAGCCTGGACGTCGCGCTCGGTCTCGGCGAAGGCGCCTCCCTCCGCGGCCCGGAAGCACACCGAGCCAACGCCCGTGGGCTTGAAGCCGGCGGCCGCCTCCAGGCTGATCGCGGCGTCGGGGAGCGCGAAGAGCTGGTCGAGGTCGGCCTTGGGCGGCGCGCTGCGACCGAGCAGCTTGTCCATGAATCCCACGAGGTCCTGCAGCTCCTACACGTCGTCGTACGTCTGATGCTCGGATGACGTCTCAGGCCATCGGCTGGCCGAGCTCGGCCGAGATCTTCGACAGCTGGTCGATCCGCTTCTCCAGCGAGGGGTGCGTGGAGAACAGCGAGGTGAGGCTGAACTTGTCAGCGATGGCCGGGGCGAAGAAGAACGCGTTGTAGGCCTCGGCCGAGCGCAGGTCCTTGGTGGGGATCCGCCCGATCTCGCCGGTGATCTTCATCAGCGCGCTGGCCAGCGCCGAGGGCTGCCCGGTGAGGTATGCGCCGGCCCGGTCCGCGGCCAGCTCGCGGTAGCGCGAGAGCGCGCGGATCAGCAGGTAGCTGATGGCGTAGACGACGATGCTGACCAGCATCACCACCAGCACGACCAGCGCCTGGTTGCTGTCGTTGTCGCGCCGGCCGCGCCCGGAGTACATGCCCGACCACATGAGCGAGCGGGTCATGAAGCCGGCCAGCACGGCGACGAACGAGGCGATGGTCATGACGGTGACGTCGCGGTGCGCCACGTGCGAGAGCTCGTGCGACAGCACCGCCTCGAGCTCGCGCTCGTCCACCCGCCGCATCAGCCCGGTCGTGGCGCAGACCACTGCGCGCGACGGGCTGCGGCCGGTGGCGAAGGCGTTGGGTATGTCGACGTCGGCGATCGCCACCGCGGGCTTGGGCATGTCGGCCAGGGCGCACAGCCGGTCGACGATGGCGTGCAGCTGCGGCGCCTCCTGCGGGGTGACGACGCGCCCGCGCATGGCCGCGAGCGCCATCCGGTCGGAGAAGTACCACTGCGCCCACAGCATGCCGCCGCTGATCAGCAGCGCCAGGACGACGCCGCCGTAGCCGCCGTTGCGGGAGAACAGGAACGACAGCGCCACGAAGATGACGACGTAGAGCACGCCGAGCATGAACATCGTGAGGCCCATCCGGGCACTGAGCCCGGGGTCGGACCGGAACCGCGAGCGCACCGCGCCCACCCCACCCTCTCTTGTCCACGAGCACCGCGGGGTGCGGCCTCGTCACCCCCATAGACGAACGTGCCCACGTGCTCGTGCCCCCGCCCCGGACCGCAGGCGGGGGCACGACCGGTCTGCTCGATGCGTGCCTCAGCCCGGGATGACGCCGTCCTCGAGCAGCAGCGCGCGCACCTCGGCCACCGAGGCGTCGGGCCCGGGCAGGATCGCGTCGGAGGCGTCGAGCTCCTCGTCCGGCAGCGGCGTGCCGGCGCTGCGCACCCGGTCCAGCAGCGCGACCAGGGCGCTGCGGAAGGTGGCCTCGTCACCGCCGTCGACGGCCGCCTCGAGCTGCTCGTCGAGCTCCTGCAGGCCGGGCATCGCCTCGTCCGGCATCCGCCACTGGCCCTCCCCCATGATCCGGATGATCACTGCTGGCCCCCCTCCGGCTGCGCGGCTGGAGCCGACTGAGGGGCCGCCTGGGTGGGCGCGCCGCCCTCGATCTGGGCCGGCGCGGGCGCCTGACCGAGCTCGCCCTTGAGCCGGGCCAGCTCGCGGTCGACGTCGGAGCCGCTGGAGAGGCGCTCGAGCTCGAGGGTGATGTCGTCCTTGCTGGTGCCGGTGGCGTCCTCGAGGGCGCCGGAGGCGAGCAGCTCGTCGATGGCGCCGGCGCGCGCCTGCAGCTGGGCGGTCTTGTCCTCCGCTCGCTGCACCGCCAGGCCGACGTCGCTCATCTCCTCGGAGATGCCGGAGAACGCCTCGCCGATCTTGGTCTGCGCCTCGGCCGCGGTGTAGGTGGCCTTGATCGTCTCCTTCTTGGTGCGGAAGGCGTCGACCTTGGCCTGCAGGCGCTGGCTGGCGAGCGTGAGCTTCTCCTCCTCGGCCTGCAGCGAGGCGTACTGGGTCTGCAGGTCGGCCATCTGCTGCTGCACGCCGGAGCGGCGGGTGAGCGCCTCGCGGGCGTGGTCCTCCCGGCCGACGGCGAGCGCCTGCTTGCCCTGCCCCTCGAGCTTGTCCGACTGCTGCTGCAGCTGGTTGAGCTGGAGCTCGAGCCGCTTGCGGGACGTGGCCACGTCGGCGACCCCCCGGCGCACCTTCTGCAGCAGCTCGAGCTGCTTCTGGTACGAGTAGTCGAGCGTCTCGCGCGGGTCCTCGGCGCGGTCGAGCGCCTTGTTGGCCTTCGCGCGGAAGATCGTCGACATCCGCTGCATGATGCCCATCGGTGCTGGCCACCCTCCTCGTCGGGCGAGGATCGGGGGCGTCCGCCCCCGACCGTCCGTTCTCAGCCTAGGGTCGACGGCCAGCGCAGGGCGAGCAGTTCCCGACCCCCTAACCTGGTGGGGTGTTCGGACGACGCGGCAGCGCCCCCACCACCCCCACCCCGGAAGAGGCCACCCCCGCGGTGGTGAAGAGCAACGGCAAGGGGCGCCCCACGCCCAAGCGCAGCGAGGCGCAGAAGGGGCGCAAGCAGCGGGCCCAGCCACCCAAGGACCGGCGCGAGGCCTACCGCCAGGCCCGCGCGGACGCCAAGGCCGAGCGCGAGCTGCAGCGCCAGGCGCTGCTGCGCGGCGACGAGAAGGGCCTGCCGGCGCGGGACCGCGGCCCGGTGCGCCGCTTCGTGCGTGACTACGTCGACTCCCGGCGCACCATCGCCGAGTTCTTCATCCTCTTCGCGGTGCTCGTCCTTGCCGCGTCGCTGACCCCCTGGACGACGGTCAAGGCGGTGTCGTTCTACGCCTGGACGGTCATGCTCGTGCTGCTGGTCGTCGACAGCGGGGTGATGGCGCTCCGGCTGCGCAAGGCGCTGCGCGCTCGCTTCCCCGAGGACCAGCTCAAGGGCGCGGTGGGCTACGGCGTGCTGCGCAGCACCCAGCTGCGCCGGCTGCGCCTGCCCAAGCCGGTGGTCAAGCCCGGCGACCACGTGGACTGACCCTCTGTCGTGCTCCGTCGACCCGCTGCATAGGCTCGGGAGCATGGAGTTCCGACACCTCGGCCGCAGCGGCCTGAAGATCAGCGAGATCTCGTACGGCAACTGGCTGACCCATGGCAGCCAGGTCGAGGAGGACGCCGCGCTGGCCTGCGTGCGCGCCGCCCTCGACGCCGGCATCACCACGTTCGACACCGCCGACGTCTACGCCAACACCAAGGCCGAGACGGTGCTCGGCAAGGCGCTGGCCGGACAGCGGCGCGAGTCGCTGGAGATCTTCACCAAGGTCTACTGGCCCACCGGCCCCGGCGGCCCCAACGACTCAGGCCTGTCCCGCAAGCACATCATGGAGTCGATCAACGGCTCCCTGAAGCGGCTCGGCACCGACTACGTCGACCTCTACCAGGCGCACCGCTACGACACCGAGACGCCGCTGGAAGAGACGATGCAGGCCTTCGCCGACGTCGTCCGCCAGGGCAAGGCGCTCTACATCGGCGTCTCGGAGTGGACCGCCGACCAGATCCGCGCGGGCAAGGAGCTGGCCGACCAGCTCGGTGTCCAGTTCGTCTCCAACCAGCCGCAGTACTCCGCGCTGTGGCGGGTCATCGAGGGCGAGGTCGTCCCGACCAGCCGCGAGCTCGGCATCGGCCAGGTCGTGTGGTCCCCGATCGCCCAGGGCGTGCTGACCGGCAAGTACCTCCCCGGCCAGCCCCCGCCCGCCGGCTCGCGCGCCACCGACGAGAAGGGCGGCGCGAACTTCGTCAAGCGCCTCCTGCGCGACGACGTGCTCGAGCGCGTCCAGCAGCTCAAGCCGATCGCCGACGAGGCCGGCCTGTCGATGGCCGCCCTCGCCGTCGCCTGGGTGCTCACCAACGACAACGTCTCGACGGCGATCATCGGCGCCTCCCGCCCGGAGCAGGTCAAGGACAACGTGACCGCCTCCGGCAAGCCGCTCGACCCGGCCCTCAAGGCGAAGATGGACGAGATCCTCGCCCCGGTGGCCGAGACCGACCCGTCGCTGACGGCCAAGAACGCCCCGGCGCAGCGCCCCAGCTGAACGGCCCCGCCCGCTGCAAATGATCACGTTAACGTGACCATTGGTCGCTCCCCGCCGTGAATTCACGGCGGGGAGCGGTCATTTGTGGCGGGAAGTGCGACGTCGAGGTCGGGGGCGGCGCACGCGCGGCTAGGGATCGCGGCTGCGGTCCGTCCCAGGCGAAAGGCGCTGGCGACGGGGACCCGGCGCGGGGCCGGGTCGGCCGGCCGACGTCGGTGAAGATCAGCCGCATTGGGTGAGGGTGCCCCAGAACCAAACCTATTGGCTCAGGGGCACCCTCACCCAAACGACTTGATCTTGAACAGCCGGAAGAACTTCCGCAGGCGGGCAGCGCGACGCACCCCGCGCACGGCGCCCGCCGTCATCAGCGCCGTTGACCTTGCCGGGACAGACCGGTGGCCGGGGCAGCGCGGCGCAGCAACGAGACTGCCCGGAACCGCCCGAAGACCTACTGCGCCGCGTGCAGGCTCATCGGCCCGTAGACGACGCGTCCGTCCTCGAGCAGCGTGACGGCGTCGACGCCGCGCTCGAGCAGGTCGCGCCAGGTCTCGCCGATCCAGGACTCGGCGTCGCCCTGGCTCGGGAAGCCCTCGGTCGGCAGCTCCTCGGCGGACACCTCGGCGCCCTGGGCGTCCTCGTAGCGCCAGGTCCAGCTCATCTGCGTCACCCTCCTCGCCACGCCCGACACGGTCGGGCACCGACGGCACACCATCCCATGCCGCACCGTCTTTGACGGCGGTGCCTCCTTCGTGATCTGCTCCGCCTCACAACCCCATATCCACACGTGACGCGCAGGGGAAGCCGGTCGCAATCCGGCGCTGACCCGCAACCGTGGCCCGGGCGCACCAGCCGGTGCGGCCCCCGGGAAGTCGGAATGCCTGCTGCGTTCACGAGCGGCTCCACGCAACCCGTCGAGGTCTACGGGGCGGAGCCCGGGTCGTCGTCAGCCGACCCGGACCCGACGCCCCCCTCGTGCGCACCTTCGCGCCGAGGGGTTTTCACGTTCGGGGCCGGGACGGTTCCGGTGGGCCGGGTCCCGTCACGGACCGCTCACCGAAAGGCGACCTGTGCCCACCACCCGCTCCACCCGACCGCTGCTGGCAGCGGCCACGGCGGTCCTTACCGCCACGGCGCTGGCCGGACCGCTCGCCGGCGCGTCCTTCGCCGCGACGTCGGCCGCCAGCACCACGACCGACCCGGCCAAGGTCGGCCTGTACGGCTCGGCCGACCCGACCTACGACGGCGTCTACCGCCAGGGCCTGGCCCTGCTCGCCCTGCACGCGGCCGGCGCCACCCCGGACAGCACCGCCGTCCAGTGGCTGCTGACCCAGCAGTGCGCCGACGGCGGCTGGACCGCGTTCCGCACCAGCACCACGACGGCCTGCAAGCCCGGCTCGGAGGACTCCAACGCCACCGGCATGGCCGTGCAGGCCCTGGCCGCTCTCGGGCAGACCAAGGCCGCCCAGTCCGGCGCCGCCTGGCTGAAGGGCCTGCAGAACGCCGACGGCGGGGTGGGCACCAACCCCGGCGCGAAGAGCGATGCCAACTCCACCGCGCTGTTCGTCAACGCCCTGGTCGCCGTCGGCACGGACCCGGCGAGCGTCACCAAGAACGGCAAGAGCGCCTACGACGAGCTGCTGGCGCTGCAGGTCCCGTGCGATGCGAAGGTCAGCGCCGACCGCGGGGCCTACGCCTACCAGCCCGACGCGAGCGGCACCCTGGCCGCCAACGGCTACGCGACCGTGCAGGCCACCCTCGCCACCGCCGGCAAGGCGCTCCCGGTGCAGCCGGCCGGCGCCGACTCCCCCGCTCCCACCGCGGACCAGGCGTGCGCCTCGGGCACCCCCGCGACGGCCACCGCCTCGGCCGACTACGCCGCGGGCTGGCTGGCCGCGCTGCTCAAGGCCAACGGCGGCAGCGTCCCGAGCGACTTCGGCTCGGGTGCCGACGTCGGCAGCACCGCCAACGCGGTCCTCGCGCTGGTGGCGACCGGGCACGGCAGCGACGCCGCGTCCGCGGTCACCTACCTGAGCAAGAACGGCAGCACCTGGGCCGCGGACAAGCCCGCGGCGCTCGCGCTGATGGCTCTGGTCGCGCACGCCACCGGCGCCTCGCCGACGTCGTTCGGCAGCCAGGACTACGTGTCCCGCCTGGCCGCCACGCTCACGGTGAAGGCCGCCGCCACGGCGACCCCGACCCCCACGCCCTCCAGCAGCCCGTCCAAGACCTCGGCCCCGTCGCCGACGGGCACGACGCGCGGGACCGGCGCAGCCTCCGGCGGCACCACGGCCAGCGGACCGACGCTGCCGCGCACCGGCGGTGACGTCGGCGTGCTGGCGGCGGGCCTGGCCCTGCTCGGAGCAGGCGCGAGCCTGCTCGCGCTCGCCCGGCGTCGGCGCGCCTGACCGGGCAGGCATGGACATGACGGCACAGCCTCTCGGGGACGCCCGGCACCTGCCGGGCGTCCCCGGGCGCCGTCGCGCCCTCGCACTGCTGCTCACGGCGCTGCTCGCGGTGGCGGCCCTGCTGCCCACCGCCTCGGCCGCCTCGGCCACCACCTATCGCTACTGGTCCTACTGGCACCTCACCGGCGGCAGCTGGGCCTTCGCCGGCACGGGCCCCGGCGGCTACCGGCCCGCCGACGGCTCGGTGGAGGGCTGGCGGTTCGCAGTCAGCGGCAGCGGCGGCAGCGCGGCACCCCGGGTGCGCCCCTCGTTCGCCCAGGTCTGCGGGTCCACCCCGGCCAAGGACGGCACCAAGCGGGTGGCGGTGGTCATCGACGACGGCGTGCAGGCCGACGCCCACCCCGGCGACACGGTGCCGCAGAACTCCCCACGAGGGGTCTGCGCCCAGGTCCCCGAGACCGCGTCCGGCGCCCGCGTGCTGAGCGCTGTCGCCGCCGTCCGCGCCGACGACGGCGGCCTGGTCTGCGCGCTCGACGGCTACCCGAGCGCCGGGTGCGGCGAGGTGGTGGCGCCCAGCTCCGCGACGTCGTCCCCGCGCCCGACCGCCCCGGCTGCCGGGAGCACCGCAAGCTCCGGGACGAGGACCTCCACCCCGGCACGGACCACGGCCACCGCCTCGAGCTCGGCCGGCACCTCCACCGGGCAGGCCGGTGCCGCGGGCCCGGTCCCGACCGCGTCGAGCGCGCGCGCGGGGACCGCCTCGGCGTCGGCCACGCCGCCCGGCCGACCCTCCGGCCAGCCGTCCGACCAACCGTCCGCCACCGCCTCGCCGTCGACGTCGGGCTCGCCCCTCGCCGCCGGTGCGGCCGGTCCCACGCCCAGCCCGACACTGGTCCTCGGCCGGACCGAGCCCGCCTCGCACGCGCGCGGTGTACCGGTCGGGTTCATCGTGGGACTGCTGCTGGTCGGCGCGCTGGGCGCCGGGGCCGCCGTCCGCGCGCGCCGCGGCAGGGGCGAGGCCTCGTGACCACCACCACGCCCAGCGGCCAGGTCCCCTCGGGCGCGCGACGGACCGCGGCTCGCCCCCGGCCCGGGACCGGCTCGGGGCGGTCCCGGGACGGG
>JBQCHF010000039.1:0-37116 GCA_051954955.1 Motilibacteraceae bacterium
TTGGTGGCGGGGGGGGGGCCCCACCACCGCCCGGCGCGCCGGGGCGGTCGGGCGGGGCGGGCGCCCCCCCCCCGCCCCGGGGCGGCGCCCGGTCCGTGGGGGGACCCCTGCCCCGGGATCAGGGGGGTCGGGGGTCCCCTCACGCGGAACGGGCCGCTCGACTCGGTGCTCAGGCAGAGCCCTCGGTGTTGCCGGCGTCGGCGGCGGTGACGTCGTCGAGCCGGTACTGCTCGATGCACTTGCGCAGCGCGGCGTGGTCGTACTCGCCGCGCCAGACCAGCGAGCGCAGCGTGCGCAGCACGATGCTCTGGGCGTCGACCTTGAAGTGCCGGCGCATCGCCCCGCGGGTGTCGGACATCCCGTACCCGTCGGTGCCGAGCGAGGCGAAGTCGCCGGGCACCCAGGGGGCGATCTGGTCCTGCACCCCGCGCATCCAGTCCGAGACCGCGACGAACGGCCCGGGCTGGCCCTGCAGCCGCTGGGTGACGAACGGCACCTTGGGCTGCTCGTCCGGGTGCATGAGGTTCCACTCGTCGGCGGCGAGCGCGTCGCGGCGCAGCTCGTTCCACGAGGTCACCGACCACACGTCCGCCTTCACGCCCCAGTCCTGGTCGAGCAGGCGCTGGGCCTCCAGCGCCCAGGTGACGCCGATGCCCGAGGCGAGGATCTGCGAGCGCGGGCCCTCGCCCTGCGGGGCGGCCGAGACGCGGTGGATGCCGCGCAGGATGCCCTCGACGTCGACGTCCTCCGGCTCGGCCGGCTGGATGATCGGCTCGTTGTAGACGGTGAGGTAGTAGTAGACGTTCTGGTCCTCGCCCTCGACCGGCTCGCCGTACATCCGGCGCAGGCCCTCCTGCACGATGTGGCCGATCTCGTAGCCGAAGGCCGGGTCGTAGGAGATGACCGCCGGGTTGGTGCTGGCCAGCAGCAGGGAGTGGCCGTCGGCGTGCTGCAGCCCCTCGCCGGTGAGCGTGGTGCGCCCCGCGGTGGCGCCGAGCACGAACCCGCGCGACATCTGGTCGCCCGCGGCCCAGAACAGGTCGCCGGTCCGCTGGAACCCGAACATCGAGTAGAAGATGTAGATCGGGATCATCGGGACGCCGTGGGTGGCGTAGGACGTGCCGACGGCGATCCACGACGCGGTGGAGCCCGCCTCGTTGATGCCCTCGTGCAGGATGACGCCCTTCTCCGACTCCTTGTAGGAGAGCATCAGCTCACGGTCGACCGACATGTAGTGCTGGCCGTGCGGCGAGTAGATCTTGGCCGTCGGGAACAGCGAGTCCATGCCGAAGGTGCGGGCCTCGTCCGGGATGACCGGCACGAACCGCCAGCCGATCTCCTTGTCCTTGACCAGGTCCTTGACCAGGCGCACGAACGCCATGGTCGTGGCGACCTGCTGCTTGCCCGAGCCGCGCTTGACGACGTCGTAGACCGGGTCGCCGGGCAGCACCAGCGGCTTGCTGTCCACCCGACGCTCGGGCAGGTAGCCGCCCAGGGCGCGCCGACGCTCGTGCATGTACTGGATCTCGGGGGAGTCCGGGCCGGGCGTGTAGTACGGCGGCAGCTTGGGGTCGAGCTGTTCGTCGGAGATCGGGATGCGCAGCCGGTCGCGGAAGCCCTTGAGGTCCTCCAGCGTCAGCTTCTTCATCTGGTGGGTGGCGTTGCGGCCCTCGAAGTGCGAGCCGAGCGTCCAGCCCTTGATGGTCTTGGCGAGGATCACGGTGGGCTGGCCGGTGTGCTCGGTGGCCGCCTTGTACGCCGCGTAGAGCTTGCGGTAGTCGTGGCCGCCGCGCTGGAGGGACCAGACCTCGTCGTCGGTCATGTTCTCGACCATCTTGCGGGTGCGGGGGTCGCGCCCGAAGAAGTTCTCCCGCACGAACGCGCCGTTCTCGGCCTTGTAGGTCTGGTAGTCGCCGTCCGTGGTGACGTTCATGAGGTTGACCAGGGCGCCGTCGCGGTCCTGTGCGAGCAGCGGGTCCCAGGACCGGCCCCAGATCACCTTGATGACGTTCCAGCCCGCGCCGCGGAAGAACGACTCGAGCTCCTGGATCACCTTGCCGTTGCCGCGGACCGGGCCGTCCAGGCGCTGCAGGTTGCAGTTGATGACGAAGGTGAGGTTGTCCAGCTCCTCGCGGGCGGCCAGGCCGATGGCGCCGAGCGACTCGGGCTCGTCCATCTCGCCGTCGCCGAGGAACGCCCACACGTGCTGCTGGCTGGTGTCCTTGATGCCGCGGTGGTGCAGGTACTTGTTGAACCGCGCCTGGTAGATCGCGTTGAGCGGACCGATGCCCATGGACACCGTGGGGAACTCCCAGAAGTCCGGCATCAGCCGCGGGTGCGGGTAGGACGGCAGGCCGCCGCCCGGGCCGGCGTGCGAGAGCTCCTGGCGGAAGCCGTCGAGCTGGTCGGCGGACAGCCGGCCCTCGAGGACCGCTCGGGCGTACATGCCGGGGGAGGCGTGGCCCTGGAAGTAGATCTGGTCGCCGCCGCCGGGGTGGGACTTGCCGCGGAAGAAGTGGTTGAAGCCCACCTCGTAGAGCGACGCGGACGAGGCGTAGGTGGAGATGTGGCCGCCGACGCCGATGCCGGGCCGCTGCGCGCGGTGCACCAGCATCGCCGCGTTCCAGCGGATGTAGGCGCGGATCCGGCGCTCCACCTCCTCGTCGCCGGGGAACCACGGCTCGGCCTCGGGGGTGATGGTGTTGATGTAGTCGGTGCTGCGCAGGCTCGGCACGCCGACCGCGTCCTCGCGGGCCCGCTGCAGCAGGCTGAGCATGAGGTAGCGGGCACGGGTGCGCCCGGCGTTCTCGACGACCGCGTCGAGCGACTCGAGCCACTCGCTGGTCTCGTCGGGGTCGGTGTCGACGAGCTGGCTGGGCAGCCCGTTGTTGATGGGAGCTCGGTCCCTGCTCGGTGCCAACGTGCGTCCTTGTCTCGGTCCGGGCCACCGCTCCGGCGGGGTCACCGTCGGTCCGTTGCGCCCGGTCGCTGTCGTGTCGCTCTCGTACTGGTCGTCCGGCACATGCGTCCGATCCTGAATCTTCCTCCCCATGGTCCTACGCGCGCGCATCGGGAGTCATCTCTACCGACGGGTAACGGGTGCAGGCCGCGACGAAGCGGGCACCGCCCGGCGTGGCGAGGGGGTGCCGCGCCGTACGGTGACGGGGTGGACAGCCGTGTCGTCTCCGTGACCAGCGGCGGCCGGGAGGCCGTCGTCGACCTCACCGCGAGCATCGAGGCCTTCTTGCGGGAGATCGGGGCCCGCGAGGGGCTGCTGTCGGTCTGGGTGCCGCACGCCACCGCCGGCGTCGCCGTCCTGGAGACCGGCGCCGGCAGCGACGAGGACCTGCTGGCGGCGCTGCGCGACCTGCTGCCGGCCGACGACCGCTGGCGCCACCGGCACGGCAGCCCCGGGCACGGGCGCGACCACGTGCTTCCGGCGCTCGTGCCCCCGCACGCCACCGTGCCGGTGCTGGACGGGCGGATGGCGCTCGGCACCTGGCAGAGCGTCTGCCTGGTGGACACCAACGTGGACAACCCGCGGCGCGAGGTGCGGCTGTCCTTCCTTGCCGGCTGAGCAAGGCCGCCGCTGACGATCCCGAAATCCCTTTGCCGCGCCCGGTCTCCTGGACGCACCATCGGGTCATGGCAGCGCGCGCCCGGCGATTTCGCGGCCCCCGCACGACCGGGGGCGCACCGCTGGTGCGCTGACGCGCCCGCACCTCGCGCGAGGTGACGACGACGCCCCCGGCCTCGTGCCGGGGGCGTCGCTCGTTCCCGCGCCGGCTCGCGCCCCGGCGCCTCATCCGCGCCGCTCAGGAGCCCCGCGTGCCCATCGAACCCATCGATCCCCTCGAGCTGGCCCGCCGGCTGGCGCTCCCCGACCTGTCCCAGCGCGTCGAGGGGGACCCACCGCACGCGATCGCCCAGGTGGCCGACCTGCTCGAGGAGGCCGCGGCCGTCGCCTGGCCCGAGGCGGTCGTCCGCCGCGACCCCGGCCCGCGCGTGGTCGACGTCGCCGACAACTACGACGCCCTGCGCTACCGGCCCGACGACGTCACCCGCGATCGCCGCTACACCCGCTACGTCGGCGGTGGCCGCATGCTGCGCTCGCACACCAGCGCCCGGATCCCGGTGCTGCTGCGCGAGCTCGCCGCACAGGCCCGCACGGGCAGCGCGGCCGCCGAGGTGCTGCTGAGCGTGCCCGGCCTGTGCTACCGCCGCGACGTCGTCGACCGGCAGCACGTGGGCGAGCCGCACCAGCACGACCTGTGGCTCGTCCGGCTCGACGGGCCGCTGCTGGGGGAGTCCGACCTCGTGCGGCTGGTCTCTGCCGTGACCGGCTCGGTGCTGCCCGGCCGCGCGGTCACCACGCCGCCGAGCCCGCACCCCTACACGCTGGCCGGCCGCGAGGTGCGGGTAGGTGGCGTCGAGGTGGGGGAGTGCGGGCTGGCGCACCCGGAGGTGCTCGCCTCGGCCGGCCTGCCGGGCTCGGCCAGCGGCCTGGCGATGGGCCTCGGGCTGGACCGGATCACCATGCTGGTGAAGGGGATCGACGACATCCGGCTGCTGCGCTCGGTCGACCCCCGGGTCGTCGCGCAACTGCACGACCTCGCCCCTTGGCGCCGCGTCTCGGCGATGCCGCCGGCCTGGCGCGACCTGTCCCTGGCGGTGGGGCCCGGCGACGAGGTCCTCGACGACGACCTGCTCGGCGACCGGGTCCGCGACGCGCTGGGCCCGGACGCATCCGGCGTGGAGGAGGTGAGCGCGCTCGCCCGGACGCCCTACGAGCAGGTGCCGCCGGCCGCCCGCGAGCGGATGGGGATGCGGCCGGGCCAGGTGAACCTGCTGCTGCGGGTCGTCGTCCGCGACCTGGAGCGCACCCTGACCGGGCCCGAGCTCGACGCCCTGCGCGACCGCGTCTACGCCGCCCTGCACCAGGGGGACCGCCACGAGTGGGCGCTGCACCATGATGCGGGCCGGTGACGGAGTACGGAGCGACCGCTCCTCAACGCCCCTCCGGCGTCCAGAAGGCCGATTGTTCCGTCCTGCGTTCCCGCCGGACGCGCGAGCCGGAGGTCAGGCGTCGGTGGGGGTGACCTCGCGGGCCACCCAGTGGTGCTCGACGTGCTCGTAGCGGACCTGGACCAGCTCGCCGGCGGTGAGGGCGGACGCCACGCCGGGCGGTACCGCGATCTCGGCCGCGAGGCCGTCGACGACCACCGCGCCCTGCTCGTCGTCGCCGTCCCAGCGCACCACCCGGCCCAGGGCGGTGCGCGGTCCGTGGGTGGCGGGGTGGTCGTGCTCGTGCGGGGCTGCGCCGGCGGCGTCCTCGCCGTGCTCGGCGGCCCGCTCGGCCCGCTCGACCTGGTGGGCCAGCCGCTCCTGCGCCGTGGGCTCGCTCATGGGGGCAGCCTGTCACGCACCGTCGCGGTCGGCCACGGACCTCGGGCCCGCCCGGCGGCGGTCGGCCAGGGAGCCACCCGAGAGCGCTCTCTCGGCCGCCCAGGGCCCAAGACGGGCCCGCCACCGTGCACAGGAGGGCCGAAGCGCTTGCGCCACGGGCCGGGTGGCGTGTGGACTACCGGGCACGACACCCCGGGCCGGCCGGGGGCGAGCACCGGGAGGACCACCGTGAGCGCGACCGCGGACCGCGCGGACCAGCAGCAGGGGTTGGCCGCACGGTTGGGGCTCAAGCAGGGACAGGTGGTCCAGGAGCTCGGCTGGGACGAGGACTGCGACGACGACCTCCGCACCTCGATCGAGGAGCTCACCGGCAACGAGCTGGTGGACGAGGATTTCGAGGACGTCGCCGACGTCGTGCTGCTGTGGTGGCGCGACGAGGACGGCGACCTGGTGGACGCGCTCGTCGACAGCCTCACCGACCTCGCCGACGGCGGCGTCGTGTGGCTGCTCACCCCCAAGGCGGGGCGCCCCGGGCACGTCGAGCCCAGCGACATCGGCGACGCCGCGCCCACGGCCGGGCTGAACCAGACCAGCAGCATCAGCGCCTGCCAGGACTGGTCGGGCACCAGGCTGGTGGCTCCGAAGTCCAAGCGCTGACGCCAGGCCGGCCGCACGTCGGCTCCTCTGCGCCGCAACTGGTCGCTCTGCGTTGTGAATTCAGGGCGTAGAGCGACCAATGGTCACGTGAACGTGATCGTTGGCCGACCGACCGCAGGTGAGGGGGCGCTGCTCTCCACGGCTCAGCTCTCCACGGCTCAGCTCTCCACGGCCAGGCGCACGCCGAAGCCGACCAGCACCAGGCCGGTCACCCGGTCCATCCGGCGGCGCAGCACCGGGTCGGCCAGCCAGCGGCTGATCCGGTCGACCAGCAGCAGCAGTGCCGCGAAGTAGAGCGCGGTCTCGGCGATGTAGACCGCGCCGAGCAGCAGTGAGGTGGCGCCCACCGGAGCCCCCGCGGGCACGAAGCCGGGCAGGAAGGTCACGAAGAAGACCCCGACCTTGGGGTTGAGCAGGTTGGTGGCCAGGCCCGCCCGGAAGCCGCTGCCGAGCAGGGCGCGGCGCCGGTGACCGCTCGGCTGGTCTGCCGCCTCGTGCGCGACGCTGCCCCGGGCGGCCCGCGCCCGCAGCGCCTGGACGCCCATCCAGACCAGGTAGGCCGCACCGGCGAGCCGCAGCACCGTGTAGCCCACCTCGCTGGCCCGCAGCAGCGCGGACAGCCCGAGGGCCGCCCCGCTCACCCAGACGACCAGTCCGCTCAGCGAGCCGGCCGCGGTGCGCAGGGCCGTGGCCCGGCCGCCGGCCAGGATGCCGCGCAGCACGACCATGGTGTCCGGGCCGGGCAGCAGCACGATGGCCGCGGCGGCCAGGGAGAACGCGAGCAGCGCGAAGGTCACCGGGAGATTGTCACCCAGCCTGCTGCCGACGGGGGGGGCGTGCCCTCAGTGCAGTCCCGGCAGCCGGCGGACGAAGCGGGTCAGGCCGGACAGGTAGCGGGCGCCGGCTGCGAGGGCGGCGCCGCCGGGCAGCCCGGGGACGCCGTCCAGGACGGGCACCAGGGCGAGCAGGCCGGGGACGTCGTGCACGCGCAGCTCGCGGCGCAGCAGCAGCGGGGGGACCGCGGCGCGCCCGGCGCTGGCGTCCAGGACGACCGGCGCGGCACCCTCCAGGCTCGGCCAGCCGAGCGTGGAGGCGGCGGCGTCGGGCCCCAGCTGCACGGTGGTCCAGTCCGGGCCGCGGCTGCCGAACGCCCAGCCGCCCAGCGGGGTGAGGATCGCCACGGTGGCGCTGACGCCCGAGCGCGCGCACAGCGCGCCGGTGACGTCGGCGAGCGCCCCCAGCCCGGCCAGCAGCAGCTCGTCGGAGGGAGCCGGGGCGGCCGCCGGCCCGAGGTCCAGGGCGTGCACGGCCAGCTCATAGGCGGCGGCGCCGACGTGCCCGAGCAGCGGCAGCGGACCGAGCAGGGTGCGGGTGGGGGCGAGCGCGAGCTCGCGCGCCTCGGGGGAGTCCAGGAAGTCGACGGTGCGCTCCCGCGCAGCCCGCAGCGCGGCCATCACCTCGTCGTCGGAGGCGTCGCGGTGGGCGGCCAGCACCGCCTCGTTGGCGCCGTCGACGTCGAGGGGCGCGCCCAGCTCGGCGACGTCCAGGCCCCCGTCGGCGGACGTCCGGCCGTCCGCGAGCAGCCGGTCGAGCACCGGGGCGTCGGGCCAGGAGCCCAGGTGGACGCACACGTCCCGCGCGCTCCAGCCCGGCAGCCGGCTGGGACGGCCCAGGCCACCGGCGTCGGCGAGGTGCTGGGCGACCACGAGGAAGCCGTCCCAGGCTGCCAGCAGCGAGCCGGCCACCGCTGCGAGGTCGGCCGAGGACAGGCCCCGCTCCCCGGCGTCGGGGACCAGGGGGCGCGGGGCTGAGGGCACGGTGGCATCCTGCCTCACGGCCCCTCAGCGCCTCGCGGCGCGTCCGCTCCCGCGCCGCGCCGCCGGGCGGAGGGCCACGACCCCGATGGACGCAGTCGAGAGGACCGGAATGACCGAGACCGCCACCGCCCAGCCGACCGCCAGCGGGCTGCCCCTGCCCGAGGGCCCGCAGGTGGGCCAGGAGGCCCCGGACTTCGCCCTCACCGACCAGTTCGGCCGCACCGTGCGGCTCTCGGACCTGCGCGGCGAGAAGAACGTCGTCCTGGTCTTCTTCCCGTTCGCCTTCACCCCCACCTGCACCGGCGAGCTGTGCACCATCCGGGACGAGAGCTCGGACTTCCAGACTGATGACATCGTCACCCTGGGCATCTCCTGCGACGCCGGCCCGTCGCTGAAGGTCTTCGCCGAGCGCGAGGGTCTGGACTACCCGCTGCTGTCGGACTTCTGGCCGCACGGCGAGGTGTCCCGGCAGTACGGGGTCTTCCTGGAGTCCCGCGGCATGGCCGCCCGCGGCACCTTCATCATCGACAAGGCCGGCGTGCTGCGCTGGAAGGTCGTCAACAGCCCGGCCGACGCGCGCAGCACCCAGGAGTACCGGGACGCGCTGGCGGCGCTGTAGGGCCTCGGGGACGCGGATCGGCGCGGGCGGTCTGAGGCGCGCCGAGGTTGTCCCGCTGAGGCGAGGGCGACTGCGCTGGTGACGGCGGGAGCGGGCGGGCCCTCGGGCCGCGCTGCCGGGTGCGGAGACGCGCGAGGGCGCTGGATCCCGCAGAGTGTGGCGTTGTTGCAGGCTTCCTCGGAGTGTCGCGACAGCGACGTCGCAGTCTGCGGCGGGCGCTCGCTCACTCGCCGAGTGGAAGGTTGTGGGGCCGAGACGCCGGCGTGTCGCCCCACAACCTTCCACTCGAGCAGCCCGGGACCGGCAGCGAGCCGCTGAACTCGCCCTGCGCCCGGCTCCCCTCGTCACCAGCGCCTTCCCACGCACGGACCGCACGGGCCGGCGGAGTCCGCCACCCGCCGGACGACGCCAGCAGCAGGGGCGTGCGCCAAGTACGCTGCGCCCTTACCGCCGCCGGTCCGGTCCGGCGGCGCGGGCGTATAGCTCAGCGGTAGAGCACCTGTCTTACACACAGGCGGTCGCTGGTTCGAGCCCAGCTGCGCCCACCCCCTGCGCGTTCCCTCGTCCGACATCCACACCCCGTGCGCACTGCGGACGAGGGGGCGGCGCGTTCCCCCGGCGGTGCGGGGGGCAGGATGTGGACCATGGCGCACGCAGCACCCTCCTCCGGCTCCTCGTCCTCCGGTCGCCACGCCCAGCCCGACCAGGGGCGTCCCGACGAGGGGCAGAGCGGGCTGCCCACCGGCCCCAGCGGCGTCCCGCAGCGGGTGCACCTGCCCGAGCGCGGCTCGGCGGAGAACACCGTGGGCTGGCTCACCGCGGTGATCGGCGCGGCGAGCATCGGCGTCGTCATCGCGATCATCGTCGTGCTGATCATCGGCGTCGTGCAGCGCGGCTGAGCGCCTGCCGCCGCTGGCGGCACCTCGCTAGCCTGCGCCCGTGCCCACCGACTCGAGCCCCGAGCCGCCCGCGCTCGCCGACGTCGTCGCCGTCCTGGACGAGCTCTACGACCCGAGGTGGGCCGAGGACTGGGACGCGGTCGGGCTGGCCCTCGGTGACCCGGCGCAGCCGGTGCGGCGGGTGCTGCTGGCCGTCGACCCGACCGACGAGGTCGTGGACGAGGCCCTGGCGTGGGGTGCCGACCTGCTGCTCACCCACCACCCGCTGTTCCTGCGCGGGGTGCACGGGATCGCGGCCACCACGCCCAAGGGGGCGCGGGCCCACCGGCTGGTGCGGGCCGGCGTGGCCCTGTTCACCGCGCACACCAACGCCGACTCCGCCCACCCCGGCGTCAGCGACGCCCTGGCCGCGGCCCTGGGGCTGGCGGACACTCGCCCGCTCACCCCGCGTCCGGCCGACCCGGTGGACAAGCTCGTCGCCTTCGTGCCCACCGCCGACGCCGAGCGCGTGCTCGACGCCCTCGCCGCGGCCGGCGCCGGGCGGATGGGCGCCTACAGCCGCTGCGCGTGGACGACCACCGGCACCGGCACCTTCCGCCCAGAACCCGGTGCGCAGCCGACGATCGGCGCGGTGGGGCAGGTCGCGCAGGTGGCCGAGACCCGGCTGGAGACGGTGCTCCCGCGGGCGCGGCGGGCCGACGTCGTCGCCGCGCTCCGGGCCGCGCACCCCTACGAGGAGCCCGCGTTCGACGTCCTCGAGCTGGCCTCGCAGCCGGGCCCGCTGGGGCTGGGGCGGGTCGGCGAGCTGATCGAGGCCGAGACCTTCGGCGCCTTCTGCGCCCGGGTGGGCGCCGCGCTGCCGGTCGGGCCGGCCGGGGTGCGCGCCGCCGGGCGCCCGGACCGGCTGGTGCGGCGGGTCGCCGTCGTGGGTGGCGCCGGCGACACCGAGCTGGCCGCGGCGCAGCGGGCCGGTGCGGACGTCCTGGTGACCGCCGACCTTCGCCACCACCCGGCCGTCGAGGCGCTGGAGCAGCCCGGCTCCCCGGCGCTGGTCGACCCCGGTCACTGGGCCAGCGAGTGGCCGTGGCTGCCCGACGCGGCGGCCCGGCTCGTGGCCGGGATGGCCGCCCGCGGCACTACGGTGGAGACCCGCGTCTCGACGCTCGTCACCGACCCGTGGACGGTCCAGGTCCCTCGCTCGCCTGACGACGCCTAGACCCGACCGCTTGGCCCGACCTCTCGTCCCGACCGCCGCCAGAACTGAAGACCCGAGCCCGGTTCGAGTGCCCCCTCTCGAGTGCAAGGAGCCCGCGCTGAACGCCTCCGCGACCGACCAGCTGCGCCTGCTGGACCTGCAGGCCCTGGACACCCGCCTGGACCAGCTCGCCCACCGCCGCAAGACCCTGCCCGAGCACACCGAGGTGCAGCGGCTCGAGGGGGTGCTGCGCGAGCTGCGCGACCGCATCGTGGCCGCGGAGACCGAGAAGAGCGACGTCGAGCGCGAGCAGGCCAAGGCCGAGACCGACGTGCAGCAGGTGCGCGACCGCGCCGCGCGCGACCAGCAGCGGCTCGACTCCGGTGCGGTGTCCAGCCCGCGCGAGCTCGAGCAGCTGCAGAGCGAGGTGGCCTCGCTGGCCCGCCGCCAGCAGGTGCTCGAGGACGAGGAGCTCGAGGTGATGCAGCGCCTCGAGGACGTCGAGCACCATCTGGCCGGGCTGCTCGAGCAGCGCGCGCAGACCCAGGGCGAGCTCGACGAGGTCGTCGCCCGCCGCGACGCGCAGCTGGCCGAGGTGGCGCAGGAGGAGGCCACCACCGGCGACCTGCGCGGCACCCTGGGCGGCCAGATCGACGCCGGCCTGGTCACCCTCTACGAGAAGGTGCGCGGGCAGTCCGGCGGCATCGGCGCCGCGCCGCTGCTGCAGCGCCGGTGCATGGGCTGCCGGCTCGAGCTCAACACCACCGACCTGAACCGCATCCGCGCCGCGGCGGAGGACGAGGTGCTGCGCTGCGAGGAGTGCCGCCGGATCCTGGTGCGCACGCCCGAGTCCGGGCTGTGAGCCGGTTCGTCGTCGAGGCCGACGGCGGCTCGCGCGGCAACCCCGGACCGGCCGCGTTCGGCGCGCTGGTCCGCGACGCCGCCAGCGGGGACGTGCTGGCCGAGGCCGCCGAGCACATCGGCGTCGCGACCAACAACGTCGCCGAGTACCGCGGTCTCATCGCCGGCCTGCGCGCGGTGGCCGAGCTCGACCCGGCGGCCGACGTCGAGGTGCGGATGGACTCCAAGCTCGTGGTGGAGCAGATGTCCGGGCGGTGGAAGATCAAGCACCCGGACATGAAGCCGCTCGCACTGGAGGCCTCCCGGGTGCTGCCGGGAGCGAAGATCACCTACACCTGGGTGCCGCGGGAGCGGAACAAGGCCGCCGACGCCCTGGTCAACCAGGCGCTGGACGCGGCGCTGCGCGGGGAGGAGTGGGTGCCGCGCGAGGCGGCCCCGCGCGCCGAGCCGGCGGTCGCCGAGCCGGTGGCGCAGGCCCCCACCGCGCCCGCGCTGCCGCGCCCCCGCCCGGACCTGGGCCCGGGCACCACGCTGGTGCTGGCCCGCCACGGCGCCACGGCCCACACCCTGCGCGGGGCGTTCTCCGGCAGCGACGGCGAGGACCCGCCGCTGTCCGAGGAGGGCCTGGTGCAGGCCGAGCGGCTGGCCACGGCCGTGCTGGCCCGCGGCGAGGTCGACGCGGTGGTGAGCTCGCCGCTGCAGCGCTGCCTGCAGACCGCCGAGGAGGTGGCGCTGCGCCTCGGTCTGCAGGTGCGGGTGGAGCGGGACCTGCGCGAGTGCGGCTTCGGGCAGTGGGAGGGGCTGACCTTCGCCGAGGCCCGCGAGCGTGACCCGGAGGGGTTCGAGGCCTGGCTCGCCTCGCCGTCGGTCCCGGCACCGGGCGGGGAGTCCTTCGAGCAGGTCGCGGCCCGGGTGCGGGTGGCCCGGGACAAGACCATCGCCCGGTTCCCCGGCCGCACCGTGCTGGTCGTCGCGCACGTGACGCCGATCAAGGTGCTGGTGGCCGAGGCGCTCGGTGCGCCGCTGCCGGCGCTGTTCCGGATGCACCTGGACGCCGGCTCGCTCTCGGTCGTGTCCTGGTGGGCCGACGGCGGGGCGTCCCTGCGGGCCTTCAACGACACCTCCCACCTGGTGCCGCGGCAGCTCGCCGAGCGCCCGCGGGGCTGACGACGTGGCGCCGGGAGAGGGCTGGCTCGGCCGGGTCCGCGAGCTGCACTCGATCGCTGCGGCCGGGCTGGCCTACGCCCGCTCGCCCTACGACCTGGAGCGCTACGAGCGGCTGCGCGAGCTGGCCGCGCTGATGACCGCCGAGCTGGTGGACGCCCCGCCGCAGCGGCTGCGGATGCTGTTCGAGGGCGATCCGGGCTACCTCACCCCCAAGCTCGACGTGCGCGCCGCGGTGCCCGACGCCCACGGCCGGCTGCTCATGGTGCGCGAGGAGCAGGACGGGCTGTGGACGCTGCCCGGCGGCTGGGCCGACGTCGGGGAGTCGGCGGGGGAGGGCGCGGTCCGCGAGGTGCGCGAGGAGAGCGGCTACGAGGTGGTGGTCGACCGGCTGCTCGGTTTCTACGAGCGCGAGCGCTGGGGCCACCCGCCGCTGCCGTTCTTCACCCTCAAGGTGGTGGTGGCCTGCCGGCTGGTCGGAGGGGCGCCGGCCACCAGCCACGAGACGCTGGACGTCGGCTGGTTCGGCGCGGGGGAGGAGCCGCCGCTGTCCGAGGGGCGGATGTCGCCTTCGCTGCTGGCGCGGGTGCGCGAGCTGCTGGCCGACCCGTCAGCGCCGGCCGACCTGGACTAGACAGGCCGCCTCAGCGGGTCAGCAGCAGGGCGCCGGTGCTGGCCGCCAGCAGCAGCGGCACGCCGACCAGTCCGGTGAGGGCGAACTCCCTGGCGCCGACCTGCACGCCGCGGGCCCGGCACCGCTCGCGCCAGAGCAGCGTGGCCAGCGAGCCCCACAGCAGCACCAGCGGGCCGAGGTCGACGCCGAGCAGCAGCGCGAGGTGGCGGTCGGTGCCGGCGGCCACCGGCTCCAGGGCGAGGTAGGCGGGCAGGTTGTTCACCACGTTGGCGCCGACGGCGGAGACCGCGCCCAGGCGCAGCAGGTCAGGGTAGGAGGTGCCCGAGCCGGCGACGTCGCCGAGCAGACGGTCCAGCCCGTGCACCTGCAGCGCCTGCACGACGAGGAACAGCCCGGCCACCAGCAGCACCAGGCGCCAGGGCACCAGCTGCCAGCGCAAGGACTCCTTGCGGCGCCAGGCGAACACCGCGGCCAGCACCGCCGCGCAACCCAGGGCCACCGCGGTGACGTCGAGCTCGGCCAGGACCAGCGCGGCGAACACGGCCACCACCGCCGCGGCGGCGCGCAGCAGCACGACGTCGTCGGGGATCTCGTGCTCGGGCACCTTGTAGGAACCCCGCAGCGCCGTGCGGTGCCGAAGACCGAGCACGGCGACGGTGACCGCCAGCGCGGCCAGCGCGGGAAGGGCCATCCGGGTGGCGAAGCCGACCACGCCGAGGTCGAGGGTGTGCAGCGCGAGCAGGTTGGTCAGGTTGGAGACCGGCAGCAGCAGGCTGGTGGTGTTGGACAGCCACACCGTGGCCATGGCGAAGGGCAGCGCGGGCAGGTCGAGCTGGGAGCACAGCGCCAGCACGACCGGGGTGAGCAGCACCGCGGTGGTGTCCAGGCTGAGCAGCGTGGTGGTGACCGCGCCGATCGCCACCACGAGCAGGAACAGCACCGGGGTGCGGCCGCGGCCGAGGCGCGCGGCACCGCGGGCGGTGACGTCGAACAGGCCCGCGGCGTCGGCGAGCTCGGCCACCACGGTGATGCCGACCAAGAACAGCAGCACCGGCCCGACCCGGCTCAGGACGTCGGCGGCGTCGGCGGTGGGCAGCAGCCGGGTGAGGACGACGAGCAGCCCGCCGGCCGCGGCCAGGGCCCACACGGTCAGGCGACCAGGACGACGTCGAGCGTCCGCGCGGCCCCTCGCTTGGCATCGGCGAGCTCCACCGTCCACCGCTCCGACAGCGCGTCGGCGAGCGCCTCGGGGGTGCGGGGCGCGGCGCCGGTCTCGAGCAGGTGCCGGGCGACCTCGCCGCGGGTGTGCTTGGCCATGTGCGAGACGACGCTGCGCTTGCCGTCCTCCTCGCGCAGCACGCGGACGCCGACCGTGCGCGGGGCGAGGTCGCGATCCGGGCGCCAGGCCGCGGCGTAGGTGGCCGAGCGCAGGTCGACCACGAGCCCGTTGCCTGCGGCGGCCGGCAGGACACCGGCCAGCGGCTCGCGCCAGAGCGAGGCGAGCGGGCCGGTGCCGGGCAGCGCCACGTCCATCGACAGCCGGTAGGAGGGGACGCGGTCGGTCATGCGCAGCGCGCCGAACAGGGCGCTGACGACGACCAGCTGCCGGGTGGCCCGCCGGCGCGCGGCGGCGTCGAGGGTGCTCACCGACAGGGCGTCGTAGAGCACGCCGGTGTAGAGCGCGGCGGCCGGCACGGTGGGGGCTGCGAGCAGCCCGGCGTCCTTGTCCACCTCGCCGCCCAGGCCCGGGGTGAGGCCGAGGACGTCGACGGCCTTGTCCCGGTCCGCGCAGAGGGCCACCAGCTCGCGCAGGACCCGCTCGCGGGTGGCGCCGAGCTCCGGGAAGGACAGGGCGGCCAGGTCGAGCGGCTTGCCCCGCCGGGGCGTGGCGGCCTTGCCCTCGCTGGGTGGAAGGAGCAGGAGCACGGCGTCGAGGCTACGGTCCGTCCGCCGGGTCGGCACGCAGGGGGTCGGGGGCGGGCCGGGCTGGCCGGGCTGGCGCGCGACGGAAACGATCACAGGCCCCTGCTCTTTCCTGGATCCTTGCTGGCCCCACCCAGCAAAGAGCTCGCCCACCGAGGAGAATTCTCCTCGGTGGGCGAGCAATGATCACGAGGCTGTGATCGTTCCGGCCGGAACCGGATCGGCTCTCAGGTCACTGACGTGCCTGCTGGGCCTTCTGCTGCGCGGTCTGCTTGGTCTCCTCGCGCAGGTCGACCGTCTCGCCCTTGGCCTGGCCCTTGACCTGCTCGGTGGCGTCGGTCGCAGTGCCCTTGACCTGCTCGACGGCCTGCTGCGCCGGCTCCTTGAGGTGCTGCGCGGACTCCTTGGCCGTCTGCGTCAGCTCCTGCTTGGCCTGCTGGGCGACCGGCTGCACCTTGTCCTTGGCCTGCTCGGCCACGTGCTGCTCGGCCTCGCTGGCCGGGAGCAGCGCGGAGACCAGGTAGCCGACGCCGAAGGCGACGGCGCCCGCGATGAGCGGGGAGCCCTGGGTCTGCTGGATCGCCTTGTGCGGGGCTTCGTGCAGCGCCTGCTGCGCCTGGCCGGCCACCTGCTGGGCCGACCCGGCGGCCGAGTGCAGCTGGTCGGAGGCACTTCCGGTCGCGCTGGACATCGAGCCGGACGTGCTCTGCGTCGCGTGGTGCGCCGAGCCCATGATCTTGTCCTTCATGCCGCCGAGGCGGCCGCGGGTGCGGTCGACCTTGCGCTGCACGATGTGGCTCGGGGTCACGCGGTCGGCCAGCTGGTCGACGTCGCCGCTCAGCTCGGCCCGGGTGCGCTCGATCTGGGCGCGCAGCGCCTCCGGGTCGTTCGGGTCGACGACGCCGGAGGTGCCGGTGCCGTATCCCGCCGTCTGGACGCCGCTGCTGCTGTAGCCGGCGGGGTCGCCGTAGGTCTCGTTCCCGTACGGAGTCGTCATGCCGAGTGCCTCCCGGTGGTCTCGTGCGGCGCGTTGGGGTCGGGCTTGAGCGCCTGCGGGATCTCCTTCGCCGTCTCGACCGTGCGCCGCGGCACCGGGTCGGTCTCAGCGAGCTTCTTCTTGCCGGTCACGGCCAGGACGGCGGCGACGATGGCCCAGAGCACCGCTACGATGAGCGCGCTCCAGCCGTAGCCGATGCCGTCGCCGATCGCCCACCACAGCGAGATGCTCAGGAAGAGCAGCACGAAGTAGCCGGCGAAGCCCGCGCCACCGAGCATCCCCGCACCGGTGCCGGCGCGCTTGGCGCTCTGCATCATCTCGGCCCGCGCGAGCTGCATCTCCTGGCGGACCAGGGTGGACAGGTCGTCGGTGACCTGCTTGATCAGCTCGCCGATGCTGCCGCTGGTGTCGGTCGACGCCCGGTCGGTGCGGACGTCGGCGTAGTCCGACGCTCCGCTCCGACCGGTCGTGCCCTGCGGGTACTGCGTGCTCACGGAATCACCCGCCCGGTGGTCGTCCCGGTGCCCGCGACGCCTCCGGCCGCCCGGTCGCGCAGGTCGGTCGTCCCGGGGTCGATGATCGTCGACTCCTCGGCCAGCGGTCCGTCGGTGGGGCGACGCTCGCCGACCGCGTCACGGCCGGTGGTGGTGCCCGTCATCGCGCGCTCGGTCACCGCCGGTCCCGGCAGCGGCTCGGGGCGGGTGAGGTCGACGTCGTAACCCGAGGTGCCGGCATAGCCCGCGCCCGAGTAGCCGCCCGGGTAGGTGCCCGACGTGCCGTTGCTCTGCTGGTCGTGCGAGGCCTTGAGTCCGCGGGTGAGCCTGCCGGCGACGACGCCGGCGACGGCTGCGCCGAGCAGGAAGCCGCCGGGGTGCCGGCGCGCGTAGGTGCGCGCCTCGTCCAGCAGCTGGCCCGGCTCGCGGTTCTCCAGCCAGTCGGCCAGGCCCGACGCCTTCTGCGCGGCCTGGTGGGCGAGGTCCTGGGCCATGCCGCCCTGCCCGCCCTGCTCGGCCATGCTGCTCAGCTCGGTGCCGAGGCTGCGCAGGCCGCTGGCGGCGCGCTGCTGCTGCTGGCGGGCCTGGTCGTTCACCTCGGTACGCGCCTGCCCCAGCACGTCCTTCGCCTGGGTCTTGGCCTCGGCGGCGACGCGCTGGGTCTGCTCCTGCGCCGTCCCGGCCACGGCGCCGGCGTGCTCCTTGGCGCTGCCGGCGACCTCGGCGGCGCCCTGCTTGGCGGCGTCCTTGCCCGAGGCCGTGCCCGTGCCAGTGTTCGTGCCAGTGCCCATCGAGGGCGGCGCCGACGTCGCCGGCGTACCGGTCGTCCCTGTCAGGGGCGGCGTGGTGCCCGTGTCGTAGGTCATGTCCGTCCTCCCATTCGTGGTTCGGGGTTGGGGGTGCCCCTCGTCATGGGGGCTAACCCCGCAGTAGGCGATCACCCTTGGCCAGCAAGCCGTTCTGCTGCGAGGGCTGCTGGCGCCCGGGTCAGGTATCGCGCTGAGGCGGTGGAGTCCCTACGGTGAGCGCCGTGCCACGCCGAAGGGTCCGCCTCGCTGCGGACGGTGCTGCCCTGCGCGCCGCGTTCGACACCGCTCGCGCCGATCTCGATGTCCCGGCGGGCTTTCCGCTCCAGGTGCTGCAGGCGGCGCAGGCGGCTGCGCGCGAGGTGCAGCTGCCGTCGCTGGACGCACGGGACCTGCCCTTCGTCACCATCGACCCGGTCGGCTCGACCGACCTCGACCAGGCCCTGCACGTCGCTCGACGAGACCACGGCTACCGGGTCCGCTATGCCATCGCCGACGTCGCCGCGTTCGTCCTGCCGAGCGGTCCGGTCGACGTCGAGGCGCACGCGCGGGTCGAGACGCTCTACGCACCCGACGAGAAGACTCCGTTGCACCCGCCCGTGCTGTCCGAGGACGCGGCCTCGCTCCTTCCCGGGCAGGACCGGCCGTCCCTGCTCTGGCAGCTGGACCTCGACGCCTACGGGCAGCTCGAGCGGACCGAGGTGCGCCGAGCGGTCGTCCGGTCGCGACAGCGGCTCTCCTACGAGGAGTCGCAGCAGCTGCTGGACAGCGACTCACCACCCGAGGTCCTCGATCTCCTACGTGTCGTAGGGCGGTTGCGTGAGGACATCGAGGCCGAGCGCGGCGGGGTGAGCCTGCCCATTCCGGAGCAGGAGGTGGTGCCGCTCGACGGCGGCTACGCCCTCACCCTGCGCTCGTCGCTGCCGGTGGAGGGGTGGAACGCCCAGCTGTCGCTGCTGACCGGCATGGCAGCGGCTCAGATCGCCCTCGAGTGCGGCGTCGGGATCCTGCGCACGCTCCCGCCGGCGCGCGACGGCGACGTGGAGCGGTTGCGGCGGGCGGCGGCCGGGCTGGGGGTGGACTGGCCCTCCGGGGAGTCCTACCCCGAGCTGGTGCGTCGGCTGGACCCCGCTGTTCCCACCCATGCGGCGCTGCTGCAGGAGGCCACCGGGCTGATGCGCGGCGCGGGCTACCTGGCGCTGGACGGCGGTGAGCGGCCGGCGCCGGAGGAGCTGGTGCACGGTGCGATCGCCGCCCCCTACTCGCACGTGACCGCGCCCCTGCGCCGGCTGGTCGACCGCTACGCCGGCGAGGCCTGCCTGGCCGCCTGCGCCGGCATCGACGTCCCCGAGTGGGTGCTGGCCGCGCTGCCGGCGATCCCGGAGGAGATGGGGCGCGGTGACCGGAAGGCCGGGGAGCTGGACCGGGCCTGCGTGGACCTGGTGGAGGCTGCGCTGCTCACCGGCCGCGAGGGCGAGACCTTTTCCGCCGTCGTCGTCGACGTCTCCTCCACCGGCGGGGTCGTGCAGCTCGCCGACCCGCCCGTGCGCGGCCGCTGCGACGGGGCCGGGCTGCCCCTCGGCGAGAGGGTCGAGGTGCGGCTGGTGACGGCGAGCGTGGACCAGCGCACGGTCCGCTTCGAGCCGGCTGCCGGTCCGCGGCCGGACCCCGTCGGGCGCTAGGCTGGAGGCACGGCGGACGAGCCGGCCGGGCGGCCGCGTCGGGTGCTCTTCGGGGCGCCCGCCGAGGAAAGTCCGGGCTCCACAGGGCAGGGTGGTGGGTAACGCCCACCCGGGGTGACCCGCGGGACAGTGCCACAGAAAGCAGACCGCCGTCCGGTGCCTGCACCGGGCGGTAAGGGTGAAACGGTGGTGCAAGAGACCACCAGCGCCCGGGGTGACCCGGGCGGCTCGGCAAACCCCACCCGGAGCAAGGTCAGACAGGGAGCGTTCGAGGGCGGCCCGCCCGAGCTCCCGGGTAGACCGCACGACGGCGCCGGCAACGGCGTCGCGAGATGGATGGTCGCCGGCTCCGCGCGAGCGGAGTGCACAGAACCCGGCTTACAGGCCGACTCGTCCGCCGCCTGTTCGCTCGGGCTCACTGTTCCTTCCCGGCCCTGAGGAACGACGGTCGACATCGACGTCGACGGGGGGTGAGGGTCATGCCCGGTGGACACGTCCGGACGCGGGCGACGAGCAGGCTGGGTCTGCTGGCGCAGCTGCTGGCGATGTCCGTGTCGCTCGTCCTGGTCCCGGCGCGGCACGCGACCGGCGGCACGTTCATGGATCGCGCCTATCAGGTGGCGGTGACGCGTCTCGGCGACCCGTTCCGGTACAGCGGCAAGGGCCCCCACGCCGGCGGCGGCTACGTCATCCACGCCAACTCCGGGTCGTACTTCGGCCGGAAGGTAATCCGGGAGCGGATCGCGTTCTACTGGGCCAAGTACTTCTCGGTGGAGTATCGCCGGGTCCGGTGACGGGCGAGCACGAGTAGGGTCGGTGGCCGGCATCACGGGCGGCGCGGGCGGGGGAGCGAGGATCGACGTCACGAGAGCGCGGGCAGGCTCGGGGTTCGCTGGTCCGCTACGACAGGGGTTCCTGTTCCTGCACGGCGCCGTGGTAGTGGTGAATCTCGTGCTGGGCCTCGGCATGGTCCTGCCGGTCGGCTTCCTCCTGACCCTGGCTGCCTACCTCCCGCAGGCCGGGCAGGCCCACCATGCCTACGTGCACGTGCTCGGCCGGCTCTCGCCGTTCTCGGTCCTGTTCGACAGCGACGAGCTGGCCATCTCGGCGGCCTTCGTGCTCGTCGTCGCCGTGGTGCTGCTCGCTCTGACGGTCGCGGTGAACCGGCTGCTGCTCAGGGCCACGCTCTGGCGACGCAGCGGCCTCGTCTGGGCGGCGATCGTCGTCTTGCAGCTCGTCCCCTCGGTGTGGTTCTGGCGCTGACCGCCCGCGTCCCTCGTCACCGAGCGCCCTCCGCGGGAGAGGAGGTGAAGGTGCCCTTCAGTCACAGAGAGGGAGTGAGGGTGCCCCTCGCTGCCTTCGAGCCGCCCGCACCGGTGGAGCGAGGGTGACGCCTGATCCTTCTATGTGGACCAGGGTCACCCTCACCCCTTCAGGGACAGGGCAGCAGCGGTTCGGACAGCGCCGGTGCAGGATCTCCAGACCCGCCAGCCTTCTCTTCATCCCCGGACTCACCGGGACCTGCGCCCCTGGCGGTCTGCTCAGCAGGCACGGCAGCGTCCGGGTGTGCCCCCCTGTGCGCGGCACCGCAGAGGCTGGCCGATGGCGCTCGCCGTGGTACTCGCTGCGCTGTTGCCCGGCCCGACCGCCTGCAGCGGGGGGAACGGAGTCCGCCCCGCGGGCCAGGTGGTCACGCTGCCGGCGCCGAGCACCCGAGGCACCGTGTCGGTGGAGCAGGCGCTCGCGGCGCGCCGTTCGGTGCGCGTGTTCACCTCGCAACCGCTGACTCGGCGCCAGGTCGCCCAGCTGCTCTGGGCCGGGCAGGGCGAGAACCGGCCGGCCCGGCGGACCGCCCCCAGCGCCGGCGCGCTCTACCCGGTGACGCTCTACGCGGTCGTCGCCGACGAGGTGCTGCAGTTCCTTCCCAGCGGGAACCGGGCGCAGGTCTGGCAGCAGACCGGTGCTCAGGAACACCTGGGCGCAGCCAGCAGCGGCGATCCCGCCGTCGTGCGCGGTGCGCCGGTGGTCCTGGTGGTCACCGTCACCCCGGCCAGGACCAGGGCGAAGTACGGCAGCAGAGGCGTTCGCTACGCCGACCTCGAGGCCGGGCACGCCGCGCAGAACGTGCTGCTCCAGGCGGTGGCCCTCGGGCTTGGCGCGGTGGTGGTCGGCGGCTTCGACGACGACGCCGTCGCCCGCGCCCTCACGCTGCCCGGCGGCGAGGAGCCCCGCTACCTGGTGCCGGTAGGGCATCCGGCCGGATGAGATCTCAGGGAAGTGTGAGCACCTCGGCGCCGGTGTCGGTGACGACGAGGGTGTGCTCGAACTGGGCGGTGCGCCGGCGGTCCTTGGTGACGATCGTCCAGCCGTCGGCCCACATGTCCCACTCGTGGGTGCCCAGGGTGAGCATCGGCTCGATGGTGAACGTCATGCCCGGCTGGATGAGCGTGTCGGCGTGCGGGTCGTCGTAGTGCGGGATCACGAGCCCGGTGTGGAAGCCGGTGCCGATGCCGTGGCCGGTGAAGTCGCGGACCACGCCGTAGCCGAACCGCTTGGCGTAGCTCTCGATGACCCGGCCGATGACGTTGATCGGCCGGCCCGGCTTCACCGCGCGGATGCCGCGCTCCATCGCCTCCCGGGTCCGCTCGACCAGGAGCCGGGACTCCTCGTCGACGTCGCCACAGAGGTAGGTGGCGTCGGTGTCGCCGTGCACGCCGTGGATGAAGGCGGTGATGTCGATGTTGACGATGTCGCCGTCCCGCAGCTCGGTCGAGTCCGGGATCCCGTGGCAGATGACCTCGTTCACCGACGTGCACAGCGACTTCGGGAAGCCGCGGTAGCCCAGGGTGGAGGGATAGGCGCCGTGGTCGCAGAGGAACTCGTGGCCGATCCGGTCCAGCTCGTCCGTGGTCACCCCGGGCTCGACGTGCTCGGCCACGGCGGCCATCGCCTGGGCGGCGATCCGGCCGGCGATCCGCATCCACTCGATCGTCTCGGCGTCCTTGACCTCCGGGCCCCGGTAGGGGGAGGGAGCCGGCTTGCCGACGTACTCGGGCCGCTCGATGGTGGCGGGAACGGGACGTTCGGGGGAGAGGGTTCCAGGCACGAGCGGCATGCGTGGAGTCTAGGTGGCTGCTCGCCGTCTCCCCGGGGCGGGCGCTCCTGAGGCAGGCTGGACCCGAGCGAGCGTGAGGATGTGTCGGCGAGTGGGAAGGAGAACGCCGTGATCTTCGGCCGACGTGAGAAGGGCGAGCAGCGGATGACGAACGTCGAGGGACCTCCCTGGTACTGGTCGCTGACCCACTCCCGGGTGGAGGGTCCCGAGGGCGACCCCAACGACCAGCGGCTCGGGCCCTACCAGACCCGTGAGGAGGCCGAGCGTGCGCTGGAGATCGCCCGCCGGCGGACCGAGGAGTGGGACGAGGCGGAGCGCCGCTACAACGAGGGGGAGTAGCAGCTGATGCGCGAGGGGCGGGGCACCATCCGGTGCCTCGCCCCTCGCGCATCGGTGCAGCGGTCAGGCCTTCTTGGCGGCCCGCTTGGCGGTGGTGCGCTTGGCCGTCGGGGCGGCCGCGCTCTTGGCGGCTCGGCCCGCGGTGCTCCTCGTCGCCGCGCTCTTCTTCGCAGCGCCCGTCGCCGTGGTGGTCCGCTTCGCGGGGGTGGCCTTCGTCGCGGCGCTCTTGGTGGCGGCGCTCTTGGTCGCGGCGCTCTTGGTCGCCGGCGTCTTCGCGGCGGCGCTCTTCGTGGGAGCGGCCGTCGTGGCGCGCTGGGCCGGAGCCTTGGCCGTGCCGGTCGTCTTCCTCGCGGCCGTCTTCGTCGCAGCCGTCTTCGTCGCGGTCGACCTCGTGGCAGCGCTCTTGGTTGCAGTGCTCTTGGAGGCAGCGGGCGCCGCGGTCCTGGCGGCGACGGTGGCGTCCTCGGTCACCGCGTTGCCCACCGCGGACTTGACCGAGTTGATGCCGCGCACCGCAGCCGGCTTGTTCGCGAACGGCTCGCTGGTGGCGAGGACCTTGCCGTTGTTGACGAGCTGGAACTGGAACTTGCCGGCCCTATTCTTCGACAGGACGAACTTCGCTGCCACGGGGATGCCTCCTAGGGGTGGTAGGTCCGCCAGGAGGCGGACGGGCTCGGGATCCACGATCGCACCTGCATCGCGAGGCTCACCAGCACCGCCGCCCACGCCGCGCGCGCGTGTCCCAGTGCAAGTCTCCCTTGCCGACCTCGCCGTCGGCAAACCCTCCTACCGCCGGTCGGAGTCGCCGTGGTCGAGGCCGCGCCCGCTCTCTACGCGGCGTCGGAGCGCGACTGGCCGGCGCGGCGGGCGACCGCGTGCTCGTTGGTGCGGTCGTCGTAGTGCCGGAAGCGGGGCAGAGCCGCGGCGAGCAGGCCGACCGAGCCGACGCAGAGCAGGCCACCGCTGACGATCGAGCCGCGCAGCGTCCACACCGCGGCCACGCCGCCGGCGCGGGCCTGGCCCAGCAGCGGACCGGTGGAGTACGAGAGCAGCTCGATGCCGGCCAGCCGACCGCGCAGCTCGTCGGGGATGGTCTGGTTCCACATGGTGGAGCGGAACAGCCCGCTGACCATGTCCGCGGCACCGGCCAGTGCGAGCAGCAGCAGGGCGAGCCAGACGTTGCTCACCAGGCCGAACAGCGCGATGAAGAAGCCCCACGCCGCGGCGGCCCACACCACCGCGCGCCCGTGGTGGTGCACGTGGCTGGTCCACCCGCTGGTCACCGTGGCCAGGAGCGAGCCGACCGAGCCGGCGCTGTAGAGCAGCCCGAGCGTCCACGGTTCCTGCAGCACCTTCTCGGCCACGGCCGGGAACAGTGCGATCGGCATGGCGAACGCCATCGCCGCCATGTCGACGACGTAGGTCCCGAGCAGCTCCTGCCGGGACCGGGCGTAGCGCAGGCCGTCGAGGATCCCGCGCAGGCTGGGCGACTCCGCGCCGGAGGGCGGCGGCACGGCCTTCATCAGCCACAGTGCCAGCAGGGACGCGGCGAACGACACCAGGTCGACCGAGTAGGCGGAGGCCGCACCCCAGGTGGCGACGAGCAGCCCGCCCAGCGCCGGGCCGAGGATCGTGCCGATGTTCATGCGCAGGCTGGAGAGGGCCGCGGCCGCAGGCTGCTGGTCGTGGGCCACGATCCGCGGGACCAGCGCGTCCAGGGAGGGCCGCTGCAGGCCGTCGAGGGCGGCGACAACGCCGGCGGCCACGTAGAGCGGCCACACCAGCGGATGCGCGAGCAGGGCGTTGAGCATGAGCAGCGCGGAGACCACGGTGAACGCGATCTCGGTCAGCAGCACCATCCGCCGCCGGTCGACCGCGTCGGCCAGAGCACCGCCGTAGAGGCCGAAGGCCACCAGCGGCACCAGCTCGGCCGCGCCCAGCAGGCCGACGGCCACCGTGCTGCCGGTGAGCGCGTACACCTGGTAGGGCACCGCGACGAAGGTGACCATCGACCCGATGAACGACACCGAGCCGCCGGCGAACAGCAGCCGGAAGTCGCGCGAGTCGCGCAGCGGACGCACGTCCAGGCGGGTGGCGGCGAGCCGTCGGCGCCAGCCCCGAGCAGGCGGCCGCTCAGGTTCCTCCGGGAGCGGCGCCCCGTGCAGCGGGACGGCGGCCAGCGGGTCGGCGCCGGCGCGCGACTCGACAGGGAGCGGATCGGTCACGAGGGGCCAGTGTCCGGGTCGCGGTCGTCCGCGTCACCCCGTTTCCCCGCGCCCGTGACGCCGGAGACGACGTCAGCGACGCGGCGCGGGCCCGCTCACCGTCTCCAGCACCCGGGCGAGCCGGTCGCGGAACCCGCGACCGCGGGTCCCCCCGGCGGTGCGCTGCAGCGGCTCACCGGCGGCCACGCTCACCAGGTGGGAGACGACGTCGAGGGACACGGCGGCGTCCAGCAGCTCGGGCTCGGCCACCTCGAGGCCGGAGCCGGGGACGAGCAGCCCGCTGGGCGGCACCGAGAGCGCGTCGTGCGCGAGCCCGGCCAGCTCCGGGTCGCCGGCGTCCAGGCTGAGCACCGTCGCGCCCAGCCGCTTGGCGTCCGAGACCCGCTCCAGCAGGGCCTCCGGGGCGGCGTCGGGTGCGACGACGAACAGCGTCTCGCCGCGGCGGGCGGCCTCCAGCCGGTCCAGGCCGACGGCCAGGTGGGCGGGAGCCCCCGGCGGAGGGGCCCAGCGGACCAGGGTGGGGGCGAGCTCGGGGACGTCCGAGAGGCGCGACTCGTCGTCCAGGTGGGCGGCCAGGTGCCAGGGCTCCTCCTGTGGCGTGCCCACGAGCAGCAGATCGCCGGGGTGGCGGGTGCTGGTGCGCAACGAGCGGGCGAAGGACCGGCTCCGGTCGACCCACGGCGTGCTCTCCAGCACGTGCCGCAGCAGCACCGCGCGCGACGCGTCCACGTCCCCACCCTCCCGCACCCCGTACCGGCGCCGGCCCTGTCTCGTGGCGGCCGCTCCGGCGGCAGGGTAGGGCGCCGCAGCCTCGGGCGGGGGTGCGGCGCGCGGGACGCCCCAGGGGCGGTTCGCGTCGGCGCATCGGTTCCTCTGCGCCGGCTGGCAGGATCGGTGGCATGAGCGACCGGCAGCAGGCAGGTCCCGACGTCGACGGGGCGGTGGCGACCGACGGGGTGCTCGCGCTGGAGCTGCTCCCCGGCGACGGCGGCTCGGACCTCGGCGAGCTCTACGCCGAGCGTGTACCCGGCGGGTTCGAGGACTACGGCGAAGGTCCCTTCGATGAGCGGCCCAGCACCCTGGTCCGGGCGGTCCTACGCCTCGTAGGCGACCGAGCGGAGGAGGGCGAAGTGATCGGCTCCATGTCCTGGCACCTGGTGTCCTACGGACCGACCCTGGGTTCTCGTGCCTGGAACACCGGGATCTGGCTGCGGCCCGCGCACCGCGGGCTCGGCTACGGCGCCGCTGCGCAGCGGTTGCTGGCCCGGCACCTGCTGACCACCACCGACGGCTGGCGGGTGGAGGCGAGCACCGACGTGGACAACGTGCCCGAGCGGCGTGCGCTGGAGCGGGCCGGCTACACCCTCGACGGCGTGCTGCGGGGGGCGCAGGAACGGATGGGGGAGCGGCGCGACCTCGCCGTCTACGCCGTGCTCCGCAGTGACCTCGATGCCGTCGATGCCCTCGATGCCCTCGACGACGTCCCCGAGAGGTCCGAGACGCGATGAGCGAGCTCGACGACCTCGGGGCGCGCGTCCCCGTCCCGTCGGTGGTGACCCGCGTGGTGAGCCTGGTGCCCTCGCTCACCGAGGCCGTGGCGGTCACCGAGCACGGCCTGCTCGTCGGGTGCACCGACTGGTGCACCCACCCGGCCGACCTGGACGTGCCGCGCATCGGCGGCACCAAGAACCCGCGGGTGGCGGATGTGCTCGACCTGCGCCCCGACGTCGTGCTGGCCAACGAGGAGGAGAACCGGGCCGCCGACCTCGACGCGCTGCGGGCCGCTGGCGCCGCGGTGTGGGTGACGCAGGTGCGCACCGTGCCCGAGGGGATCGCCGCGCTGCACCGGATGCTCACCGTCGCCTGCCGGCTGGCGCGACCATCCTGGCTGGACGAGGCCGAGACGGTCTGGCGCGCCCCGTACGAGGGCGCGCGACGGCGCGCGCTCGTGCCGATCTGGCGTCGCCCGTGGATGGCGGTGGGGCGCGACACCTTCACCGGCGACGTCCTGGCCCGCCTGGGCGTGGACAACGTGCTCGCGGACCACGCCGAGCGCTACCCCAAGGTCGACGTGACCGCTCCAGGCGCGCTGCCGCCGCACGACCTGGTGGTGCTGCCCGACGAGCCCTACGCCTTCACCGCCGACGACGGCCCGGAGTCGTTCCCCGGCCGCGACGTCGCGCTGGTGAGCGGGCGGCACCTGACCTGGTACGGGCCGTCGCTGGTGGAGGCGCGCCGGGTGTTGTCGAGCCAGCTCTCAGCCGCGCGCACACACCGTTGCTGATCATGCAACTCGCGCGCGGACGCTGTTCGCTCGCTCTGAGCGGGAATCGCACGAATTGCATGATCAGCAACAAGGCCCGCGTGGTCACCTGACGATGGGAGGCTCACCCCGCGTGGTCACCGCTCGAAGGTGTGCTCCTCGGCCGGGAACGTCCCGGCGGCGATGTCGGCGGCGTAGGCCTGGGCAGCGCCGGTGAGGACCGAGCGCAGGTCGGCGTACTGCTTGACGAATCGGGGCATCGGGCCGCCGCGCAGGCCGGCGAAGTCCTGCCAGACCAGCACCTGGGCGTCGGTGTAGGGGCCGGCGCCGATACCGACGGTGGGGATGTGCAGCTCGGCGGTGACCCGCTTGGCGACGTCGCTGGGCACCATCTCCAGCACCACCGCGAAGGCGCCGGCCTCCTGCAGGGCCAGGGCATCCTCGACCAGCCGCTCGCCGGTGTGGCCGCGGCCCTGGACCTTGTAGCCGCCCAGGCCGTGCTCGGCCTGCGGGGTGAAGCCGATGTGCGCCATGACCGGCACGCCGGCGCCCACGATCGCCTCGACGTGCGGGGCCATCCGCGCACCGCCCTCGAGCTTGACGGCGTGCGCGCCGCCCTCCTTCATGAACCGGGCGGAGGTCTCCAGCGCCTGCTGGGGGCTCGCCTGGTAGGAGCCGAAGGGCAGGTCGGCCACCACGAGGGCGCGGTGGGCGCCGCGGGTGACCGCGCGCACCAGCGGGAGCAGCTCGTCGACGGTGACCGGCAGGGTGGTCTCGTAGCCGAGCACGTTGTTGGCGGCGCTGTCGCCCACCAGCAGCACCGGGATGCCGGCCTCGTCGAAGATCTGCGCGGTGAGGACGTCGTAGGAGGTGAGCATCGCCCACTTCTCCCCGCGGTCCTTCAGGCCCTGCAGGTAGGGGATGCGCACCCGCTTGGGCAGCGCCGGAGGCTGACCGACCGGGGGCTGGGACAGCGGCGCGCCGCCGTAGGGGGAGACCGACTCGCCCTGGGCAGGGGTCGGCTGCGGGCTGGTGCTCATGCGGAGCCTCCTGGGTGTCGTCTCGAGGCGCCCTGCGGCGTCCCCTGACGACGCCCATGGTGGCACGCCCCGCGCGTCCTGCCCAGCGAGGGCGCGACCGACGTCAGCGGTCGTCGCCGGGCGTCACGGTGACGAGGTCGGCGTGCCCGCGGGCGGCTCCGCGGCCGGCACGAGATGAGCGGCGTCGGAGCCGTCACCGGCCACGCGCGTCGCCAGCTCGTCGGCGGCCCTCTGCGCGTCCTCGGCCCGCTCCCGCCACCGGTTGGTGATCGGCAGCCGCCGGTCGCGGCCGAACGCCTTCAGGCTGATCTTCGGGCCCGGCGGGTACTGGCGGCGCTTGTACTCGGCGGCATCGACCATGCGCAGGATCCGCTCCACCAGCGCGGGATCGAAGCCGGCGGCGACCAGCTCGGCCGAGCCGCGGTCCTGCTCGACGTAGTCGTCCAGCACGTCATCCAGCAGCTCGTAGTCCGGCAGCGAGTCGGTGTCGAGCTGGCCCGGGCGCAGCTCCGCCGACGGCGGCTTGGTGATCGAGTTCTCCGGGATCGGCGGCACCTCCCCGCGGATCTTCGCGACCTCGTTGCGCCAGCGCGAGAGCTGCCAGACCAGCGTCTTGGGCACGTCCTTGATCGGGGCGTAGCCGCCCACGGCGTCGCCGTAGAGGGTGGAGTAGCCGACCGCGAGCTCGCTCTTGTTGCCGGTGGCGAGCACCAGGTGCCCGTGCTGGTTGGACAGCCCCATCAGGGTCGTGCCGCGCACCCGTGCCTGCACGTTCTCCTCGGCCACCCCGGTGAGGCCGACGTTGTCCAGGAACGCCTGCACCATCGGGCCGATCGGGACGGTGGAGAAGTGCAGCCCGGTGCGCCGGGCGAGGTCGTCGGCGTCGCCCTTGGAGTGGTCCGAGGAGTAGGCCGACGGCAGCGAGACGCCGTGCACCTTGTCCGCGCCCAGGGCGTCGACGGCGATGGCCGCCACCAGGGCGGAGTCGATACCGCCGGACAGCCCGAGCACGACCGACTGGAAGCCGTTCTTGTGCACGTAGTCGCGCAGGCCGGTCACGCAGGCGGCGAAGACCTCGGCCTCGTCCTCCAGCCGCTGGGCGATCCCGGGTGTGAGCGGCTGGTAGGCCGGCAGCGGCTCATCGGAGACGACGACCCGCTCGATCTGCACCGGCGCGCCGTCGGAGGCGACCAGCCGCTGCGGCGGCCCGTCCACGGGCGCCGCTGCGCGGTCGAGGTTGAGGTCGACGAGCATGCACCCCTCCTCGAACTGCGGGGCGCGCGCCACCACCCGACCGCTGGCCTCGACGACCACCGAGTCGCCGTCGAAGACCAGCTCGTCCTGGGCGCCGACCATGTTCACGTAGGCCAGCGGGCAGCCGGCCTCGGCTGAGCGGCGGCGGACCAGGTCCAGCCGTACGTCGTCCTTGTTCCGCTCGTAGGGGGAGCCGTTGATGACGACCAGCAGCCCGGCGCCGGCCTCGCGCACCACCGCCACCGGCCCGCCGTCCTGCCAGAGGTCCTCGCAGATGACGAGCGCGACGTCGACGCCGTGCACCCGGACGACCGGCAGCGTGTCGCCCGGCACGAAGTAGCGGAACTCGTCGAAGACGCCGTAGTTCGGCAGGTGGTGCTTGGCGTAGCGCGCCACGACCTGCCCGCGGTGCAGGAAAGCCGCGGCGTTCTGCGGCAGTCCGGCCGGGCGACCGAGCCGGGCCACCTCGTGCTCGGCCTGGTCCAGGAACCCCACGACGACCACCTGCTCGCCCAGCCCCTCGGCGTCGAGCCGGCGTGCGAGGTCGTGCAGCGCGGCGCGGCTCGCGGCCACGAACGACGGGCGCAGCGCGAGGTCCTCCACCGGGTAGCCGGTGAGCACCATCTCCGGGAACGCGACCAGGTGCGCGCCCTGCTCGGCGGCGTGACGGACCCAGGCGACCACGAGGTCGGCGTTGCCGGCGACGTCGCCGACGGTCGGGTTCACCTGGGCGAGGGCGAGGCGCAGCTGGGGCACGGCAGCGAGCCTAACGAGGCGCGGGTACCCCCGCGCACGGCGGCGCGGTCAGTCGGCGACCCGCACCGCGATCGCCGGCTTGATGGCCGCCGCGCGGCGGGCCGGGCCGATGGTGACCAGCAGCGAGGCCACCACGGTGGCCGCGACAGTCACCAGGATCTGGGTCCAGGCGATGGGGAAGGTGACGTCCAGGGTGCCGAACGGGGAGCTGTTCTCGTAGAGCAGGTAGGTCGTGACGACCCCGAGGACCGAGCCGATGAGCACGCCCTCGACGGCCACGAACGCGCTCTCGGTGAGGAAGGAGCGGCGCACCGTGGGCGCCCGGAACCCCAGCGCCCGCAGCACGCCGATGGTCCGCCGCCGCTCGCGGACCGAGCGCACCATGACCACGCCGAGTCCGACGATCCCGACGAACAGACCCAGCATCAGGTAGCCCTGCATGAGCCGGAACAGCTGACGGGTGGCCGAGAACGAGTCGCGCACCGCCTGCGCGAGGTCGGTGGCCACCAGCCCCTGCGCGAGGTACCGACCCTGCAGCTGCGCGCCGAGGTCGGCGACGTCGACGCCCGGTGCGGTGCGCAGCAGGGCACTGCCCTCCTCGGCCGCCGACGTGCCGTAGGTGGCGCGGGCCGACACGTCGCTCATGATCACCGGGAAGCGCATGTCCTGCGCCATCCCGTAGAAGGCGCTGCCGTCCCGCAGCACACCCGCGATGGTGCGGGTGGTGGCGCGGCCGGTGCGCGGGTCGGTGAGGGTGAGCTGCTCACCCGGCTCGACGGTCTTCCCCTGAGGGCCGCCCGGGGAGCCGTAGATCCCGTCGACCAGCACGTACTGCGGGTAGCGCAGGACCAGTTCCCACGCCTGCTGCGGGTCGGACAGGGAGGGGATCGCGCGGTCCACCTCCGGTGCGCCGCGCGCGAACTCCTCGCCGACGCCGACGACCTCCACCGGCAGCGGCTGGGTGGTGCGCCCGGCGGGATCGTTCCCGTTGGCGGTGACCGTGGTGAGCGGTGCGGCCTCGGTGACCTTGCCGGTGAAGGGTCCAGTGGTCAGGGCCGCCGTGCCACCGGGCAGGGGAGCGGCCGGGTCGTGGTCCACCCGCAGCGACCAGCCGGCGGTGGCCGAGCGCACGGACGAGGTCAGCCCGGTGTCTATGAGCGCGGAGATCTCCACCAGCAGCACGACGACCAGCACCACCATGCAGTACATGGCCAGCATCGAGCCGGTCCGGAACCGGCGTGCGGTGGGGTAGGTGACCGCGAGACGCAGCGCGAGCCCGCGCTCACCAGGCCGCGCGATCGCCGGGCGCAGCGGCCGGAGCAGCAGGTCCTGGTGCATGCTCACGAGAACGACCGCCGCGAACGAGACCAGCGAGCCGAGCACGACGTAGGTGCCGGTGGTGGAGTCGTCGAAGACGTGCGGGCGGAACACGTTGGCGGTCAGGCCCCAGAGCAGCACCGCCATCGCGACCGCGGTGTCGGCGACCCGAGGCTTCACGACACGGCGTAGGAGTGGCAGCGCGGAGACCGCGGCGAGGGCCGGCAGGAGGTAGCACGCCGCCCCCGAGCTGTCCGCCACCGTGGGCACCGCGGCGGTGCCGAACAGCACGGTCCCGACGGCCGACGCCGCCAGCAGCCAGCGCCGCGGGCGGGGCAGTCGGGGCGGCTCGAGGTCGCGGATGGCCGCGATGATGTTCTGCCGCGAGATGCGCATGCTGGTCAGCACCACGGCCAGGAACGCTGCCAGCGCCCCGGCGAGCATCCCGTTGGCCAGGCTGACCGGGGTGGCGGAGAAGTGGAACGAGAGCTGCCCGCCGGTCTCCCACTGGTTCATGATGTTCAGAGCCAGGGCCACCACGACCCGGCCGATCCCGACGCCGAGCAGGCCGCCGACGGCCGCGGCCGCCACGGCGTAGATGGCGCCCTCCACCGCGAAGGCTCCGGCGACCCGCCGCCGCCGCATGCCGACGGCGCGCAGGATGCCCAGCTGGCCTCGACGTTCCTCAGCGAGCATCACGAAGATCATGACCAGCAGCACGAGCGCGGCGATGATGCTGAAGCTGGCGATCATCAGGAAGACCGAGCCCATCTGGTCGCCGGTGACGCGGGCCGCCTCGAGCACGTCGTGCTTGGGCTGGGCCACCTCCACGCCCTGCCGCGTCAGCGGCCCGAGCAGGTCGCGGACCTTGGCCGTCACCGCGTCGGTGCCGTCCTCGCCGGCGAGGACGCCGCCGGTGTTGGACACCAGCACCTGGGTCGGCAGCGGCTGCGAGGCCACCGCGGCCAGCGGGGCCAGGGTGCCGGGCGAGACGAACGCGTCGAGGTCCACCGTGGCACCCGTGCCGAACCCGGCCAGCCCCTCGGCCGGCACCACCTGGCGGACGGTGAGCGGGAGCGGGGTGCCGTAGGCGAACAGGGTGACGCGCGGGCCGGCACCGACGTCGAGGGCGTCGGCCAGCCGCTGGTTGAGCACCACCGCGCCGCGACCGGGGTCGGCGATGGACAGCCCCGACGGCGTGGGGGAGCCGAAGCCGCCCGCGGCGGCGTAGTCGGTCTCCCAGACGATGCTTCGCGGCTCGGCCCGACGCTCGCCGCCCACCACGCTGGTGGCCGCGGCCGGTGCCCCGGTCATCAGCAGCACGCCGTCGACGGCGGGGTCGCCGCGCAGCGGGGCCAGCCGGCGGGCGGCGTCGGCGCCGAGGACGGCGCTGGGGGCGCGGACCGCCTCGTCCACCGGGCCGAGCGAGTCGAACGCGACCTGCTGCACCGACCGGTTCAGCGAGTCGCCGACGACCAGGCTGGCCACCAGCAGCGCGGTGCCGAGGGAGGCGCCCAGCAGCACCAGCATCGCCTCGGTGGGCCGGCGCACGACCTGCCGCACCGCCAGCTTGCGCAGCACCGGGCGGCGCAGCACCAGGAACAGCACGAACCCCGCGGCGACCGCGCAGCCGACCAGCAGCGGGGGCAGCAGCTCGGGATACATGGCACCCCACCTCGTGGTCTCAGCGAGCGGCGTGCCCGGCCAGCGCCTCGTCGCGCTCGAGCCGGCCGTCGCGCATGCGCACCAGGCGCCCGGCGGCCGCCCCGATCGCGGGGTCGTGCGTGACCAGCACGATGGTCTGGCCGGCGTCGCGGTTCAGCTCCTGCAGCAGCCCCATCACCTGCTCGGCCATGGCGGTGTCGAGGTTGCCGGTCGGCTCGTCCGCCCACACGATCGCTGGGTTGGCCACCAGCGCCCGGGCGATCGTCACCCGCTGCTGCTCCCCGCCCGACATCTCGTTGGGCCGGTGCCCGCTGCGGTGCCCGACGCCGACCCGGGCCAGCATCGCCAACGCACGCTGGCGGGCCTCCTTGGGTGGCACCCCGACCAGCAGCAGCGGCAGCTCGACGTTCTCGGCGGCGTCGAAGACCGGGATCAGGTTGAGGACTGGAAGACGAACCCCATCGAGCGGGCGCGGTGCTCGGTGCGCTGCGCGTCGGTCATCGCGAACAGGTCGTGGCCCTGCACGACGACCCGTCCGCCGTCGATGTCGTCCAGCCCCGACAGGCAGTTCAGCAGGGTGGTCTTCCCCGACCCCGACGGTCCCATCACGGCCACCAGCTCGCCGGCGTGCACGGTGAGGTCGAGGTGGTCCAGCGCCAGCACCTCGACCGCGCTGGTGCGGTAGACCTTCACCACGCCGGCCGCCTGCAGCAGCGGCTGCGCCCCCTGCGGCATCTCCTGCGGTTGCGCGTCCATGGCTGGCCCCCGTGGGACGTTCGGTCATCTTAGTCAGGGGACGCCGGCCGCGGCCGGAGCAGCAGGGGCTGAGGTCCGCACGGTCTCGCCTGTCGGCGTCGGTCCCGCTCCGGTCGGCGTCGCGGCGGTGACGGAGTACGGAACAACCGTCGGATCCGCCCCTCTGCAACGGCTGAAGAGCCGTTGTTCCGTCCTGCGTCACCGGGTCACCCGCGGTGAGCGGTCAGCGCGGGGCGACCACCAGCGACTGCAGGGTCTCGCCGAACCAGCCGTCCAGGTCGTGCAGCGTGGTGCGGGCCAGGCCGGTGCCGTCGGGCTCGAGGTGGGTGCGGGCGTCCAGGCAGACCCAGTCCGCCCGTGGGACCCGGGCCAGGTGGACCGACAGCTCGGTGTTGACGAACGACCAGTCGTCCCAGGACAGGGCGGCGGACACCCCGCTGCCGGAGTCGGTGAGGGCGATGACCTGCTGGACCGGGGAGACCTGCTCGCCGGCCACCAGCGGCACCCGCAGGCGCGCCCAGGCGGTGGCGGGCCCCGGGGTCAGCGGGTCGCCGACGGCGAAGCGCCACTCCACGTTCTCCGCGTAGGGGAAGGAGAAGCCGGGGACGGCGGCGGCCGTCGACGGAGGCAGCGGGGCGATGCCGTGGTGCGCGCCGACGGCCACGGCCGGGGTGTCGCCCGGAGGAAGCGTGCGCACCCGCCAGCCGGTCGACCGCAGCACCGGCCGTCCGGCTGCCACCAGCTCGGCCTCGAGCAGCTGCACCTGCCGGCCGTCGCGCAGCACCCGGGCGCGCACCTCGACGTCGGCCACCGGGACGGGGGACAGGAAGTCGGTGGTGACCCGGACCAGGCGACCGGGGGTGGGCTCGCCGTCGTGACCGGGGCGCAGCCCGGGCAGCCGCTCCAGCGCACGGACCAGCAGCGCCGAGGGAGGGCCGCCGTGCTGCAGGCCCGCAGCCCACGGCCCGGTCGTCGCCTCGCCGGCGCGGAACCGGTCCTCGTCCAGCTGCTCGTAGAAGGCATCCACCCGGGGCAGCGTAGGGAGCGCGCGCCGAGGCGGTCCGGCGGGGCGCGCGCGGGACGGCCCCGGTCCGTAGGAGGATGCGGGCATGGGCAAGCAGGAGGAGTTCGTCCTCAGGACGCTCGAGGAGCGCGACATCCGCTTCGTGCGGCTGTGGTTCACCGACGTGCTCGGGTTCCTCAAGTCGGTCGCGGTGGCGCCGGCCGAGCTCGAGGGCGCGTTCGCCGAGGGCATCGGCTTCGACGGCTCGGCGATCCAGGGCTTCGCCCGGGTCTACGAGTCGGACATGCTCGCCAAGCCCGACCCGGCCACCTTCCAGGTGCTGCCCTGGCGTGGTGAGAACCCGGGCACGGCGCGCATGTTCTGCGACATCCTCATGCCCGACGGCAGCCCGTCCTTCGCGGACCCGCGCTACGTCCTCAAGCGCGCGCTGAGCAAGGCCGCCGACCTCGGGTTCAGCTTCTACACCCACCCCGAGATCGAGTTCTTCCTGTTCGAGGGGAAGCCGGCGCCCGGCCAGCCGCCGGTGCCGATCGACTCCGGCGGCTACTTCGACCACACCCCGCACGGCATCGGCCACGACTTCCGCCGCTCGGCCATCACGATGCTCGAGCAGATGGGCATCTCGGTGGAGTTCAGCCACCACGAGGGCGCCCCCGGCCAGAACGAGATCGACCTGCGCTACGCCGACGCCCTCACCACCGCCGACAACATCATGACCTTCCGGCTGGTGATGAAGGAGGTGGCGCTGGAGCAGGGCGTCTACGCCTCGTTCATGCCCAAGCCGTTCGCCGCGCACCCGGGCTCGGGCATGCACACCCACCTGTCGCTGTTCGAGGGCGACCGCAACGCCTTCCACGAGCCCGGCGCGCCGTTCGGGCTGAGCAAGGTGGGGCGGGCGTTCATCGCCGGCCTGCTGCGGCACTCGGCGGAGATCACCGCGGTGACCAACCAGTGGGTGAACTCCTACAAGCGGCTGGCCGGTGGCGGCGAGGCCCCGGCCTACGTCTGCTGGGGCCACAACAACCGTTCGGCGCTGGTGCGGGTGCCCATGTACAAGCCGCAGAAGGGCCAGTCCACCCGGGTCGAGTTCCGCTCGCCGGACTCGTCCTGCAACCCCTACCTGGCGTTCGCGGTCATGCTGGCGGCCGGCCTGAAGGGCATCGAGGAGGGCTACGAGCTGCCCGACGGCGCAGAGGACAACGTCTGGGAGCTCACCGACGCCGAGCGCCGGGCCCTGGGCATCATGCCGCTGCCCAGCAGCCTGTCCGAGGCCATCCACGCGATGGAGGACAGCGAGCTGGTGGCCGAGACCCTGGGCGAGCACGTGTTCGACTTCTTCCTGCGCAACAAGCGCCAGGAGTGGGCCGACTACCGCCACCAGGTCACGCCGTTCGAGCTGGACCGCTACCTGCCGGTGCTCTGAGTCGTCCATGCACGGCTTCGGCCAGCTCGAGCACGAGCTGGTGCTGCTGCGTCGCATGGCCGACCGCCAGCCCGAGCAGGTGCGCGAGGCGCTGCGCACGCTCGGTGTCGATCGCACCGCCATGCGCGCTGCCAACAAGCGCTGGCAGGCGATGCTGCACTCGCGCCGGGCGCCCGGCGGGGAGCGGCTCTACCGCGCCGTGCTCGGCCCGCCAGAGGACGAGCGCGAGGTGCGCACCGGGGACCTGAGCAGCCGTGCCCTGCGCTGGCCGGTCCGGCTGTGGCCCGAGCTGACCTTCGAGGTGCTGGTCGGTCCGGACGGGCGCACCTGGCACGCCTGGCTGGTCCGCCGCGACCCCTCGACGGCGCCCGCCCTGGGCTCGCTCGAGGACCTGGCGCCCTGGGCCGGCGTCGTCGACGACGTCGCCCGCGCCTTCCCCGCGGCCCGGCACCAGTCGCCCGACGTGCCCGACCGCTGGCTCACCGAGCTCGACGTCGGCGGCGGCACCTGGCTGCTCACGTTCTCCTGGGGCCTGCTGCAGGTGGTCGAGCCGGCCCCCGACATCGCGTGAGGGGACCCCTGACCCGGCAAGCAGCGGGTGAGGGGTCCCCTCACGCATCCCGCGGCGCTGCGTCGGCGGCCGGCGGTCCCGGGTTGCACGGTCAACGGCGCTGGTGACGGGAGCAGCGGGCGCGGACCCGAGTTGGCGTGGCGGCCTGCGGACGGGCCCACAAGATCAAACCGATGGGGTGAGGGTGCCCCTGAGCCAATAGGTTTGGCTCAGG
>JBQCHF010000040.1:0-6940 GCA_051954955.1 Motilibacteraceae bacterium
CGTTGGGGTAGCCCCCCCATGCGTTGGGTGCGGTTGCGGGGACCCCCCCCCCGCAATGTTGCGGGGCTGGGGACCCCCCACGCACAACCAACCGCCGATCGGCCGCGGGACGGGCCCCGCGCCCGGCTCATCCCGTCACCAGCGCCGTTGACCGTGCACGACGAGACCGCAGGCGTTCAGCGGGAGCGGGCCGCCACACGCGAAGGGCGCCCCCACCCGCTATGCAGCAGGTGAGGGCGCCCCGCACGTGATCCTCAGACGCTCAGAGCCCCAGGTCGGCCTCGAACGCGCCCTCCTCCAGCCGCTGCTTCACGGTGACCAAGAAGCGGGCGGCGTCGGCGCCGTCGACGATCCGGTGGTCGTAGGACAGGGCCAGGTAGGCCATCGACCGGATGGCGATGGTCTCGCCGCCGTCGGCGTCGGTGACGACGACCGGGCGCTTGACCACCGCGCCGGTGCCGAGGATGCCGACGTTGGGCTGGTTGATGATCGGGGTGTCGAACAGCGCCCCACGGCTGCCGGTGTTGGTGAGGGTGAAGGTGCCACCGCCCAGCTCGTCCGGGCCGATCTTGTTGCTGCGGGTGCGCTCGGCCAGGTCGGCGATCTTGCGGGCCAGACCGGCGATGTTGAGGTCCCCGGCGTCCTTGATGACCGGCACCAGCAGGCCGCGCTCGGTGTCCACGGCGATGCCGAGGTTCTCCGACCCGTGGTAGGTGATCTCGTCGCCCGCGACGCTGGCGTTGACGACCGGGTGCGCCTTGAGCGCCTCGACCGTGGCCAGGGCGAAGAACGGCAGGAACGAGAGCTTGACGCCCTCACGGGCCTCGAAGTCGCGCTTGGCGCGGGCGCGCAGCCGCGCGATCTTGGTGACGTCGACCTCGACGACCGTGGTGAGCTGGGCCGAGGTCTGCAGCGACTCCACCATTCGCTGCGCGATCACCTTGCGCAGGCGGCTCATCTTCTCCGTGGTGCCGCGCAGCGGGCTGACCGCCGACGGCGTGCGCGAGGCTGCAGCGGCGGCAGCCGGAGCAGCGGCGGCCGGAGCGGGGGCGGCCGCGGGCGCCGGAGCGGCCTTGGCCGCCGCGGCGTCGAGCACGTCCTGCTTGCGGATGCGCCCGCCGACGCCGGTGCCGGTGACAGTTGCCAGGTCCACGCCGTGCTCGGCGGCCAGCTTGCGCACCAGCGGGGTGACGTAGGCGCCGCCGTCGGACTCGCCGCTCTGCGCCGAACCGGAGACGACCGCCGGCGCGGGAGCCGGGGCGGGGGTCGGCGCGGGCTGCGGCGGGGTGGGCGTGGGCGCCGAGGAGGGCACCGGAGCCGGGGCGGGGGTGACCAGCGCGGGGGCCGTGGAGGCCGGCGGCGCAGGCGTCGGAGCGGGGGCCGCGGCGGCAGGTGCCGGGGCGGGGGCCGGTGCGGGCGCAGCGGCGGCGGGAGCGGGGGCGGCCGCCGCGGAGGCGTCCCCGATCCGGGCCAGCTCGGCACCGACCGGCACCGTCTCGTCCTCGCCCACCGCGATCGACAGCAGGGTGCCGCCGACCGGCGAGGGGATCTCGGTGTCGACCTTGTCGGTGGAGACCTCGAGCAGCGGCTCATCGACCTCCACGCTGTCCCCGACCGCCTTGAGCCAGCGGGTGACGGTGCCCTCGGTGACGCTCTCGCCCAGGGCCGGCATGGTGACCGGGGTGCCGCCACCGGCAGCGCCGTCAGAGCCGGCGGATGGGGCGGCGGCAGGAGCCTCCTCGACGGCCGGGGCGGGCATCGTCTGCGGCTCCGGCGACGGCGTCGGGACGCCGGCCGGGGCGGCCGGGTACTCGGCGCCGGAGCCGGCCTGCGCCTCCTGCTGCGCCGGGGCGGCGGCCGCGGGGGCGGGAGCGGCCGGCTCGGCGCCGTCGGAGATCACCGCGAGCTCGGCGCCCACCGGCACCGTCTCGTCCTCACCGACCACGATGCGCTGCACGACGCCGGCGGCGGGGGAGGGGATCTCGGTGTCGACCTTGTCGGTGGACACCTCGAGCAGCGGCTCGTCGACCTCGACCCGCTCGCCCTCCTTCTTCAGCCACCGGGTGACGGTGCCCTCGGACACGCTCTCCCCGAGCGCCGGCATGGTCACCGAGAACGGCATGGGCTCTCCTCGTTCCTACGTCTGCTGCGACAGATGGTGGGCGGTGCGGTGGAGCGTTCGGGACGGCTCAGCCGTGGGCGTGCAGCGGCTTGCCGGCCAGCGCCAGGTGGGCCTCGCCCAGGGCCTCGTTCTGGGTCGGGTGCGCGTGCACGAGCTGGGCGACCTCCTCCGGGAAGGCCTCCCAGTTGTAGATCAGCTGGGCCTCGCCGACGAGCTCGCCGGCGCGGGAGCCGACGATGTGGACGCCCACCACCGGGCCGCCCTTCTGCCGGATCAGCTTGACGAAGCCCTGGGTCTTGAGGATCTGGCTCTTGCCGTTGCCGGCGAGGTCGTAGGTGAGGGTCTCGACCTCGTCCTGGCCGTACTTCTCGCGCGCGGCGTTCTCGTTGAGCCCGACCGAGGCGATCTCCGGCTCGCAGTAGGTGACCCGCGGGATGCCGAGCTCGTCGATCGGGGCCGGGTTGAGCCCGGCGATCTCCTCGGCCACGAAGATGCCCTGGGCGAACCCGCGGTGGGCCAGCTGCAGGCCGGGGACGATGTCGCCGACGGCGTAGACGTTCGGCACGTTGGTCTGCAGCCGCTCGTTGGCCAGCACCCAGCCGCGCTCCATCGCGACGCCCTTCTCCTCGAAGCCCATGCCGGTGGCGTTGGGGCCACGGCCGACGGCCACGAGCAGCAGCTCGGCGTCGATGCTCTCGCCGTTCTCCAGCGACACCCGCACCCCGGTGTCGGTGCGCTGCACGCCGGAGAAGCGCACGCCGGTCTTGAAGTTGATGCCGCGCTTGCGGAAGGCGCGCTCGAGGGCCTTGGAGGTCTGCTCGTCCTCGGCCGGCACCAGGCGGGGCAGCGCCTCGACGATGGTGACGTCCACCCCGAAGCTCTTCCAGGCGCTGGCGAACTCGACGCCGATGACGCCGCCGCCGAGCACCACGACCGACGACGGCACGCGGTCCAGCTGCAGGGCGTGCTCGGAGGTGACGACGCGCTGGCCGTCGACGTCCAGGCCGGGCAGCGAGCGGGAGACCGAGCCGGTGGCGAGGACGACGTTGCGGCCCTCGTAGCGGGTGCCCTCGACCTCGACGGCGTTGGGGGCGACGAGCTTGCCGTAGCCCTCGACGTAGGTGATGCCGCGGCTCTTCACCAGGCCCTGCAGGCCCTTGTAGAGCTTGGCGACCACGCCGTCCTTGTACTTGTTGACCCCGCCCATGTCGATGGACTCGAACGTGGCGTTGACGCCGAACTGCGCGCTCTCGCGGGCCGAGTCGGCCACCTCGCCGGCGTGCAGCAGGGCCTTGGTCGGGATGCAGCCGCGGTGCAGGCAGGTGCCCCCGAGCTTGTCCTTCTCGATGAGGGCGACCGAGAGCCCGAGCTGTGCGCCGCGCAGCGCTGCGGCGTAGCCGCCGCTGCCGCCGCCGAGGATCACCAGGTCGAACACGGTGCCGGCGTTGTCCGCCACTGGCCTGCTCCTTGTGTGAAGGGTGTCGGTGAGGCTGGTCGAGCGACCCGACTGCTGCCGGAGGTCATCCTTCCACCCGCCCGCACCCGGCAGGCAAACGGGTCGCGGCCGACGGCGCCGGCGCCCTGCGACGGAACCGACCGTCGAGCCCCTAGCGTTGGCCCGTGGACGCGGCGGGAGGGCTGGCCGCCCGGGGGCGAGGAGCGCGGGATGGGGCTGTTCGGCAGGCGGCGGTCGGGGGCAGGGCGACCTGGGGTGCGCCGCGGGGCGTCGTCGGAGGACCGGGAGCACCTGGTGCGCTTCGCCCGCGAGCACAGCGGGGTGGAGGCGTTCGTCGAGCCGCCCACCGCGGTCACCTCGACCACCGTGCTGCTGGTGGCCGGCACGGGGGAGTGGACCCGCCGGCGCTGCCCCACCGCCGCCCACGCGCACGCCCTGGCGCACGAGCTGGGCATCCCCAGCTACGACGCCGCGGTGGTCGGCTACCCGCAGCGGATGCGGGACTGGAACGCCCGCCAGAAGGCGGAGCGGAAGCCGGTGCCGCCGGCGCAGGAACGCCCGGACAGCGGTGCGGGCGGCGCCGCGTAGGCACCGCCCGCACCCTGCGGGGCTGGGTGCTCAGACCGTGCCGGCCGCCACGGCCTCGGCCAGCCGGACCAGCGTGCGCACCGCGGCGCCGGTGCCGCCCTTGGGGGTGTAGCCGTAGGGCTCGCCCTCGTTGAACGCCGGGCCGGCGATGTCCAGGTGCGCCCAGCGCACGCCGTCGGCCACGAAGTCCTGCAGGAACAGCCCGGCCACGAGCATGCCGCCGTAGCGGTCGCCCATGTTGGCGATGTCGGCGACCTGGGAGTCCAGCGACGGGCGCAGCTCGGCCGGCAGCGGCATCGGCCACGTCTGCTCGCCGGCCTCGGTGGCCAGCTCGTGCAGCCGGGTGCGCAGGGCGTCGTCGTTGGCCATGATCGCCGAGGTGCGCGAGCCGAGCGCCACCAGCTGCGCGCCGGTGAGGGTGGCGACGTCGACCACGACCGAGGGCTCCTCGGCGCACGCGGCCACCAGGGCGTCGGCCAGCACCAGCCGGCCCTCGGCGTCGGTGTTGAGCACCTCGACGGTCTTGCCGCCGTGGATGGTGAGGACGTCGCTGGGGCGCTGCGCGGTGCCCGAGGGCATGTTCTCGGCCATCGGCGCCCACGCGGTCACGTTGACCGGCAGGCCGAGGTCGGCCACGGCGGCCACTGCGGCGACCACCGCCGCCGCGCCGCTCATGTCGCTCTTCATCGTCTCCATCGAGGCGCCCGGCTTGAGCGAGAGGCCGCCGGAGTCGAAGGTGATCCCCTTGCCCACAAAGGCGATCGTGGTGGTGGCCTTGGGGTGGCGGTAGGCGATGCGGACCAGCCGCGGCGGGCGGCTGGAGCCCTTGCCGACGCCGATGAGGCCGCCGTAGCCGCCCTTGGCCAGCGCCTTCTCGTCCAGCACGGTCACCTCGAGCCCGAGGGCCTTCGCGGTCTCTGCGGCCTCCTGGGCCAGGACGGCCGGGGGCAGGTCGGCGGGCGGGGTGTTCACCCAGTCGCGGGTGCGGGCCACGGCCTCGGCCAGCGCGCGGGCGCGGTCCACGGCCGCCTTCACGGCCTTGTCCTTGGCGCCCTCGGACAGGAGGACCAGCGTCTCCACCGGCTCCTGGCCGGGCTTGCGTGAGCTGGTGCGGTAGCGCAGGTAGGAGTAGGCGCCGAGCAGGGCGCCCTCGGCAACGGCTCCCGCGCCGGCGGCGTCGTCGGCGGGCAGCGCCAGCGCCACCTTGCCGGTGCCGGCCAGCGAGCGGACCGCGGCACCGGCGGCGCGGCGCAGCACCTCCAGGTCGAAGGAGGCGCCGCGGGCGGGCACCTCACCCAGGCCGGCGGCGACGACGACGGCTGCGCCCAGGCCGTAGGCCGGCACCTTGACCACCTCGCCGGCCTTGCCGGTGGCACCGACCGCGGCCAGGGCCTTGGCCAGGTCGCGTGCGGCGGGAGCGTCGGCCAGGCCGCCGACGACGCGGACGCCGGTGGCTCCGCGCCCACCAGCGGCGGGCACGACGCCGACGACCAGGGCGTCGGCCTTGGTGCCGGCTGCCGCGGTGCCGGCAAGGGTCAGGGTCGTCACGTCGTCGTGCCTCCTTGCGGATGGGCGGACGGCCTGCCGGGTGAGCAGGTCGAGCGGGCCGCGGGTGAGCGGCGGCGCGATGCTAGCGTCCGGGCGCGTGAGCGACCCGACTGCCCCGAGCGCCCTTCCGCTGCGCCGTTCCCCGTTGCACGACCGGCACGTCGCGCTGGGCGCGAAGCTGGCCGACTTCGGCGGCTGGGAGATGCCCATCCAGTACGCCGGCGTGGTGGAGGAGCACACCGCCGTGCGCGAGCGGGTGGGCGCCTTCGACGTCAGCCACCTGGGCAAGGCGTCGGTGCGCGGGCCGGGTGCGCGGGCGTTCTGCGACGCCGCCTTCACCAACGACCTGGGCCGGATCGAGCCGGGCAAGGCGCAGTACACGATGTGCTGCGACGACGCCTCCGGCGGCGTGGTCGACGACCTCATCGCCTACCTGCGCGCCGACGACGACGTGTTCCTGGTGCCCAACGCGGCCAACACCGCCGAGGTCGTGCGCCGGCTGCGCGCCACGGCCCCCGAGGGCGTCGACGTCGAGGACCTGCACGATTCCTACGGCGTGCTCGCCGTGCAGGGCCCGCGCTGCGACGACGTCCTGGCCGCCCTCGGGCTGCCGGTGGGCCACGGATACATGTCCTTCGTGGACGCCCCCTGGCAGGGCACGACGGTGACCGTCTGCCGGACCGGCTACACCGGCGAGCGCGGCTACGAGCTGGTCGTGCCGTGGGAGTCGACCGGCGCGCTGTGGGACGCGGTGCTGGCCGCCGGGGAGCCGTCCGGCATCGCGCCGTGCGGCCTGGGGGCGCGGGACACCCTGCGCACCGAGATGGGCTACCCGCTGCACGGGCAGGACCTCTCGCTGGAGATCACCCCGGTGCAGGCGCGCGCCGGCTGGGCGGTGGGCTGGAAGAAGCCGGCGTTCTGGGGCCGCGAGCCGCTGCTGGCCGAGCGCGCGGCCGGTCCGCGCCGGACCCTGCGCGGCCTGGAGGCCCTCGGCCGCGGCATCCCCCGCGCCCACATGGCCGTGCTCGCCGAGGACGGCACCCCGCTGGGCGAGGTCACCAGCGGCACCTTCTCGCCCACCCTGAAGAAGGGCATCGCCCTGGCCCTGCTCGACCCCTCCGTCGAGGACGGCGCCGAGGTGCAGGTCGACGTCCGCGGCCGCCCCAGCCTCTTCCGGGTGACCAAGCCCCCCTTCGTCCAGCCCTCCACCCACTCCTGACCCCCCC
>JBQCHF010000041.1:0-35539 GCA_051954955.1 Motilibacteraceae bacterium
GGTGAGGCTCACCATGTCTGCTTGATCACGGCGTAGGGGGGTGGGACGCGCCGCCGGCGTCAGACGCCGGGGTTGCCGCCGCCGCGACCGACGTTGCACAGCGGACGCTCGACGTCGACGGTGTGGTTGCGGTCTTGCCGGACGCCGCCGGCGTCGGAGAAGCGCAGGCCGCAGGCGACGTCGTCGGCGGGGGAGTAGCGCAGGTGCGCCAGCTCGCTGCCCTGCACGATGGCGCGGGCGCCGTCGCTCACCACCACGCCGTCCTGGCGGACCGCGTCGGTGGCGCCGAGGCCGGTCACCGTGCTGTCCAGCACCGAGACCGGGGCGCCCGCCCCGGTGACGAGGACGCCGGCGCGCTGCCCGCCCTGCACGACGACGCCGCGCAGCGACACCGGGCCGGCGGCCGCACGCACCTCGACGCCGGCCGCAGCCGGGCAGCCGCCGGACTGCGCCAGGTCCTGCACCCGCACGTCCTCCACCGAGCCGGAGGCGTCCTGCAGCAGCACGCCACGCAGGTCCTCGCAGCCGGACAGGTGCAGCGAACCCACGGTCAGGTCGCGCACGTGCACCTCGCCGTTGCCGGAGACCACCGCGCCGGAGAAGTGCTGGCCGGGCAGGTCGAACGCGCGGACCGTGTGGCCGGCGCCCTCCAGCGTCCAGCCCTCGGGAACCTCGATCGTCCGGCCGGTGCTGCAGTCGCCGCGCAACGTCTCCACCTTGGCCTGCTCGTCCCGGGCGAACCGGCAGCCGCCGAGGTCGAGGCCGACCAGCACCGGGTCGTGGTCCGACGCGCGGTAGGGGGCCGGGGTGTAGAGGCCGGTCACCTGGTCCGGGCTCTTGAACTCGGTGTTGTAGTCCAGGACCGAGGGCTCGTCGGCGTTGTTGTGCCACTCGCTCACGCCGCTCACCTGCGCCGCCAGCGACGGCGAGGCGAGCGCATGGTCGAGGTAGCCGGCCAGGCCGTCGAAGACGTAGGAGTAGGCGGTGTCACCGACGAACCGCTTCACCTGGTCCTGCAGGCCGCCCTGCTCGAGGGCGAGCACCGGGTCCTCCTGCGCGTAGGAGTTCAGGTCGCCGACGACCAGCACGTCGTCGTCGCCGGAGACCTGCGTCACCGTGTCCAGGAAGGACAGCAGCGTCCGGGCCTGGTCCACCCGCTTGGCGTTCCAGCAGCCCTGACCGTCGCCGCGGTCGGCGTTGTCCGGGTCCTGCGCCGCACTGGGGCAGCTGCCCTTGGACTTGAAGTGGTTGACCACCACCGAGAAGGTCTCGTCGTTGGCCAGTACCCGGTAGGTCTGCGCCACCGGGCGGCGGTCCCAGACCGGCGAGGTGTCCGACAGCGACGGGCCGACCGGGGCCACGTGGTCGGTGCGGTAGATCTGCGCCACCTTGATGGCGTCGTCGCCCACGCCGGTGGCCGGGTCTGCGACATAGGCCCAGCGGCCGGGCGTTCCGGCGGCAGCGTTCAGGGCGTCGATCAGGTTGCCGACCGCCTCGGCGCCGTTGTTCTCGATCTCCATCAGGCCGACGACGTCGGCGTCCAGGCCGAGCAGCTCGTTGACCAGCTTGGTGCGCTGGCGCTGGAACTCGACCGCGGTGTCCGCGCCGCGGGCCTGCGGGTCGTCCTTGCCCAGCGTGGTGAAGAAGTTGAGCACGTTGGCGCTGGCCACCTTCACCACGCCCCCCACCGGTGCCGGCGCGGGCGTGCGTGGGTTGCTGGCGGTGAAGCTGGGCTCGGTGACCGGCTGGACCCGGTAGCCGCGCACCGAGCTGCTGGAGCTGATCGGGCCCTCGTCCAGGGCGCCGGCGACGTCCCGCACGGTGTCGCCCGAGCGCACCGTGCCGGTGCCCTCGCTGTCCAGGTAGGGGACCGGGTCGGGGTTCTGCCGGCTCTCGACGTCGTCGAGCACGACGAGGCGGCGGGCGTTGGCCTCGGCCAGGTTCTTCGCTGCGGTGCTGCCGGCCGGGTAGAGGTTGGTCGGCTGGTAGGTGCGGCCCAGGCCGAGGGTCAGCTGCCCGTAGCGGCCGAGGAAGTAGGTCTGCTCCATGGTGAGGGTCTGCGGGAAGCGCACCTGCATGCCCTCGTAGCGCTCGAGGGTCTGGTCCGCCGGCACCGGGAGGGTGACCTGCACCGGCTCGGGCAGCGCCGCGCTGCCGCAGACGGCGAGCGCGGTGAGGCTGTCCAGCTCGGTCTGGCCGCTGAACTCCTTGGGCTTGGCGGTCAGGGCGACGACGTCGCCCGGCGCGACCCTCACCGAGGACAGCGGGTTGCCCGAGGGCAGGTAGACGAAGACGCCGTCGCTGGTCGCCGGGTCGCCGTCGCCGGTCGGGTCCTGCAGGTAGAAGCCGGAGAGGCCGTCGGCGACCTCGGTGACCACGCCGCGCGTGGTCACCTCCTGGCCGGCGAACGGGGTTGCGTCGCCCGCGCCCTGGATCTGTGGCACGGAGGTCGTGTTCGTGATGTCGCACAGCGCGGTGCCACCACTGCCGGTCCCACCGCCGGTGCCGCCCCCGGTCCCCGACGAGCTGTAGGAGCCGAGCCCGTCGAAAGTGTTGACCGGGTAGCCGTCCCACTGGGCGGCGGGGTCGAAGGTGTCGGTCGGGTCGGCGTCGCCGGTGGTCACCGTGCCCTTGCGGCGTAGCGTGCGGTCCGCGGTGCCCGTGCCGCCCGAGCCCCACTGCGTGCCAGGGTCCACGCCGAGCTGCCCGATCGAGTCGACGACGTCGACGCCGCGCACCAGCTCGACCGCGTCGTCGCCGTTGAACCAGCCCGAGCCGTCGGTCTGGTCGGCCTGGGCGAGCACGGCCGGGTCGGCCTTGGCCTGGGCGAGCACGAAGACGTCGCCGGGGGCGACCGTGCCGGTGAGGCCCACCGTGAGCCCGGCGGTGCTGGCGCCGTTGAAGAACATCTTCACCGCGTAGCCGGACGCACCCAGGTCGACCGGCGTGCTGCCGGGGTTGTAGATCTCCAGGGCCTTGTTGTTGCTGGTCCCCTCGACGTACTCGGAGAAGAAGAGACCGCCGGTGGCGGCCGCGCCGGGGGCGGCGGCCAGCGCGGGGGCGAGCGCCCCCGCGACGGCGAGCGTGGTGGCGGCGGCGAGGACCGCGCGGGTCCTGCCCGTGGGCTGCGATCGCATGTCTCTCCCCGAGGTCCTGCTGCGCATCTGAGCCCCACGAGGGCCCGCTGCGCCGCACCGATGTGCCGGCAGGGCTCGGACGCTACCCCGCCGATGCGGTCAAGAGGAACGAATAGGTGCAGAACAGGTGAACGCCCGGCGAACCTGTGTCGGCCGGGCTCCCGACGGCCCGGATCATCCTCGCCTCCGCGCCAGCTTCTGCGCGCTGGCTTGACGGATATGACACCCGGAGCCTCGAGAGCTTCTTTCTGTCGGGGGATTGACATCGGATTGCCGCTGCCTACTCTGAGCAACGATATAAGTAACACGATGAACAGAACCGGGCGACGCGGTACGACGAGGAGATGGATATGACTGGTGGACTCTCGCGCAGGCACCTGCTGAAGCTGGGAGCGCTCGCGCCGGCGGCGATCGCGCTGGGCGGGCTGCAGGTTCCCGCCGCCGCTGCGGCCACGTCCCCTGCTCTGCCGGAGGTGGTCCCCTCCCGGAAGAAGGGCGTCGGGGTCGCGCGGATGGCGGACCAGGCCGCCTATCGCGTGCAGTCCATGAACCCTGCCTGGTACTACACCTGGGCCGCGGACGGGATCGACGACGTGCAGGACGTGGCGTTCGTCCCGATGGTCTGGGGTGGCGCCAAGGACGACAGGGTGCAGACGCAGGTCGACGACGTCCGCGCCCTGGGGCCCGGCCGACGACCCGTCGTGCTCGGGTTCAACGAGCCGGACAACGGCAGCCAGTCCAACATGTCGGTGGACCGCGCGCTTGGCTGGTGGCCCGAGGTCAGCCACCTCGCCGCGCTGACCGTCGCCCCGGCCCCGGTACACCCTCTCGCGCCGCAGGACACCTGGTTCACCGAGTTCTTCCAGCGGGCCACCGAACTCGGCCTCACGTTCAATTACGTCGCGGTGCACAACTACCCGGGCGGGAGCATGGCCGGCCGCCAGCCGGTCGACGAGGCGGCGGCCGACCTGCTCGGCACCATCGACCGGGTCTACCAGACCTACGGGATCCCGATCTGGGTCACGGAGTTCGCCCTGGCCGACTGGGGGGCCAAGAAGCTAGGCATCGAGAACCGCTACACCACGGCGGACGCGCTGGCGTTCATGCAGGCCGTGCTGCCCGAGCTGGAGCGGCGCCCCCACGTGGCCCGCTACGCCTGGTTCGGGGCCGGCCCTCTGGCGGCCACGAGCCTGCCACTCGGGCCGTCTGCGCTGTTCGACATCGACGGAGACATGACCGAGCTCGGCGCGTTCTACGCGCAGTTCGGCTCGACCCAGCGGGCCGCGGTGTCCTCCCCGGTCCAGGCCGGCGGCGCCGCGCGCCGGTAGGAGGGCGGCAGGGCGAGGGTTCTCGGCGACCGGAGGGACGACCGTGCTGACCGACATGCCGCTGGAGCGGCTGCGCGAGTACCGGAGCGACGTGCACGCCCCCGAGGACCTGGACGAGTTCTGGTCGGGCACCCTCGCCCAGGCCCGCACCGGGCCGGCCCTCCTGTCCTGCGATCCGGTGGAGTCCGGCCTGAGCACGCTGGCGACCTTCGACGTCAGCTTCCGCGGTTTCGCCGGGTCGCCGGTGCGTGCCTGGCTGACCCGGCCCGCCGGGTGGGGGGCCGGCGAGCCTCTGCCCGTCGTCGTCGAGTACGTCGGCTACGGGGGCGGACGGGGCCGGCCGCACGACCACCTGCTCTACGCCTCGGCCGGCTACGCCCACCTGGTGATGGACACCCGCGGGCAGGGCTCGGCCTGGTCGCCGGGCCACACCGCGGACCCGGACACGACGGGCGCGCCCCATCACCCCGGCTTCCTCACCGACGGCATCGACTCACCGGACAGCTACTACTACCGCCGCGTCTTCACCGACGCGGTGCGGGCGGTGGACCTCGTCCAGGAGCTGCCGGGCACGGACCCGAGCCGGGTCGCCGTGCTCGGCAACAGCCAGGGCGGCGGGATCGCCCTCGCCGCAGCCGCGCTGGCCGACGGGGTGCACGCCGTCCTGCCGTCCGTGCCGTTCCTCTGCGACGTCCGCCGGGCCAGCCAGGTGGCCGGCCGCGGTCCCTACCTCGAGCTGAGCAGGTACCTGGCGGTCCACCCCGAGCGGGTCGAGCGGACCTTCTCCGTGCTCGCCTACTTCGACGCCGCCGTCCTGGCTCGACGCTGCACCGCCCCGGCGCTGTTCTCGGTGGCCCTCATGGACGCCGTCTGCCCGCCCTCCACGGTCTTCGCGGCATACAACTCCTACGGCGGCCCGAAGCAGATCGACGTCTGGCAGTACAACGACCACGACGGCGCCGCCTCGGCGCACGTGCCGCACCGGCTCGCCAGGCTCCGCGAGTGGCTGTCGCCGGCATGAGGCACGAGGCGCGCCCGGTCCGCGGCGGCGAGGAGGTTGCGGCGGTGAGCGCGGAGATCGGGCGATGGGACCACGCGGGTGCCGAGGCGGGTGCCGAGGTGCTCCCAGGGCCGAGGGCACAGCAGGGCAGGCCCGGGCCGCAGGAGGCTGCCGCTGCCACGCGGTCCCGGTGCCCCGCGGTGGTGCGCCGCGGGCGCATCGTCCAGCTGCTGCGGCGCAGCGGCTATGTCCAGGCCGCGGACCTGACCCGCATGCTCGGGGTCTCCGAGATGACGGTTCGGCGCGACCTCGACGAGCTCGTGCGCGAAGGCCTCGGCGTGCGGGTCTGGGGTGGACTGGTCACCCCGGGGCTCGCCGACCCGGGCAGCGCGGCCGACCGGGGCGAGCCGGAGGAGCGGCTCGACCGGGCGCGTCGTCACCTGCTGCGGGCCGAGCAGGCCCTCGACGCCGACGAGCCGGCGGAAGCGCGGGTCCAGGTGCTGGCGGTCCTGCGCCACCTGGATCGGGAGCTCGAGGCCCGCACCCGTGCGGCCGGAGCCGGCTGACCGAGCTCGACATCTCCTCCTACAGTAGGTAGGAGGAGATGCCGGCTACTCGCTCGCCGGGCCCGCTGCGCGGATCGGCTGCAGCTCGTTGTTGACGTGCGGGCCCCGGCCGGTGGCGTACCGCCCCGTCACGTCGGACCCGACCCACACCGGCTCGTCCTGCCCGTAGCCCCGGACCGGAGCGGAGAAGGCATCGCACTCGGTGGTGCTGTGCGCGACGAACCACCGGTGCAAGCGGTCGCGCAGGTCGGACTCGACGTCGAAGTAGGCGGAGTTGCCCACCACGTTGCGACGTTCTGCAGGATCCGCGGTCAGGTCGAACAGCTCGTCCGGTCCGGCATAGCGCACCACGAGCTTGTGCTCGCGGGTGCGGATCATCCGGGTCCCGCCGTACTCGTCGAAGACGACCAGGCCGTCCACGGCGCCGGCGTCCCCGGACCCTCCGGTCACCCGGGCGGCGAACGACTCTCCCGCCGCAAGGGGGTCGGGCGGCACCGGGAGCCCGGCCAGCTCCAGGATCGTGGGGTGCAGCGACGTCGCGCTGGTGAGGGCGTCGTCCAGCCGCGGGCGCACGACGCCGGGCCGGTTGATGACGAACGGCACCCGGATCGACGGGTCCCACAGATTGGTCGGCCAGGTCCCGTTGCCCTTGCCCCAGAAGCCGTGGTGGCCGCAGCTGAAGCCGTTGTCGGAGGTGAACACGACATAGGTGTCCTCACGACGGCCGGCGCGCTCCAGCGTGGCGAGCAGCTCGCCCACGCCGTGGTCGACGCCGCTGATCGCCGCGCAGTAGCCGCGCAGGGCGCGGACCGGGTCCTCGTCCTGCGCTCGCCGCAGCTCCGCGTCGTCGTCGCGGAACCAGGGATGCCTCGGCTCGCGGGGCACGCTGGGGAAGTCGGTGTCGCGGTAGAGATCGAGCAGCTCGGCCGGGTGCTCCTGCTCGTGCCAGGGGGTGTGCGGGGCGGTGTAGTTGACCTGCAGGTAGAAGGGGGCCTCGCCGCTGGCGAGCTCCTCCAGCATCGCCACCGCTCGCCCGGTGATCGCGTAGGTGACGTAGCCCGGCTCGGTCGTCTCCTCGCCCCCATCCACCATCGGGGCGTCGAAGTAGTGGCCGCCGCCGTCGCGGTGGGAGTACCAGTGCGTGAACCCGGGGGCCGGCACCCGGGCGTCGCCCAGGTGCCACTTGCCGGCATGGGCGCACACGTACCCGTTGGCAGCCAGCACCTGCGGGGTCGTGGTCAGGCCCTGCAGGTAGTGTTTGCCGGCACTGCTCACGCCGCTGTTCTCGCTGCGCAGCCAGTCGTGGACACCGTGCGCGGACGGCATGCGCCCGGTCAGCAGCGACGCCCTGGCCGGCGAGCACACGGGGGAGGCGCAGAAGAAGTTCTCCAGCTCCAAGCCGGTCGCGCCGAGCTCGTCGAGCACCGGGCAGACCAGCTCGGGCATGAGCCGGCCGCGCGCCCAGGCTCCCTGGTCGTCGGTCACGACGACGATGAAGTTCGGTGCTCCCATCAGTGCGAGTGTCCCTTCACGCCTTCACCGCGCCGGTGGCCAGGCCTGATCTCCAGTACCGCTGCAAGGTGAGGAAGAGCAGGATCAACGGGATGGCGCTCACCAGCGAACCGACGATGACCAGGCTCTGGTAGTCCGGATTCTGGGTGATCTTCCCGTTCCACAGGTAGAGGCCCACCGTGGCCGGCAGCTTCTGCGAGTCGTTGAGCACGATCAGCGGAAGGAAGAAGTTGTTCCATATCGCGACGACGTGGATGAGCAGGATCGTGACCAGGCCCGGTGCCATGAGGTGCGCGCCCAGCGTCCGCGCGATCCGGAGCTCTCCCGCCCCGTCGATGCGGGCCGCCTCGACCAGCTCCATCGGGACTGACTGGGTGGCGAACATCCGGGCCAGGAACACCGAGAACGGGCTGACGAAGCTGGGCAGGAGCACCGCCCAGTAGGTGTTCACCAGACCGAGACGGGTGAGGACCAGGAACTGCGGGAACGCGAGGACGGTCGCCGGCAGCATGGTGCCGACCAGGATCACCCCCGACGCGAGCTCGGACCCGCGGAACCTCAGCATGGCCAGGGCATAGCCGGCGCCCCCGCTCAGGACGGTGCACACCAGTCCGCCGACCGTGGCGTAGAGCAGCGAGTTCAGCAGCCACCGGCCGAACGCCCCGCCGTCGGCCGTGAACAGGCGGTGCAGGTTGTCGACCAGGTGCAGCGGCACGCTGATCCACACGCCGCTGGTGGAGGCCAGCTCGTTGGTCGCCTTGGTCGAGGCGATCACGGTCCAGTAGATGGGGAAGAGCGTGTAGGCCGTCAGTGCCAGGATGATGAGCATGCCGATCACGACCGGCAGGCGGGATTCCCGTCGCCTTCGGGGCCGAGGGGCAGGCCGGGCCTGGGGGACCCGAGCGGGTGCGACGTGGCCACGTCGCTGGGCCTCGAGCGTCATCGGCGGGACTCCGTCCGGTCGCGGATCCTGAGCACGGTGAAGGAGAGCACGAACGCCAGCACCGCGACCACCATGGCCAGGGCGGAGGCTCGCTGGGTCACCCCGTTGCCGGTGGCCAGGTTGAAGACCGCCAGGTTGGGGGTGAACTTGGAGTCCACCTCGCTGGTGACCGTGCTCAGCACCGCCGGCGCCGCGAACTGCTGGAGCGAGCCGATGACGGAGAAGGCGAGCGTGATCACGAGTGCCGGCACGATGAGCGGCAGCTTGATGCTGACGGCGGTCCGGAAGCCGCCGGCCCCCTCCACGCGGGCGGACTCGAGGATCTCCCGGGGGATCGACTGCAGCGCCGCGTAGAGGATGATCATGTTGTAGCCGATCCACTCCCAGGTGCTGATGTTCATCACGGCGAACAGGACGCTGTGCTTGCCCAGGAAGTCCACGTGGACGCCGAGGGCGGCCAGGCCCTTCACGATCGGGCTGATCTGGGGCAGGTACAGCGCACCCCAGACGAGGGCGGCGATCACGCCGGGGATCGCGTGCGGCAGGAACGCGGCGGTCTGGAAGAACTGCCGGCCCCAGATGATGCCCGCGTCGAACAGCAGCGCCATGAGGATGGCGATGGCCAGCATCACCGGGACCTGCACCACCCCGATCAGCAGCACCCGCCCGAACCCGTCGAGGATCGCGCGGTCGGTCAGCACCGCGGTGTAGTTCTCCAGTCCGGCGAACACCGTGGTCGTCCCGCCCACGCCCAGGCCCCCGGCCACCTGAGTCTTCTGGAAGCTCTGGATGGTGGCCAGGACGATGGGCAGGGCGAAGAAGACCGTGAAGGCGATGGCGAGGGGGGCGAGCAGCACCCAGGCTGCCCGCCGCTCGCTCGTGTGGGTCGAGGCCGCGCGGGTCATCCAGTCGTCACCGAGAACCCGCTGTTCTTCATCTCGGACACGGTCTTCGTCTGGATCGTGTCGAGCATGGCGTCGGTGCTCCCGGAGCGCACGGCGTCCGGCAGCGCGTCCTGGAAGTGGGTGTTGAGGGTGGTCATGACCGGACCCCACTGCCACGAGTCGTCGACCTCGCCGGCCGCCGCGGAGAACACCGGGCCCACCTTCTGACCGCCGAAGAACGGGTCGGGGGCGTTGTACTCCGGTGCGTTGCCGCCGTCGACCGTGGCCGGGAAGAAGCCCGACTTGGCGTAGGCGATCTTGAAGGCGTCGGGGTCGGTGGTCAGCCACTTCGCGAACTCGACTGCGGCCTGGGCGTTCTTGGTGCCCTTCATGACCGCCGTGACCGAGCCGCCGATGTTGGCGTTGACCGGCTTGGCGGCGTCCCACTGCGGCGGGACGGCGACCTTCCAGTCCCCGGCGGTGGCCTTGAGGTTGCCCTTCATCCCGCGGTAGCCCCAGGCGCCCACGATGTAGGTCGCGATCTTGCCCGAGTCGAGCTGGCTCCAGTAACCGGCGTTGAAGCCCTTGTCCAGGACCGCGTCACCCTTGCTGACCAGGCCGTCCCAGTAGTCCAGCGCCTTCTTGCTCGGCGCGTCGTTGATCGACACCTGCCAGGAGTTGTTGGCGGTGCCGAACCAGTGCCCGCCGGCCTGGGCGGAGATGGCCGCCAGGAACAGGCCGTAGTTGAGGTAGGAGCCCATCGACGCGCCGGTCTTCTGCTTGAGGGTCGCCGCCTCGGATGCGAACTCGTCCCAGGTCTTCGGCACTTCGATGCCGGCCTTCTTGAACAGCGCGTCGTTGTAGAACATGACCATCGGGCCGACGTCGTGCGGGTAGCCGTACTGCTTGCCGACGAACCCGGCCTCCTTCCAGGCGGCCGGCTGGAACAGCGACTGGTCCTTGGCGACCAGCGAGGTCACGTCTTGGAGGACCCCCTGCGCGGCGAGGGTCGGGATCTCCTGGTACTCGACCATCGCGACGTCCGGGCCCGAGCCCGCCTTCACCGCCGTCTGGATCTTCTCGTAGGCGGCCTGTCCGTTGGGCACCGCGCCGAGCGTGACGGTGATGTCCGGGTGGGTCTTGTTGAACTCGGCCACCAGGTCGCTCATCCCGGCTGCGCCGGCCCAGAACGTGATGTCCGCATGGGCGGGCTTGCCGGTCGAGGCCGACGCGGACGAGTCGGACGCGGCGGAGGAGGACGGCGAGCCCGAGCACCCGGCCAGGGCGAGGGCAGCGCTCACCGCCACCGCGGCGAAGCCGGCGGTGCGGGACCGTGTGGACATGCGGATCATGGAAGGGACTCCTGGTTTCCGGGCGGGGGGCGGGACGGGGGCGGGGCTGGGTGGGGCTGGGTGGGACGGGGGTGCGGCGGGGGCCAGGCTCAGGCGGGCCGGACGTCGACGCGAGCCGTGCTGCGTCCCGCGGTGGGGTGGCTGAGGTGGAGCAGGACGGTGCCCTCGGCGCGGGGCAGGGACCGGATCCAGACGGCCCCGGCCGAGGCCGGCAGGTCGAGGACGTCGGGCCCGATCAGAGCTCCGGGGCCCTCGACGCGGATGGTCACGGCGCCGGCAGCGGTGGCTCGCAGGGTGCCGTAGGCGTCGCAGACCTGGAAGGTGACGCGGGTGCTGTCGACACCGTCGCCCAGGATCCAGGGGTCGTCGGCGCGCGCCTCGAGGTGGTCCAGCGAGGTGTTGCGCGTGAGATGGAGCTCGGCCACGTCCTGGGTCCCGACGCGACCGCGCACGTGCAGCTCCACGGCGTCGGCCGGGGGGCGCGGCAGCACGAACAACGGGTGCGGGGTCAGCGGAAAGCCCGCGCGGTCCGGAGACAGGTGCACCGAGTCGCCGTCGTCCACGCGCACCACGAGCTCGTCGCAGTTGGAGGCGAAGCGCAGCGGCTCGGTGCCGGTCGTCTCGGCCTCCCAGGCGAACGCCGGCTCGAGCACGACCTGGGCGGCCGGACTGCGCTGGGCCCGGTAGATCGCCGCGGCGGGCTTGGGGATGCGGAAGATGTCGAGCACGCCGGGGGTCTTCAGCGCGCGGCCGCGACGCCCCAGGGCAGGATCGTCGTTGCCCCACAGGGAACCGAACGGGCTCGGGTAGTCGAACGCCGCCCAGGCGAGCATCCCGAGGACCTCGTCGCGGTAGGCGGTCTCGATGGCCTCGGCGTGGTAGACCGCCTGGCGGGAGAGCCCCGCGGACCGGTCGCCCCGGGTGTACCACTCCCGGAAACGCGGCATCTGCCCGATCGCCTCGGTGATCAGGTAGGGGTAGTCGGCGACCGGCGCGAGGAAATCGGTCCGGTCGTCGGCGCCGAGGCGGTAGTCGTTGAAGCCGAAGACGTCGAAGGGCCAGACCTTGCGGCCCTGCTCGTCGTGGGCGCTGTCGAAGCGGCCGGCCTCGTGCCCGTCCCGCCGGAAGCGGGTGGCGCCGCTCAGGGCCCTCTCCGGGTCCAGCGACCGCGCGGCCCCGACCAGGACGTCCCACAGGTCCGGGGTGAAGGCCCGGGTCTCGTTGAGGAAGGCGCCCCACACGACCACGCTCGGCCGGTGGCGGTCCCGCTCCAGCATCCGGCGGAACTGCTCTACGTGCGCCCGCTCGAACTCGGGGTCACGGTCCTCCGGCGGCACCGGCTGCCACGGGTCGGCGTAGGCCGGGTCGCGCTGCACCGTGCCGGCGTACTGCCAGCCGGGGATCTCCTCGAACACGAGCAGACCGAGCTCGTCGCAGGCGTCGAGGAAAGCGTCGGACTGCGGATAGTGCGAGCAGCGGACCAGGTCGATACCGAGCTCCTGCTTGAGGATCCGTGCGTCGTTGCGCTGGGCGCGGTCCGAGGCGGCGAAGCCGACGTAGGGGAAGAGCTCGTGACGGTTCAGGCCGATGAGCGTGCGGGCGGACCCGTTGAGGTAGAACCCGTCGCGCTGCCAGAACACCTCGCGGAACCCGGTGCGCAGCTCGCCGGTGGCGAGCCGCTCGCCGTGCCGCTCGACCTGCGCCTGCAGGCGGTGGAGCACCGGGTCCTCGGGCGACCACAGCTCCAGGCCGGTCCCGGGGCGCAGCTCCAGCGACATCTCCACCTGTCCTGGGACGAGCTCTTCGCTCGCCTGGCAGACAAGCTCCCCGTCGCGATCGCGGAGGAGGCGCACCGTGGCGGTGGCACCGGAAGGCATGGACGGCGGCACCGGCACGGTGACGGTCACGCGCGGGTCGGGGGTCAGCAGCCCGCTGGAGCGCACGAAGAGGCCGCGCAGCGTCGCGACATCGGACAGCCGCAGCACGACGGGGCGGTGGATGCCGGCCGGCAGGAAGAAGTCGACGTCGGCGGCGCCGAGCGGGGAGCCCATCGGCGGCACCCGCCGCCAGCGGGCGTCCTCGACGATCTCGACGGTGTTCGTCCCCGGGCGCAGCGCGCGGCGGACGTCGACGACGCAGGGCAGGAACCCGGACTCGGCGTCGCCGACCTGGATTCCGTTGACCCGCACGACGATCCGGCCGAGGACCGCGCCGAGCTCGAGGTCGGCGTGCGCGGGGACCGTGTCCAGGACGACGTCGGTGCGCCAGGTCCAGACCTTCTCCCAGGCGGACTCGTGCCAGTCGGTCCACCCGAGTGGGACCGCCGGTGCCGGCACGAGCACCTCTCGCGGTGCGACGCCGGGGGCCTGGACCGTCCAGCGGTCGAGCCGGACCGTGTGAGAGGTCGTCCCTCCCACCTCGGTCGCGGTCTGCACGCCCACGTCATCCACCTCCTCATGACGGCCGCCCCCGCGAGCAAGTGGGCCCAGCATCAGCCATGCACACCCTTACGTCAATAGCGATTACGAAAATAGGGGGCAGGAAATCCGACCGCGCCCGGTGCACGCCGATCTCGGCTGGACCCTCGCGGCTGGGCCGGGCGGCGGGCTCGCGCCGGCGTGCTGATGGTGAGCGCCGGTTCTGCCCGGTGCGTGCAAGATCGCCGCGCCCTGCGTGGAGAACGGCGGCGGGCTGGTCGAGCGAGGGAGGATTCCCGACGAGCGCCGCCACCGTCGCACGGCACGGGCGCGAGTTCTGCGACAAAGATTGACGAAACTCCGCTAGCCTCGGTCGTGAGCAGCCTGCCGTCCGAGCCGGACCCTCGGGAAAGGCCACACCTGCTGCACCAATCACCGTCGGCGCACCGCCCCCGCCTGCCAGGGAGAGCCCGTGGATCACGCGTCAGCGCACCAGTCATCGCCGGGCCGCAGCCTGCTCGTCCCGGGCGCGGACTGGCGGGACACCGACGGGAACCTCATCGAGGCGCACACCGGGGGGCTGTTCTCCGAGGACGCGACCTACTACTGGGTCGGCGCGCGCTGGCAGGGCACCGCGAAGTTCTGCTCGTTCGAGCTCTACTCGTCGGCGAACCTGCAGGACTGGACCTTCCGGAGCACGCTGCTGCGGCCGTCGGTCGAGCTTCCCGCCGAGCACGAGATCGCCCGGCCGAAGATCCTCTACAACGACGTGACCGGCACGTACGTGATGTGGTTCAAGCGCAAGGACTACGCCGCCGCGGTCAACGACGTGCGTGCCGGGGTGGCGGTGAGCGCATCGCTGGAGGGGCCATGGACCTTCCACCGCGACTTCTACCCCGGGGAGGGGGGTGACCTGGAGTTCAACACCGCCGACTTCTGCCTGTGGCAGGAGCCGGGCGGCGAGGCCTACCTGGTGGCCTCCTCGCCGTCTCTCCGCGGCGGGGCCTATGGGCGGCGGATCGTCATCTTCCGGCTGACCCCGGACTTCCGCGGGGTCGAGCCGGAGCCGGTCTACGTGGGGCCGGTCGACGAGCGGGAGGCGCCGGCGGTCTTCGTCCGGGCGGGCACGTACTACCTGGTGACCTCCGGCACCACCGGCTGGGCTGCCAACCAGTGCGCCTACCGGACCGCCCCGTCGATCCGCGGCCCGTGGTCGCAGCTGAGGACCTTGGGTGACGCCACGACGTACGGCACCCAGCCCGACTTCGTGTTCCCGGTGCACGGGGACGAGGAGACGACCTACGTCTACGCCGGCGGTCGCCACGTGGGGGAGGACCTCGCCGCCTCGCGGTACGTGTGGCTTCCGCTGACCTTCTCCGGCGAGGACGGCGAGCAGCTGGCGCTGGAGCCGCTGGCGCAGTGGTCGCTCGACGTCCGGACCGGGCGGTGGCGCCCGGGGGTGTGACCTCGGCGCGCTCGTTCAGGCGTCGCGGTGGAGCAGCGGCATGGTCCCCTCCAGGGCGGCGTGCGCGGCCGCGGCCGCGCCGATGGCGCCGAGGATGTGGTCGGTGGCGGCCGCCTCGACGACCAGGTCCAGGGTCGCCCAGCTGGGCGCGGCGGATCGGGTGATGGTCTCGACCTGCTCGAGGAAGCCGGGCAGCGACGCCACGCTGCCGCCGATCACCAGCACGCTGGGGTTGACGACGGCCAGGACCCCGGCGATGACACCGGCCGTCGCCCTGGCTGCGGCCGCGATGGCCGCCGCCGCGGCGGGGTCGGAGGTGGCGCGCTCGCGCAGGTCCTCGAGGTCCTCGGCATCGGCGGCCCGGATGACGGCGGGCAGTGCGGCCACCAGCTCCAGGCAGCCCCGGCCGCCGCAGAAGCAGGGTGCTCCGTCGGGGTCGATCGAGACGTGCCCCATCTCTCCGGCCGCGTCCCATGCCCCCGTCTGCAGCTCCCCGCCGGTGACCACGCCCCCTCCGATGCCCTCGTCGACGCGCAGGTAGATCAGGTCGTCCACGCTCAGGCCGGCTCCGCGCCGGCGGTCGACCTCGGCCAGGGCCGTGTAGCGGGTGTTGTTGCCGACCGAGACCGGGACGCCGAGCTGGCGCATGAAGACCTCGGCGACCATGGCGCGCTCGCGGGAGAACCGCGCCAGCGAGACGTCGACGGCCGCGTGGCCCTCGGGGTTGCGGTAGCGCGGGCCGGGGGTGCCGACCGCGACGCCGCGCAGCTTGCCCAGCTCGATGCGGGCGTCCGCCGTCTGCGCCATGACGAACGCGAGCGCCTCACGGGCGCGATCGATCAGCGAGGAGTCCGACGTCGTGTCGCGCGAGGCCGACAGCACCACCCGCCCGGAGGCGTCGCCGACCGCGAACGCGACGTGGCGCCGGCCGAGCTCGATCCCGAGGGTGTCGGCCCGCCGCGAGCTCAGCTGGACCAGGTGCGGCGGACGGCCCCGGCCGGCGTACTCGGCGGCCTTCACCTGCTCGATCGCGCCCTCGCGCAGCAGCATCGCGATCGTGCGGGACACCGTCGGGCGCGACAGCCCTGTGTCCGCCGTGATGCCGGCCCGGGTGCTGGCGCCGCGCGAGAGCAGCGACTGCATGACCGCGCCCACGGTGGCGGGGGTGACCTCGCCGGCTTCTCGATCGCTCGCCACGTCCCACCCTGCCTAGGTCCCCGTCGTCGGTCGCCGGTCCGCTGGGACCGCCGCCCCTGAGGCGCGCGCCCAGGGTAGCCGACTTCCGTAAAAGTCGCTCGCATAAACTTAGCAAAAGTCCGGGGCGTGATGCTGCTGGTTCTCCCCTCGGCGCGAGGCTCGAGTCGGAGCGGCCACGGCGGCCGGCAATATCCGGGGCGACTTCTGTCGGATCCTTGACGGATGAAATGCCCCTGCCTAGCGTCGCCCGCGTGCCGATGCCCGCCGGTGTACACGCGCTCGTCCGCAGGACCCACGAGGAGCGGGTCCTGCAGGCGCTGCGCGAGCACGGGGCCCTGAGCCGGACCCAGATCGCCGAGGTCATCGGGCTGTCTCGCACGACCCTGTCGGACATCACCGGCCGTCTGCTCGAGCGTGGCGCCATCGTGGTGGTCGACACCGACGCGGAGACCCGGGAGGGCCGCGGCCGCCCGGCCGAGCGGCTGGCCCTGGACCCGGCGTCGGGACAGTTCATGGGCGTGGACTTCGGCCACCGGCGGGTGCACGTCGCCGTGGCGGACGCCTCGCACGAGATCGTCGCCTCGGGGTCGTCGCGCTACGAGGAGGACGTCGCCTGGCCGGTGCGGCTGCAGGTCGCCTTCGAGCTCATCGACCGGATGAGCGCCGAGTCCGGCGTGCACTACGGCGCCCTCCAGGGGGTGGGGATCGGCGTGACCGGCCCCTACCCGGACGAGCTGGGGAGGGAGGACGTCCTCCCGCACGGGGCGACCGCGGTGGAGTTCCACCGCGCGTCCGTCGACGAGGCGTTCGGTGCCCGGTTCGGTGCGCCCGTGGTCGTGGACAACAACAGCCGGCTCGCCGCGCTGGCTGAGGCCAGCTTCGGCGACGGCGCGGTCGAGCACCTCCTCTATGTCCGGCTCTCCGACGGCGTCGGCGGTGGCCTGGTCGTGGGCGGCAAGCTCGTCCGCGGGTCGACCGGGCAGGCCGGCGAGCTCGGCCACGTCACCGTGCGTCCGCGCGGGCCGGTGTGCCGGTGCGGCAAGAACGGCTGCCTGGAGACGGTGGCCTCGGTCCCGGCCGTGCTGGCAGCGGTGCGGGCCGAGGGGCTCCCGGTGCACGACCTCGACGACCTGGCCGCGGCCGTCGCGCGGGCCCACCCCGCCGCCGATCGTGTCCTGCGAGACGCGGGCGCGGCGGTGGGGCACGTGCTGGCCTCCGTGGCGCTGGCGGTCAACCCCGCCGAGATCGTCGTCGGAGGCCAGATCGCCAGGGTCGCGCCGGTGATCCTCGAGCAGGTCAGGGCGACGATGACCTACGAGCTCTTCCCGGGCGGAGGCGCGCCCGTCGTGCGCGCGGCCCACCTGTCCGACGACGACGGCGCCCTGGGCGCCCTCGCCGCGCTCTTCCACCGCTCGCCGCTCCTGGCGGGCTACCCCGAGACCCCCGCCCGCGTCCGGTCGGCGTTCGCAGCTGCGCGCCATCCGGTCAGGGCCCGCTGACCCGAGGAGTGATCAGTGGCTTCCAGCCAAGTCCAGACGACCGGCCCCGTGCGCCCATTGCAGCCAGTGCACCCGATGCGCCGGGTGCGGACGCCGTTCGCGACGGCGGGGCCGAGGGCCCTGTGAGCGAGCGGCGCAACATCCTCTTCCTGATGACCGACCAGCACCGGGTCGACACCCTCGGCGCCTACGGGAACCCGTCCGGCGGCACCCCCGTGCTCGACGAGCTGGCCCGGACCGGCACCCGCTTCGACCGCTGGTACACGCCCACGGCCATCTGCACGCCGGCGCGGGCCAGTCTGCTCACCGGAGCGGCCCCGTTCCGGCACAAGCTGCTGGCCAACCACGAGCGCAACGTCGGCTACATCGAGGATCTCCCGCAGGAGCAGTTCACCTTCTCCCAGGCGTTGCGCGAGCACGGCTACAACGTCGGCCTGCTCGGCAAGTGGCACGTCGGCACGGAGCGTTCGCAGCACGACTTCGGCTTCGACGGGCCGGAGCTGCCCGGGTGGCACAACCCGGTCGAGCACCCGGACTACCTGGCCTACCTGGCCGAGCGCGCCCTACCTCCCTACGAGATCTCGGACCGGATCAGGGGGATGCTGCCCAACGGCGGCCCCGGCAACCTGCTCGCAGCCCGGCTGCACCAGCCGGTGGAGGCCACCTTCGAGGCCTACCTGGCCACCCGCGCGATCGAGATGCTCGAGCGGTACGCCGAGGAGTTTCGCAGCGGGGAGCAGCCATTCTTCCTGGCCCTGAACTTCTACGGTCCGCACCTGCCCTACATCCTCCCGGACGAGTTCTTCGACCTGGTCGACCCGGCCGACGTCGAGCTGCCCCGGTCGGTCGCCGAGACCTTCCATGGCAAGCCCCCGGTGCAGCGCAACTACAGCGCTCACTGGACCTTCGACACGATGCCGATCGAGGTGACGCGCAAGCTCATCGCGGTCTACTGGGGCTATGTGGCGCTGATCGACCAGCAGATCGGACGCGTCATGGACGCGATGTCCCGGCTCGGCCTGGTGGAGGACACGGCGGTGTTCTTCACCTGCGACCACGGGGAGTTCACCGGCGCGCACCGGCTGCACGACAAGGGGCCGGCGATGTACGAGGACATCTACCGCACTCCAGGGATCATCCGCGTGCCCGGCCAGCCCGAGGGCGTGGTGCGGGAGGAGTTCGTGAGCCTGCTGGACTGCACGGCGACGATCCTCGAGCTGGCCGGGCTGGACCCGAAGCAGGCCGTCGACTCACGCAGCCTGCTGCCGCTGGTGGGCGGGGAGGTGGTGCCGTGGGAGGAGGACATCGTCTGCGAGTTCCACGGCCACCACTTCCCTTACCCTCAGCGCATGCTGCGGACCGAGCGCTACAAGCTGGTGGTGAATCCCGACTCGGTGAACGAGCTCTACGACCTGCAGGTCGACCCGGACGAGCTGCTCAACGTCTACGAGCACCCGGAGATGGCCGAGGTGAGAGCGGCCCTGATGCGGCGCCTCTACAACCTGCTGCGCGACCGCGGCGACAAGTTCTACCACTGGATGACGTCGATGTACGACGTCGGCGAGGTCGCCTACGACCCCACCCTGAGCGGGTTGGACGAGGCCACCTACCAGGACCGTGAGGCGAGCCAGGACCGGGAGGCGGCGAAGAGGGGGACGGGCGCGCCGTGACGGGGGAGAGTGCCTGCTGCGCGCCCGGCCGCGGCCACGCGGCGGCCGCTGCGGTGGAGCGAGCGGCCTCGGTCGGCTCGGCGGACATCGGGGGCCGGTCGGACCATGATGATCGGCACACCGTGGCGCAGATCTTCCTGCCTGGCGCGCGTTTCCTCATGGGCGACGCCCACGGCGACGGTGCCCACGGCGACGGGGAGACCCCGGTGCACCCGGTGGTCCTCTCGGCCTACTCCATCGACGCGACCTCGGTGACCAACGACGACTTCGCCCGGTTCGTCGAGGACACCGGCTACCGCACCGAGGCCGAGACCTTCGGCTACTCCGCCGTCTTCCACCTGGCCCTCGCCGCGGACGAGGAGGACGTGACCGGTCCGGCCGCCGGTGCGCCCTGGTGGATGGGGGTGCGCGGCGCGGACTGGCGGCACCCGGGCGGGCGGCGCTCGGACCTCGACGGGCTCGGCGACCACCCCGTCGTGCACGTCAGCTGGAACGACGCGCAGGCCTACTGCGGCTGGGCAGGTCGCGCGCTGCCCACCGAGGCGCAGTGGGAGAACGCCTCCCGCGGGGGACTGTCGGGGGCGCGCTACCCGTGGGGCGACGAGGTGCCCGCGGAGGACGAGGAACGCTGGCCCTGCAACATCTGGCAGGGTTCCTTCCCGGTCAGCAACACGCTGCGCGACGGGTTCCTCACCACCGCGCCGGTGCGCTCGTTCGAGCCCAACGGGTTCGGGCTGTGGCAGACGGTCGGCAACGTGTGGGAGTGGTGCGCGGACTGGTTCAACCCGCGCACCTACGAGCTGGCCCTGCGGCAGGGCGAGGTGCACGACCCGGCTGGCCCTGGCTACGGCATGACCCGAGCGATGCGCGGCGGTTCCTACCTGTGCCACGACTCCTACTGCAACCGCTACCGGAACGCGGCCCGCACCTCGAACACCCCGGACTCCTCCAGCGGCAACGTGGGGTTTCGGACGGTGGGGCTGTGACCCGATCCTGAGAATTCCACTCCCTGCTCAGGATTCCTCGCCGGACCGGGCGGACAGCTCGCGCAGGGCAGCCAGCGCGAGGTCGGCGTCGGCCTCGGGCACGAAGACGTGGTCGTGGAAGAAGCCCGCCACCACGTTCGCGCTGATGCCGCGCTCGGCCAGGCAGCTTGCCAACGCGGCGGTCAGCCCCACTGCCTCCAGGGCGGAGTGCACGCGCAGCGTGATCTGCGCCAGCACGACGTCGTAGGGGAGGGCGAGCCGCTCGGCGTCGGCGCGGGCGACGACCCGGGTGAGCCCCTCGTTCTCGCGCACGGTCACGACGGCGTCGACGTCGGGCGCGGGCTCACCAGGTGCTGTGGTGGTGAAGACCCAGCGGCCAGGCACCAGCTCCGGTCGCATGCCGGCGAGCAGGGCGGCGAGGTCGTGCTCGCCGCTCACGAGGGGTTCACCCCTGCTGCACCCGGCCGCCGAGGTGCTCGGCCAGGAATGGCTCGACCGCGGCGTAGAAGCGCTCGCGGTTGTCCGGCTTGGCCAGGCCGTGGCCCTCGTCCTCGAACAGCAGGTAGTCGTGCGGCAGCCCCTTGGCGCGCAGGGCGGAGACGATCTGCTCGGCCTCGGCCTGCTTGACCCGCGGGTCGTTGGCGCCCTGCGCCACCAGCACCGGGATGCGGATGGCCTCGACGCTGTTGAGCGGCGAGCGCTCGCGCAGCAGGTCGCCGTCGGTGGCCGGGTCGCCGACCCGCCGGTGCATCTGGGCGATCATCGGCAGCCAGTACTCCGGCAGCGAGTCCAGCAGGGTGAGCAGGTTGGACGGGCCGACCAGGTCCACCGCGCAGCGGTAGACCTCGGGGGTGAACGCGGCGCCGGCCAGGGCCGCGTAGCCGCCGTAGGAGCCGCCGTAGATGCCGACCCTCGAGCGGTCGAGGACGCCCTGGGAGACCAGGTGCTCCACGGCGTCGGTGAGGTCGTCCTGCATCGCGGCGCCCCACTGCTTGTCGCCGGCGTTGACGAAGTCCTTGCCGTAGCCGGTGGACCCGCGGAAGTTCACCTGCACGCAGAGGTAGCCGCGGCTGGCCAGCCACTGCGCCTCCGGGTCGTAGCCCCAGAAGTCCCGCGCCCACGGCCCGCCGTGCACCAGCAGCACCGCGGGCAGGTCGGTGCGCTCCACGCCGACCGGGAAGGTGAGGTAGCCGTGGATGGTGAGGCCGTCGCGCGCGGTGAAGGAGAACGCTTCCATCGGGGCGAGCGCGTAGTCGCGCAGCTCGGCGCGGTGCGGGAAGAGGTAGCGGACCTCGCCGGTGCGGCGGTCGTAGAGGTGGTAGTCGAGCGGGCCGTCCGACGGCGCGGTGGAGACCAGCCAGAGCGTGTCGGTGCGCTCGCGCCGCCCGACGCCGAGCTCGGCGTCGCCGGCCAGCGCCTCGAGCTTGTCCAGGTCCGGGCGCAGGCTCTCGTCCAGCAGCACGATGTCCTGCCGGTCCCGCTCGAAGGTGACCGCCTGCACCTCGAGGGTCTGCGGGTGCAGCCACACCCCGGCGACGTCGTAGTGCGGGTCCTCGGCCAGCACCCGCTGCTCGCCGGTGCGCAGGTCGTGCCGCTCCAGCCGGGCCGCGTTGGACTGCAGCGAGCTGGTGACCAGCAGTGCGCTGCCGTCGCGGACGAAGCCCATGACGTCGGTGGTGGCCGCGTCCTCGGCGGGCACCCGCAGGAACACCTGCCAGGCCGACGGGTCGTCGGCGGGCGCGCCGTCCGGGCGCAGCAGCACGACGACGCCGCCGTCGGGCTCCATCGTGTAGCCGCCGCGGATCTCCAGCTCGGTGTCGATCAGCCAGGCGACCAGGCCCGGGTTCTGCGCCACCAGGGTGAGCTCGCCGGTGGTCAGGTCCAGTCGGTGGACGTCGTGCAGCTGCGGGTCGCGGTCGTTCAGGCCCACCAGCACGGTGGTCGGGTGCCACCGGTTGTGCCCGAGCAGCTGCGCCTGCACCCCGCTCTCGGGGGTGCACAGCCGGTCCTGCCCGGTCTGGAGGTCGTGGGCGTAGACCCGCCAGCTCTCGTCGCCGGCGGTGTCCTGCACGTAGAGCAGGGTGCGGTCGTCGTGGCAGAACACGTAGGAGCGCACGCCCCGGTCGCGGTCCTTGGTCACCGCGCGGGCCGGCGCGCTGCCGTCCAGCGGCTCCACCCACACGTTGAGCACGCCCTCGTCGGGGGCGACGTAGCCGAGCAGGGTGCCGTCGGGGGAGACCGAGGGGGAGACCTTGTCCGGGTTGCCGAACAGGACGCTGCGGGGGACGACGGGAGGAAGGGCCACGGTCGGCGACCCTAGCCCGGTCCCGTCGCCCGCGGCCGGCGACCGCGCCGAGGGCACCCCCCGGCCCCGGCCGGAATGATCACGGTCCCGTGATCTTTACTCGCCCACCCAGACGAATTCGCCGCGGTGGGCGAGTCATCTCCTCGGTCGGGGCCCCTCGACGGCGTCCGTGACGGCTCGAGCGGCCCCTGTGGACGGTGTCCGGGGCAGCGCCGCGGGCGAAGTAGCCTGCCTGACGTGCCCGATCCCGACGTCCGCGTCCTGCTCACCGCGGCCGTCGGCGCGCTCGGCGGCGCGGAGCGGCCGGGTCAGGTGCGCATGGCCGAGGCGGTCGCGACGGCGATGGCCACCGGCGAGCACCTGCTGGTGCAGGCCGGCACCGGCACCGGCAAGTCGCTGGCCTACCTCGTGCCCGCGCTGCTGCACGCCGGCCGCGGCGACGGCGCGGTGGTGGTCGCCACCGCCACCCTCGCGCTGCAGGCGCAGGTGGTGGACCGCGACCTGCCCGCGCTGGTCGACGTCGCCGAGCCGCTGCTGGGGCGCCGGCCGACCTTCGCGATCCTCAAGGGCCGGCGCAACTACGTGTGCCTGAACAAGCTCGACGGCGGCATGCCCGACGACGAGGACGCCCTGTTCGCCGCCGCGCCCACCACCCCGCTCGGCCAGGACGTCATGCGGCTGCGCGCGTGGGCGGAGGAGACCGACACCGGCGACCGCGACGACCTGGTGCCCGGGGTCAGCGAGCGGGCCTGGCAGCAGGTCAGCGTGTCCGCGCGCGAGTGCCTGGGCGCGGCCAAGTGCCCGATGGGCGAGGAGTGCTTCGCCGAGGCCGCGCGGGCCAGGGCGTCCGAGGCCGACGTCGTCGTCACCAACCACGCGCTGCTGGCCATCGACGCGCTGCAGGGCGTGCCGGTGCTGCCCGAGCACGAGGTGGTGGTCGTCGACGAGGCGCACGAGCTGGTCGACCGCGCCACCGGCGCCGCCACCGAGGAGCTCACGGCCGCCCTGGTCGAGCGGGCCGCCCGCCGGGCCCGGTCCGTCGTCGGCGCCGACGCCGCCGACCTCGAGCTGGCCGCGCCGGGCCTGGCCACCGCGCTCTCGGTGGTGCCCGAGGGGCGCCTCACCGACATCCCCGACCCGCTAGGCCCGGCCCTGGCCGTGGTCCGCGACGCCGCCCGCACCGTGCAGTCGGCGCTGTCCGCCCGCGGCTCCGGGGAGAAGGACGACCCCGACGCGCTGGCCGCCAAGACCGTCGCGCGCGCGGCGGTCGACGCCGTCTTCGACGTCGCCGAGCGGCTGCTCGCCCTGTCCCAGCACGACGTCGCCTGGGTGGCTCAGGAGGAGCGGCGCGGGCCGGTGCTGCGGGTGGCCCCGCTCAACGTCGGCGGGCTGCTGCGCGGCACCCTGTTCGAGGACGCCACCGTGGTGCTCACCTCGGCCACCCTGGAGCTCGGCGGCTCCTTCGACGTCGTCGCGCGGCAGGTGGGCCTGGGCGGGGCCAACGACGCCTCGGCCACCACGTGGACCGGCCTCGACGTCGGCTCGCCGTTCGACTACCGCAAACAGGGCATCCTCTACGTCGCCCGCCACCTGCCCCCGCCCGGCCGCGACGGCATCGCCCCGGCCGCGCTGGACGAGCTCGCCGCGCTGCTGGAGGCCTCCGGCGGGCGGGCGCTGGCGCTGTTCTCCTCGATGCGCGGGGCCAAGGCCGCCGCCGAGGCGATGCGCGAGAAGCTCGACCTGCCCATCCTGTGCCAGGGCGAGGACGCCACCGCCGAGCTGGTCCGCCAGTTCGCCCGCGACCCGCGCACCTGCCTGTTCGGCACACTCTCCCTGTGGCAGGGCGTCGACGTGCCCGGCTCGGCCCTGCAGCTGGTGGTCATCGACCGCATCCCGTTCCCGCGCCCGGACGACCCGCTCGCCTCCGCCCGCGCCGCCGCGGTGGAATCGAGCGGCGGCAACGGATTCATGGCCGTCTCCGCCTCCTACGCCGCGCTGCGGCTGGCCCAGGGCGCCGGCCGGCTCATCCGCACGATGGACGACCGCGGCGTGGTCGCCGTGCTGGACGCGCGCCTGGCCACCGCCCGCTACGGCTCGTTCCTGCGCGCCACGCTGCCGCCGTTCTGGGAGACCACCGACCGCGAGCAGGTGCTGGCCGCGCTGCGCCGCATCGACGCCGACGCACCCCCGCCCCGCCCGGTCGCCGACCGCCCCAAGGGCGCCCCGGCTCAGCGTCCTGGCCGTGCCGCCCCGCCGCCCAGCCCGCCGGCCGAGCGGGTCGCGGTGGTGCTCGGCAAGGCGTGGACCGAGCTCGACGACGGCCTGCTCACGTCCGGCGTCAAGGCCGGGCGCCCCCTCGACCAGCTCGCCGAGCGGCACGAGTGCAACCGCGAGCAGCTGCTGGCGCGCCTGGCCGACCTCGGCCTGGACCACCCCGAGCTGGCCGCGCCGCCGCTGTATTGAGGACTCCGGGTGGTGCGCGTCGATGAGGGAGGGAGGGCCGGGGCTCACCTATGAGGATGCAGGAGTGGCTCGTCATCGCACTGAGCCCGGTCCTCGCGTTCGTCGGCGCGCTGACCGGAGCGTGGCTGAACCGCAAGGGCGCCAGGGAGCTCGACGAGTGGAGACAGCGCGAGGAGACGATGCGCATCGTGCGCTGGGCTGCGGACAAGGCCACGGGCAGCGAGCGGGAGCAGGACATCGCTGCCGCTGCCCTCTCGAACCTCATCACCTCGGAGCTGCTGAAGGATCCAGACCTGCAGTTCGTCCAGGCCATCGCCGGCGTCATGGTCGAGTCAGCGCGCGACGAGTACCTTGACCAGCAGATGGTGGTGGCCGAGCCGACGGTCGAGGAAGGCGATGCCTGATGGCTGAGGGGCGCGAGGTGAGTGGCGCTGCGGCGGCCAAGGCGACGGGTGTCGTCCGCGTCACCCGCGCGCAGCGCCGGGCCGCCGAGATCCTGGTGGAGCTGGACAGGCGCGCTGACCGCCCGACGGACCCAGCGGTCGCTGCCATCGCCAGGGCGAAGCCCAGGCGCGTTCTCCAGCGCCCGGCATAGCCGGTCAGACGGCCTGAAGAGCCCGGACGCCGAACGTCCGCAACCTCCCCTAGCGTCCCGCGCATGACCTCAGGACCTGTGTGGGAACCGCCCCTGGCCGGCACCGACGTCGAGCACCTCACCGCCGCGCTGGACCGCCAGCGGGTCACCTTCCGCTGGAAGGCCGACGGCCTGGACACCGCGGGGCTCACCACGACGGTCGGCGCGTCCGCGCTCACCCTGGACGGGCTGCTCAAGCACCTCGCGCTGGTGGAGGACCACTACTTCGGCGCCAAGCTCTCCGGCGAGGGCTATGGCCAGGAGTGGGTCGCCTACGACGCCGACGACCCGGAGTGGGAGTTCACCAGCGCCGTCAAGGACGCCCCGGCCGACCTCTACGCCCTCTACGACGGCGCCGTCGCCCGCTCGCAGGCCCGCCTCGCCGCCGCGCTCAGGAACGGCGACCTCGGCCAGTCGGTCGACCTGGGCTGGTCCGACGGTCGCACGGTGAGCCTGCGCCGGCTGCTGTGCGACCTGCTCGAGGAGTACGGCCGCCACACCGGCCACGCCGACCTGCTGCGCGAGGCCGTCGACGGCCGGGTCGGCGAGGACCCCGACCCCGAGTTCCGCCCGCCGTTCCCGCTGCTCTCCGACGTGCTGTAGGAGTCAACCGTGCGCCGCTGAGACCTCCTGCAGCGCCACGAGCATCGCCGCCACGGCGGGCACCCGGCGCAGGTCCGGGGTGGTCACCGCCACCACCTCACGCACGCTGGCCGGCGCGAGTGGGCGGATGACGACGTCGTGGGAGTGCGCGCTCTCACGCACCAATCCGGGGATGAGCGCCACCCCGAGCCCGGCCGCCACCAGGCCGAGCACGGCCACGTAGTCGTCGGTGGCATAGGCGATGCGTGGCTGCACGCCGACCGCGGCGCAGGCGGCCAGCAGGTGCCCGCGGCACTTGGGGCAGCCGGCGATCCAGGTCTCCTGCGCCAGGTCGGTCAGCGCGACCGACGGCCGGTCGGCCAGCGGCGAGGTGCGGGGGAGCGCCACGTGCAGCGGGTCGGTGAGCAGCGGCACCGCCTCCAGCCCGGCCAGGTCGTCCTGGCCGCGGCCCCGGTCCGCGCCCGGGTAGGAGAAGGCGACCGCAAGGTCGCACTCGCCCTCGCGCAGCAGCGCGAGGGACTGCGGCGGCTCGGCCTCGGCGAAGGACACCTCCACGCCCGGGTGCCGGTCGCGCACCAGCCGCAGCGCCTTGGGGACCAGGGTGGCCGAGGAGGAGGGGAAGGCGACCAGCCGCACCCGCCCGGCGCGCAGCCCGGCCACCGCCGCCACCTCCTCCTCCGCGGCGGCCAGCGTGGCCAGCACCGCGGTGGCGTGCCGGGCCAGCACCGCGCCGGCCTCGGTGAGACGCACCTGCCGGCCGGAGCGGTCCACGACCGCAGTGCCCAGGCGCCGCTCCAGCCGGCGCACGTGCTGGCTGACGGCGGGCTGGGAGTAGCCCAGCTCGCGGGCGGCGCCGGTGAACGAGCCGGTGTCGGCGATGGCCTTGACCAGCCGCAGGGTGGCGGCATCGACGGGACGGTCCATAACTGCTGATTATCGCTCCGCCAACCAGCTGGGGGTTGTGCAATAGGAGCGCGACGGCGACGGTGGAGGTATGGCCGCCACCACCTTCCTGCCCAGCACCCTGAAGTCCGGCTGGGCCGACCGCTTCGCCGTCGACCCCGGCTACCTCAACGCGGCCACCTCCGGCGTCCCGCCGCTGTCCGCCGCGGCCGCGCTGCGCGAGGCGCTGGCCGCCTGGGAGACCGGGCACGCCAACGCCGCCGACTACGACGCCGCCGTCGCTCGCTCCCGTTCCCTCTACGCCGGGCTGGTCGGCGTGCCGGAGGACCTGGTGGCCGTCGGCAGCCAGACCTCGGTCTTCGCCTCGCTGGTGGCCGGCTCGCTGCCCGACGGCGCCGAGGTGGTCGTCGCCGAGGGCGACTTCACCTCGATGACCTTCCCGTTCATGGTCCACGCCGACCGCGGCGTCACGGTGCGGCACGTGCCGCTGGCGGCCCTGGCCGACTCGCTCACCCCTCGCACCGCGCTGGTCGCGGTCAGCCTGGTGCAGTCCGCCTGCGGGACCGTTGCCGACCTCGACGCCGTGCTGACTGCCGCCGCCCGGGCGGGCGCGCGCACTTTCGTCGACGTCACCCAGGCCGCCGGCTGGCTGCCCTTCGACGCCTCGCGCGTGGACTACTCGGTCAACTCCGGCTACAAGTGGCTGCTCGGCCCGCGCGGCACCGCCTACTTCACCGTCCGCCGCGAGCTGCTGGACTCCCTGCGCCCGGCCACCGCCGGCTGGTACGCGGGCGAGGACGTCTGGTCCTCCACCTACGGCCCGGCGATGGCGCTGGCCGCCAGCGCGCGACGGTTCGACGTCAGCCCGGCCTGGCTGTCCTGGGTCGGCGCCGTGCCCGGCCTCGAGCTGATCAGCGAGATCGGCGTTCCCGCGCTGCACGAGCACGGCACCGCCCTGGCCGCCGCCCTGCGCGACGGCCTCGGCCTGCCCCAGCCCGAGCGCCCCTCGCCCGTGGTCGCGCTGCGCCGCGATGGTGCTGCCGAGCGGCTGGCCGCCGCCGACGTCCGCGCCGCGGTCCGCGCGGGCAAGGTCCGCCTGGCCTTCCACCTGTGGAACACCCTCGACGACGTCGAGCGCGCGCTGGCCGCGCTGGCCTGAGTGTCGCCCGGTCAGGGGCGGGGCCGTCCCTCTCGATGATCGTGAAGGGTTGCTGACTGAAACCGGCCATTGACCCTTCACGATCACCGGCAGGCCCTGGATCACCGCGCCCACCGCGGGAAGGATCACCTCGTGGCCCGCGACGACACCCCCGACCTGCGCCCGATGCTGGCCACCGCCGGCCAGCTGCCCCCGCCCGCGCAGGACGACCGGTGGGCGTTCGAGATGAAGTGGGACGGCGTGCGCGCCGTCGTGCACCTGGGCAGCCGGCTCAAGGTGATGACCCGCAACGACCGCGAGGTCGCAGGCACCTACCCCGAGCTGGCCGGCCTGCCCGAGGCGCTCGGCCGCCGCGCGGTGCTCGACGGCGAGATCGTCGCGGTCAACGCCGACGGCCGGCCGGACTTCGGTCTGCTGCAGCAGCGCATGCACGTCGTCCGTCCCGCCCGCCGCCTGCTGGACAGCGTGCCGGTCTGCTACCTGGTCTTCGACCTGCTCGCCCTGGACGGCGAGGTCCTCACCGGCCGGCCCTACGCCGAGCGCCGCGCCGCGCTGGAGGCGCTCGACCTCGCCGGCCCGCACTGGGCCACCCCGCCGGTCTTCCTCGGCGGCGGCCAGGACGCGATGGAGGTCTCCGCTCAGCGCGGCCTGGAGGGTGTGGTCGCCAAGCGGGTGGACTCGACGTACGAGCCGGGCCGCCGCTCCCGTGCGTGGATCAAGGTCAAGCACCAGCGCACCCAAGAGGTCGTGGTCGGCGGGTGGAAGCCGGGGGAGGGGCGCCGCGGCGGCGGCCTCGGCGCCCCGCTGCGCGGGGGGCCGGGCCCGGCCGGGCTGGCCGACGTCGGGCACCGCGGCCCCCGCATAACCCACGCCGCCCACGCCGACGTCGCCGCGCGGCTCGCCCCGCTGGCCCGCGCCACCTCCCCGTTCGACGTCGAGGTGCCGCGCGAGCACGCGCGCGCTGCGCAGTGGGTGCAGCCCGAGCTGGTGGGCGAGGTCGTGTTCACCGAGTGGACCCGCGACGGCCGGCTGCGCCACCCGGTCTGGCGCGGCTGGCGGCCGGACAAGGGCCCGGCCGACGTCGTCCGCGAGCCATGAGCCCGGACGCAGGTTCCGACGAGTTGTAGGAGTCGCCGTGCGAGCGGTCGTCGCGGGAGCGGGCATTGGCGGGCTGGCCGCCGCGGTGGCGCTGCACCAGCGGGGCTGGCAGGTGACGGTGCTCGAGCGGGCGACGGCGCTGGAGCCGGTGGGTGCCGGGATCAGCCTGTGGCCCAACGCGCTGCGGGCGCTGGACGTCCTCGGGCTGGCCGCCCCGCTGCGGCAGGGCGCGGTGGTCTCCGGGCGCTCCGGGGTGCGCCGGCCGGACGGGCGGTGGGTGGCCCGCTCCGACGTCGGCGGCGCGGTCCGCGCCCGGTTCGGCGAGCCGCTGGTCATCGCCCACCGCGCCGATCTGGTCGGGCTGCTCGTCGGGGCACTGCCGGACGACGCCGTCCGGCTCGGGGTCACCGCCACCGGCCTCGACCCGGGCGAGGCCGGCCGGGCCCTGCTGCGGACCACCGCCGGTGACCTGCCCGCCGACCTGCTGGTGGCCGCCGACGGCATTCGCTCGGCGCTGCGTCCGGCGCTGTTCCCCGGCCACCCCGGCCCGTCCTACGCCGGCTACGTCGCCTGGCGGATGGGGCTGCCCGCGCTGAGTGATCAACTCGGGCCGCTCGAGCCGCTCGAGCCGTTCGAGACGTGGGGGACCGGGGGGCGCCGGTTCGCCGTGCTGCCCCTGAGCGGAGACCGCTGGTACTGCTACGCCACCGCCGCCCTCCCGCGCGGCGCCGCTGCCGGGGAGACCCCGCGCGAGGGGCTGCTCACCCGGTTCGCCGGCTGGCACGAGCCGATCCCGAGCATCCTCGCCGCGGTCCCCGAGCAGGCGGTGCTGCGCCAGGACGTCGAGGAGCTCGCCGTGCCGCTGCCGGCGATGCATCGTGGCCGCACCGCCGTCCTCGGCGACGCCGCGCACGCGATGACGCCCGACCTCGGCCAGGGCGGCTGCATGGCGCTGGAGGACGCCGTCGAGCTCGCCGCCTGCGTCTCCGACAGCGCGTCGGATGTGAGCGCCGGGCTCGCCGAGTACAGCCGTCGCCGGCTGCCGCGCACCAGCGCCACCGCGCTGCGCTCGCGGCGTGCCGGCCGGCTCTACACCGCGCCGTACCCGCTGCAGCTCGCCGCCGCCCGGGTCATGGGGCTGCTGCCGGACGCACTGGTCGCCCGCGGCCTGGACGGGCTGCTGCGCTGGCAACCACCGGGGTAGCCGGCCTTGTGCCGGCAGTGCCGCGCTGCCACCCTCGACCTCGACGAAGGGGGCTGCGGTGGTGGCGAGCCGGGCACGGCGGGGGATCGGGCTGCTGCTGGCGGCGCTGCTGCTCGTGATGGGCGGCTGGGTGGCCTGGCTGCACACGCACACCTGGGACTGGGGGATCCGGCCGGCCGCGGCGCCCACCCGGCTCGAGCTGTTCTCCCGCCACTACCAGCGCGACAGCGCGGCCACCGTGCCGCTCCCCGTCGACGCGCAGCCGCTCGGGCGCACCCTCGGCGGTGGTCAGATCCTCGGCCAGCGGCCGGACCCCGACGTGCCGGCCGGGGTATGGGTGCGCACCACCGACGGCCTGAGCGAGTACACGCTGATGGGCGGCCCCTGATCCGTCCGGCGCTCGCCGACGACGAAGGCCCCTGCCGCACCCAGGTGCGGCAGGGGCCTTCGCGCGAGTGAGACTCAGACCCGGCGTAGCACCGCGGTGACGCGGCCGAGCACGACCGCCTCGTCGCCGGGGATCGGCTCGAAGGCGGGGTTGTGCGGCATCAGCCACACGTGCCCGTTGCGCTTCTTGTAGGTCTTCACGGTCGCCTCGCCGTCGATCATCGCCGCGACGACGTCGCCGTTCTCGGCCACCGGCTGCTGGCGCACGACCACCCAGTCCCCGTCGCAGATCGCGGCGTCGATCATCGAGTCGCCGACCACCTTGAGCAGGAACAGCTGGCCGTCGCCGACGAGCTGGCGGGGCAGCGGGAAGACGTCCTCGACGACCTGCTCGGCCAGGATCGGGCCGCCGGCGGCGATCCGGCCGACCACTGGCACGTAGGACGGGGTGGGCTTGGCGTCGCCGCTGTCGGTCTCGTCCTCGACGTAGCCGCCGACCCGGTCCACGCCGCCGACGACCTCGATGGCGCGCGGGCGGTTGGGGTCGCGGCGCAGGAAGCCCTTGCGCTCGAGCGAGGCGAGCTGGTGGGCCACCGAGGAGGGGCTGGTGAGCCCGACGGCCTCGCCGATCTCGCGCATGCTTGGCGGGTAGCCGCGCCGCTCGACGCTGTCCCGGATCACCTCGAGCACCCGGCGCGAGCGGGGGGTGAGCCCGTCGGCCCCGGGGGCGGAGTCGGGGATCTCGACGACCTGCGGGCTGGCCTTCTTGCGCCCCGGGTGCGGCTCGAGCGCCCGCAGCTTCTGCGGGGACTGCCTGGTGCGGGCCGTGCGCGCACCCGCGTTCGCGCCGGTCTCGACCGGCGTCGACCCGTCCTTGTCCGTGCTGCGCCGCTGCGCCACGCCGTCCTCCTCGTCTCGCGCCATGCCCAGTGTGGCCATCGCCGACCGGTCCGTCGTCCGTCCGTCCACAGGCCCCGTCCGGGAGCTGGCGCCCTGGTCGGCCCGGCTGCGCCAGGCCCTCGCGGGCGGCGGGCCGGAACTGTCGGAGGGGCCTGTCACGGTGTCGTTCGTCGGTGAGCCGAACGTACCGCGTCAGAACGCCAGTTCGGATCATTTGTTCGAGGCGTGTCGTGACTGGAGCCCACCGGCAGTGGTAGAACTCGTACAAGCGTACGTCGAACAGCCGTGCTAGTGCCGCGTAAGAGGACCTGACTTCCCCAGGTTCGAGCAGGTTCCATCAGGAGGCCCCGATGACCACCACCACGATCGCCAGCCCGTTCGCCCGCCCCGCTGTTCGCATCAGCGAGCGCCCCGCCCACGGCACCGTGCGCCCGACGGTGCGCCCCGCCCGCCGCGCCGCTCGCCCCCCTCTGCGGCTCACCCGCCGCGGCCGGCTGCTGGCCACCCTCACCGTCGCCGCCATCGCGGTCGTCGCCTTCGTCCTGGCCGGCCTCGGCCCGGCCGGCGCTGGCACGCCGGCCACCGCCGGCCAGACTCGGGTCGTCACCGTCGCCCCCGGCCAGACGCTGTGGCAGATCGCCGGCCAGATCGCCCCCGGCCGCGACCCGCGCGACGTCGTCGCCCAGATCACCGCGCTGAACCACCTGCGCGCCGACCAGGTCGCCGCCGGCCAGGAGCTGCTCGTCCCGGTCGTCCGCTAGCCCGCTCGAGACGCCGCCAGGCCCCTCCGCACCCCGGGCGGAAGTTCGGCGATGGGCCGTTCGAGGGGCTGTGTCCCGGTCTCCCGGCGTGTCGCGAACGGGGTTGAGCGCGACACGCCGCAGGTTGGCCCGAACCTGTTGCGCGTTGTGCCGACCCCGGCCTAGGGTCACCACATCTAGTAGTTACACCGCTGTAAGTCGTCCACATCTAGCCCACAGCTTGTCCCCACGTTCCCCACAGGTCCGTCCCCAGGGCGGCCCGCGGGGGAGGGGCCGGCGAGGGCGGTGGGTGGCCGCAGCGGACCGGCACGGGGCGTCGCCGACAGGCGCGGGAAGGGAGGCGGGGCATGCACTGCCCGTTCTGCCGCCACCCCGACAGCCGGGTCGTCGACAGCCGCACCGCCGACGACGGCGCCGCCATCCGGCGCCGGCGCAGCTGCCCCGAGTGCGGCCGCCGCTTCACCACGGTCGAGACCGCGAGCCTCACCGTGATCAAGCGCAGCGGGGCGACCGAGCCGTTCAGTCGCACCAAGGTGCTGGCCGGGGTCCGCAAGGCCTGCCAGGGCCGGCCGGTCAGCGAGGACGACCTGGCCCTGCTGGCCCAGCGCGTCGAGGAGGCGGTCCGGGCCAGCGGCGTCGCCGAGATCGACGCCCACGAGGTCGGCCTGGCCATCCTCGGCCCGCTGCGCGAGCTCGACGAAGTGGCCTACCTGAGGTTCGCCTCGGTCTACCGGTCCTTCGACTCCCTCGCCGACTTCGAGGCCGAGATCGCGCTGCTGCGGGCCGAGCACGAGCCCGTGGGTCGCGAGCCGGTCACAGCGCCGGACCGCTCCCAGCCCGGGCCGGGCTGACCGCCCGGCGCCCCCGTCGCAGCCCGCCCGGCAAGGGTCTCGCTGCCCGTCCGCCCCGGCGGACTCCGCAATCCGCACGACCAGCCAGAGCACTACTGCGTCCCGGCATCCCCGGGCGCCCCCGGTTGTTGACCAGATCAGCTGTAAGTCCTGGAGGAGGACCACCCATGACGGAGACGTCGCAGGACCGTCCGGCCGTGCGCCGCGGCGCCAAGGCCGGCGCCAAGGGCCTGCGCATCGAGCGGATCTACACCACGCCCGGTGTGCACCCCTACGACGAGGTGACCTGGGAGCGCCGCGACGTCGTCCAGCAGAACTGGAAGACCGGCGAGACGATCTTCGAGCAGAAGGGCGTGGAGTTCCCCGACTTCTGGTCGGTCAACGCCTCCACGATCGTCACCACCAAGTACTTCCGCGGCGCCGTCGGCACCCCGCAGCGCGAGTGGAGCCTGAAGCAGCTCATCGACCGGGTGGTGCTCACCTACGCCCGCGCCGGCAAGGAGCACGGCTACTTCGCCGACGACGAGTCCGCCGAGGTCTTCGAGCACGAGCTCACCTGGGCCCTCCTCCACCAGGTGTTCTCGTTCAACTCGCCGGTGTGGTTCAACGTCGGCACCAGCGCCCCGCAGCAGGTCAGCGCCTGCTTCATCCTGTCCGTCGACGACACGATGGACTCGATCCTCAACTGGTACAAGGAGGAGGGAAAGATCTTCCAGGGCGGCTCCGGCGCCGGCCTGAACCTCTCCCGCATCCGCTCGAGCAAGGAGCTGCTGTCCTCCGGCGGCACCGCCTCGGGCCCGGTGTCCTTCATGCGCGGCGCCGACGCCTCCGCCGGCACCATCAAGTCCGGCGGCGCCACCCGGCGCGCGGCCAAGATGGTCGTCCTCGACGTCGACCACCCCGACATCGAGGAGTTCATCGAGACCAAGGCGCGCGAGGAGGACAAGATCCGCGTCCTGCGCGACGCCGGCTACGACATGGACCTCGGTGGCAAGGACATCACCAGCGTCCAGTACCAGAACGCCAACAACTCGGTCCGCGTCAGCGACGAGTTCATGCGCGCGGTGGAGAACGGCGAGAGCTTCGGCCTGCGCGCCCGCCAGACCGGCGAGGTGACCGAGACCGTCGACGCCAAGACCCTGTTCCGCAAGATCTCCCAGGCCGCCTGGGAGTGCGCCGACCCGGGCCTGCAGTACGACGACACCATCAACGACTGGCACACCAACCCCGAGACCGGCCGGATCACCGCGTCCAACCCGTGCTCGGAGTACATGAGCCTGGACAACTCCTCCTGCAACCTCGCCTCGCTGAACCTGCTCAAGTTCCTCAAGGACGACGACACCTTCGACGCGGTCACCTTCGCCAAGGTCGTCGAGCTGGTCATCACGGCGATGGACATCTCCATCTGCTTCGCCGACTTCCCGACCGAGGCGATCGGCGACACCACCCGCAAGTACCGCCAGCTCGGCATCGGCTACGCCAACCTCGGCGCGCTGCTCATGGCCACCGGCCTCGGCTACGACTCCGAGGGCGGGCGCGCGCTGGCCGGCGCCATCACCTCGCTGATGACCGGCACCGCCTACAAGCGCTCGGCCGAGCTGGCCGGCATCGTCGGCGCCTACGAGGGCTTCGCCCGCAACGCCGAGGCGCACGCCCGGGTCATGCGCAAGCACGCCGCCGCCAACGACGCAGTGCGCACGCTGCACTCGCTGGACAAGGACGTGCACCGCGAGGCCACCAAGGCTTGGGACGAGTGCCTCAAGATCGGCGCCAAGAACGGCTGGCGCAACGCGCAGGCCTCGGTGCTCGCCCCCACCGGCACCATCGGCTTCATGATGGACTGCGACACCACCGGCATCGAGCCAGACTTCTCGCTGGTCAAGTTCAAGAAGCTGGTCGGCGGCGGCTCGATGCAGATCGTCAACCAGACCATCCCGCGAGCCCTGCGCAAGCTCGGCTACCAGGAGGAGCAGGTCGAGGCGATCGTCGAGCACATCGCCGAGCACGGCCACGTCATCGACGCCCCCGGCCTCAAGCCCGAGCACTACGAGGTCTTCGACACCGCGATGGGCCAGCGGGCCATCAAGCCGATGGGCCACGTCCGGATGATGGCGGCCTGCCAGCCGTTCCTGTCCGGCGCCATCTCCAAGACGGTCAACCTCCCCGAGGACGCCACCGTCGAGGACATCGAGGACGTCTACTTCCAGTCCTGGAAGCTGGGCATCAAGGCCCTCGCGGTCTACCGCGACAACTGCAAGGTCGGCCAGCCGCTGTCCGACGCCAAGGCCAAGAAGGCCGAGGAGCCGGCCGCGGCC
>JBQCHF010000042.1:0-3253 GCA_051954955.1 Motilibacteraceae bacterium
GGGGGGGGCCCCCCCCGCCCTTTCGCGCGCCCCCGGGGGCCCCACGACCCCAACCACTCGCAAACCAACCGTCCGGCACCCTTCGGATGAGTGGGGCGTAACCGGGCGAACACTGCTACTTTCCGTCGTCATCGGCGGACCCTCCGACGTCCGCCGGTCACGGGGTGGGGGCTGCGGTGGGTGCACGGGTGGGGCACGTTCTCCTGGCGGTGCAGTGGGGCCGGCGGCGGGGCGCCCGGGCCCGCCTCGCGGGGGCCGTCGCTGCCGTGCTCGCCGTGCCGCTGGCTGCCGTCGTGTCCTCGCCGCCGGCAGCGGCCGCCGGCCCGGCCGCACCGACGGTCGTCGACGACACCGTGGTGGTGCAGGCGGGGCACGACGCGGTCCTTCCCGTCACCGCCGACGACACCGCCGCCGGGGGGCGCCTGCGGCTCGTCTCGGTCATGCCGGACGGAGCCGTCGGGGGCAGGGCCCAGGTGCTCGCCCGGCGCGGCGCCGTCCGCTACGTCCCGCCGAGCCCGTGGCCGGCGGGCTGGTCGGGCACGGATCAGTTCGTCTACACGGTGTCGGACGCCTCGGGTCAGCAGGCGACCGGCACCCTCACCGTGCGGGTCGACCGCCCGCCGGTGCCGGGCGAGGTCGCCGCGCAGGTCCTGGCCGGGCACAGCGTCGACGTCAACCCGGCCGGCCTGGCCACCGACCCCGACGGCGGCCCGGTGCGGGTGCTCGACGTCGGTTCGGCGCTGCACGGCACCGCCACCCTGGACCCGGGCACCGGGCAGGTCGCCTACGCCGCCGCGGCCGGCTGGACCGGCACCGACCGGTTCAGCTACCGCCTCGAGGACGAGGACGGCGCCCGCTCCTTCGGCCGGGTGCAGGTGCAGGTGAACGCCGACCCGGACGCCCCGGTGCGCACGGCCACGCTCAGCGCGCCGGAACAGGTGGTGGTCCAGCGCTCGTACACGCTGGTGGCCACGCTCTCCGCCGGCACCGCAGCCGGCACCGCCGAGCTGCAGTACGGCGCCCCCGGCTCATGGCGCACCTTCGGTCATGCCGTGGTCGACGCCGGCGGCCAGGCGCGTTTCGCCTGGACCCCGGGCGCCGGCTCGATCACCTGGCGGGTGGTCGCCAGCTGGCCCGACGGCAGCACCGCGACCTCCTCGCAGGTGACCAGCACGGTGCAGGTGGTCCCCGACGTCGCCGTCAGCGGCGCGCTGACCGCCCGGGACGTCCCCTACTCCTACCGGGCCGGGTGCCCGGTCCCGCCGTCGGCTCTGCGCCGGCTCAGCGTCAACTACTGGGACATGTCCGGGCAGGTCCGCCGCGGGAACCTCGTGGTGGCCGCCGCGAGCGTGCGCACGCTCGCCGACGTGTTCAGCAAGGCGTTCGCCGCGCGCTTCCCGGTCCAGCGGATGGTCCCGGTCGACAGCTACTACACCGACGGGCGGGGGACCAGCCCCACGCAGTCCGACGTCAACCAGATGAACGACGGCGACACGATGGCGTTCAACTGCCGCCCGGTGACCGGCAACCCCTACCGGACCTCGCAGCACTCCTACGGGAACGCCATCGACATCAACTGCTTCCAGAACCCCTACGTCGTGGGCAGCACGTTCTACCCGCGGGCCGCGGGCGCCTACCTGGACCGCAGCCACTACCGGCCCGGGATGATCCTGCCGGGTTCGGTCGTGGCCAGGGGGATGGCCGGGCACGGCTGGCCCTGGGGGGCCCGCTGGGCGGCCCCGGACTACCAGCACTTCAGCGCCACCGGCGGGTGAGTCCGCTGCGGAGCAGGGATGGGTCGGCGCTCGCCGGCACCTGGCCGGTCGCGGCTCTGGTGGTGCTGCTGGCGGCCGGCTGCAGCGGGCGCGGCGACCAGCCGACGTCGGCGCCGCTCGGCGCGGCCACGGCGTCGTCGGTGGGGCCGCCCCCGACGCCGCCGCAGGCGACCCCGGGGGCGACTGCGGAGGCGAGCACCGCGGCGCCCCGCCCGTCGGCCACGGCTGCCGTGCGCACCGCACCGCCGCTGGTGCGGCCCTCCACCGGCGCCGGGCCGCTGCAGCCGTCCTCGCTCCCTGCGGTGTCCGCGCTGCTGGGAACCGGCTGGCGGCCGTTCGCCGACCCGGGCAGCAGCGAGGATGGCTACCTGGGCAACGGGACCCCCTGGCTGGCCCGCGACCCGGTCGAGGTGGCCGCCACCGCCCTCCCGCTGGGCTGTCAGAGCCGCCATCCCGTGCCGACGCCGCGCTTCGCCCTGGAGACCGACGGCACAGACGCGGCCGGGCATCGCGCGGTGCTGATCCGCACCCGCTTCGCCACGCCCGCCCAGGCCGTCGCCTTCGTGGACCGGACCGCCGCCGACGCCCGCGCCTGCGCCCGCCAGCCCGGCGAGACCGGCCCGGCGGGGACCTCGGCACCGGTCACCGTGGTCCGCGCGGTCGCCGGCGTGGTGGTCAGCGACCGGGTCGACGTCTTCGCCGATCCGGCGGCCGGCGCGCGCTGGAGCGAGTTCAAGGCGGCTGGCGGCACCGACGTGCTGCTGCTGGCCGTCGACCAGCGCCTGGACGGGCCGCACCGCTGGTCCGAGACGGCGGTGGCTGCCGCGCTGGGGCACGCCGTCACCTCGAGCTCCTGACCTGACCCCCGGACCTCGCCGGCTGACCTCGGCAGCCGGGGCCACGCCCGCCTCGGTAGGCTGGGCGCACCGGCCGGCACCATGCCGGCCAGCGCATGCAGGAGGACGACATGGCCCGCCCGAGCCGCCGCCGCCCGGCGCCAGACCAGCACGACGTCGAGCTCGCCGCCGGCCTGGACCAGGCCCTGGCCGCGGCCCGCGACGCCGAGCGCGCGCTCGCCGCCGCCGAGGCCGCCGGTGCCGAGCTGGACCAGCTCGCGGCGCTGCGCCGGGTGGTGGGCGCCCGCTACGACGCCGCCGTCGCCGCCGCCGAGGCGAACTACCGCGTGGCGCTGGGCCCCACCGACGGCGTCAAGCGGGTCAAAGTGCTGGCGCGGTGGGCCAAGCCCCCGGCGCAGGAGGCCGAGCGGCTGCGCAACCAGGTGACGATGGCCCGCAGCCACTGGCGGATGGCCACCCGCGACGAGCTGGGCGTGGTGCCGGTGGCCGCGGTGCCGCCGTCGGTGGGCACCGCGGCGATCCACCTGGCTACGCACCTCGATGAGCACTGACGAGCCCTGACCAGCACTGACGAGCCCTGACCAGCACTGACGAGCCCTGACCAGCACTGACGAGCCCTGA
>JBQCHF010000043.1:0-8031 GCA_051954955.1 Motilibacteraceae bacterium
CGCTCGGCGGCCTTCTTCTCGTTCTTCTCGATGCCGGAGTCGTCGCGCACCGGCAGCTGGATGCTCTCCTCGGCGGGGAGCCCGGCCTGCAGCTCGCGGCCGCGCTCGACCTCGGCGTCGAACTCCGCGCCGAACAGCAGCGCGAGGTTGGTCAGCCAGAGCCACAGCAGGAAGACCACCGCGCCGGCCAGCGCGCCGTAGGTCTTGTTGTAGCTGCCGAAGTTGGCGACGTAGAAGGCGAAGGCGACGGAGGCGACCACCCAGACCAGCAGCGCGATGACCGAGCCCATGCTGACCCAGCGGAACTTCGGCTGACGGATGTTGGGAGTCGCCCAGTAGAGGATCGCGATGACGAGGATGACCACGGCCACCATGACCGGCCACTTCGCGATGCTCCAGGCCGTGACCGCGGCGTTGCCGAGCCCGATCGTGTCACCCACCGCCTGGGCCACCGGGCCGGTGACGACCAGGGCCAGGGCGACCAGCGCGACCAGGACGAGCGCGACCAGGGTGACCAGGATCTGCACCGGGCGCAGCTTCCAGAACGGCCGGCCCTCCTCCACCTCGTAGACGCGGTTCATCGCGCGGCCGAAGGCGCCGACGTAGCCGGACGCCGACCACAGCGCGGTGAGCAGGCCGAGGACGAGGCCGAGCCCGGCCTTCTGGTTGTTCACCAGGTTCTCGATGGGCCCGCGGATGGTGTCGATCGCGGCGGAGGGCGCCACGCCCTGCACGATGTCGAGCAGCGCGTTGGTGGTGCTGCGCCCCTGCCCGACGACGCCCAGCAGCGAGACCAGCGCGATAACCGCGGGGAACAGCGACAGCACCGCGTAGTAGGTGAGCGAGGCCGCGAGGTCCGTGCACTGGTCCTCGGAGAACTCGTGCACGGCGTTCTTCAGCGAGTACTTCCACGACGGCTTGGTGACGTCCGTCGGGCTGTCCGGCTTGCGCGCGTCGTCCGGGTGCGGCCGGTCCTCGCTGGGGCGAGTGGGGGGCGCCGCCGACTCCCGCACGTCGACCGCGGGTCGCCCGTCGTGGCGCGTGTCGACCTGGCCATCACGTCGTGCCTGGGCGCCGTCGTCGGTCGTCTGCGCGGACTTCTCGCGCAGCAGGTGCGGCTTCCACACGGGGGACCTCCTGGTGCTCGGCAGTGCGCGCTCGAGCCGTGTCCACCCGAGCGGTGCTCCCACCCAGGTTTGCCAGTCCCCGCAGCCTCAACCCTCGCTCAAGGCCGGAGCCGGGAACCACCCGGCGCGGCCGAGCATGCCGGGGACCTGCTCCTTGGCCAGCTCGGCGCCCACCCAGGCGCCGGTCTGCGCCAGGGACATCGCGTCCACTCCGGTGGAGAAGCCCGAGCGCTCCAGGGCGTACACGAGGTCCTCGCTGGCGATGTTGCCGGTGGCGTTGGGGGCGAACGGGCAGCCGCCGATCCCGCCGGCGCTCGCGTCCAGCACGGCGACGCCGGATTCGGCGGCAGCCAGGGCGTTGGCGTAGCCGGTGTTGCGGGTGTTGTGGAAGTGCGCGCGCAGCGGCACGCCAGGCGCGGCCCGCTGGGCCCGGGCGGCGAGGTCGCGCACCTGTGCGGGCACGCCGACGCCGATGGTGTCCGCGATCGCGATCTCGTCCGGGGCGCCCTCGGCCACCCGGCGGACCAGCTCCTCGACGACCTCCGGGGCCACCTCGCCCTCGAAGGGGCAGCCGAACGCGGCCGAGACGGTCACGCTGGCCCGGATCCCGGCTGCGTGCGCGTCCCGGGCGATGTCGATCCAGGCGGCCACCGCGTCGTCGACCGACGCCCCCTGGTTGCGCCGGCTGAAGGTCTCGGTCGTGATGACCACGCAGTTGACCTCGTCGACGCCGGCCGCCAAGGCCCGGTCGAGGCCGCGCCGGTTGAGCACCAGGCCGATGTAGGAGACACCATCGGTCCGGGGAACCGCGGCCATGACCGCCTCGGCGTCGGCCATCTGCGGGACCCGCGCCGGGTGCGCGAACGACACCGCCTCGATCCGCCGGATGCCGGCTGCCAGGCAGCGCTCGATGAGGGCGACCTTGGCCTCGGTGGGCAGCAGCACGGACTCGTTCTGCAGACCGTCGCGGGGAGAGACCTCGACCAGCTCGATGCTCGGCATGGCTGTATACAACTCCGCGAACTTGCGGCCCACAACCCCTTGCGCTGCCGGGGAGTCGTCCCTACCTTGCATACAACTACTCCCCGGATCTTCCAAGATCTCTCCGGATCCGTGGGGAGCCACTCCAAGACACTCCAGCCAGTCGACGTCGACGCGAGGAGGTGGGGCGTGGTCCGAGCGACCGACGAGGCGTACGAGTCGCTGCGCGCCGCCATCCTCGGGGGCGAGGTCGCGCCGGGCGAACGCCTCGGCGAGGTCGAGCTGGCCGAGCAGCTGGGCGTCAGTCGCACCCCGGTCCGCGAGGCGCTGCGCCGGCTGGCCGCCGACGGCCTGGTGGAGGTCCTGCCCAACCGCGGAGCGCGGGTGGCGCAGTGGACGACCGAGGACCTCGAGGAGATCTACGACCTGCGCGCGATGCTCGAGAGCCACGGTGCGGCGAGAGCGGCCGAGCGCATCGCGCCGGAGGAGCTGCCCGCGCTGCGCCGCCTGTGCGTCGAGATGGAGACGTGCGCCCAGCGTGGCCGAACGCGGGACCTGGACCGCTTGGCCGAGCTGAACGCCGAGCTGCACCGGCGGGTCGTCGACGCCGCGGCCAGCCCCCGCCTCGCCTCGCTGATCGCCGCGGTCGTCCAGGTGCCGCTGGTCATGCGCACGTTCCAGCGCTACGACGCCGACGCGCTGCAGCGCAGCCTCGGCCATCACCGCGAGCTCGTCGCAGCCCTGGCCGCCGGCGACGGCGAGTGGGCCCGGTCGGTGATGCGCTCCCACGTCCTCGCTGCCAAGGCCGTCCTGGTAGCGGCCGCGAGCCCACAGAACGCACCCATGGAAGGGGAATCCGCGTGAGCGCGCCCACCGAGACCACCGAGAGCGCGCCCGGCGCCGATCAGCCGGGCGCCCTCGCCGGCGTCCGCGTCGTCGAGATGGGCCAGCTGCTGGCCGGACCGTTCTGCGGACAGCTGCTCGGCGACCTCGGCGCCGAGGTCATCAAGATCGAGCCCCCGGGCAGCGGCGACCCGATGCGCCAGTGGGGCCGGGAGAAGCCGCACGGCAAGTCGCTGTGGTGGCCCGTGGTGGCCCGCAACAAGAAGTCGGTCACCCTCAACCTGCGCAGCCAGGAGGGCCAGGCACTGGCTCGCCGGCTGCTGGACACCGCCGACGTCCTCATCGAGAACTTCCGCCCCGGGACGCTGGAGCGGTGGGGCCTCGGGCCCGAGCGGCTGTGGGAGACCAACCCCGGCCTGGTCGTCGTGCGGGTCACCGGGTTCGGCCAGTCCGGCCCCTACAGCCCGCGGGCCGGCTACGGCTCGATCGGCGAGGCGATGGGCGGCCTTCGTTACGTCACCGGCGAGGCCGACCGGCCGCCGTCCCGCGCAGGCATCTCCATCGGCGACTCGCTGGCCGGCACCTACGCCGCCCTCGGCGCGCTGGCCGCGCTGCACTCGCGGCAGACGACTGGGCGCGGCCAGATCGTCGACTCCGCCATCTACGAGGCGGTGCTGGCGATGATGGAGTCGCTGGTCACCGAGTGGGACGTCGCCGGCTACCAGCGCGAGCGCACCGGCGCGATCCTGCCCAACATCGCCCCCAGCAACGTCTACCCGACGGCCGACGGCCAGACCGTGCTGGTGGCCGCCAACCAGGACACCGTGTTCCGCCGGCTGTGCGAGCTCATGGGCGACCCGGCGCTGGCCGACGACCCACGCTACGCCACCCACGGCGCCCGCGGGGAGAACCAGCAGGAGCTCGACGACCTGGTCGCAGCCTGGACCGGCAAGCACGACGCGGACACGCTGCTGGACCTGCTGCACGAGGGCGGCGTGCCGGCCGGGCGCACCTACCGGGCCGAGGACATGCTGCGCGACCCGCACTTCGCCGCCCGGGCGTCCATCGTCAAGGTGGCCGACCCGACCTTCGGCGAGCTTTCCATGCAGAACGTCGCCCCGCGCCTGTCCGGCACCCCCGGACGCGTCCGCTGGACCGGCCCCGCGCTCGGCCAGCACAACGAGGAGGTCTACGGGGGCCTGCTCGGACTGAGCGAGGACGAGCTGGCCGCCCTGCGGGAGAGCTCCACCGTCTAGCAGCACTGCCGCACGTCGCGCGCGTACGTAAGGACCACGCACCACTCCCATCCACAGCAGGCCCATTCGCTCGTCGCAGCCCGGGAGGGCAATGTCATGACGTACCGACTCGGAGTGGACGTCGGGGGGACGTTCACCGACCTGCTCCTCATCGACGAGGAGTCCGGCACGACCCACCGCGCCAAGACCCCGTCCACCCCCGCCGACCAGAGCGTCGGGGTCCTCGCCGGCATCGAGAAGGTCTGCGCCGCCGCGGGCATCGAGCCCGGGCAGATCAGCCATGTCATGCACGGGACCACCGTGGCCACCAACGCCGTGCTCGAGGGCAAGGGCGCCAAGGTCGGTCTCGTGGTCACCCAGGGCTACAAGCAGGTCCTGCAGGTGGCACGGTCGTTCGTGCCCGGCGGCCTCGCGGCCTGGATCATCTGGCCCAAGCCCGAGCCGCTCGCGCCGCTGGAGAGCACCGTGGAGGCCGTCGAGCGCGTCGACGCGCGCGGCAACGTGCTCACCGCACTGGACGAGGACGACCTGCGGGCCAAGGTGAAGGCCCTTGCCGAGCAGGGCGTCGACGCCGTCGCCATCGCCTTCATCAACTCGTTCACCAACGACGCCCACGAGAAGCGCGCGGCCGAGATCGTGGCCGAGGTCCTGCCCGACCTGCCGGTGTCGCTGTCGTCGGTGATCCTCCCGGAGATCCGCGAGTACGAGCGCACCCTCACCACCGTGGCCAACTCCTACGTGCGGCCGACCGTCTCGCGCTACCTGCGGAACCTCGAGGACGCCCTGCGGGGCAAGCAGGTGCAAGGCACCCTGCACGTGCTGCGCAGCGACGGCGGCCTCGCCTCGGTGGAGGCGGCCACCGCCGCCCCGGTCACCCTGCTCATGTCCGGACCCGCCGGCGGCGTCTCCGGCGCCCTGTGGATCGCGAAGCAGGCCGGCTACGGCAACCTGCTCACCTTCGACATGGGCGGCACCTCCACCGACGTCGCCCTGGTGCAGGACGGCGAGGCGCGGATCGGCCGGGAGACGACGGTCGGCTCGCTCAACGTGCGCGCCTCCAGCGTGGACGTGCGCACCGTCGGCGCCGGCGGCGGCTCGATCGCCCACGTCCCCGAGCTGACCAAGGCGCTGCGGGTGGGTCCGCAGTCGGCCGGCGCCGAGCCGGGCCCCGCGGCCTACGGCAAGGGCGGTGAGGAGCCCACCGTCACCGACGCCAACGTCGTGCTGGGCTACCTGCCCCCGCAGCTGATCGGCGGCGAGATGTCCCTCGACGTCGAGGCCGCGCGCACCGCGGTGCAGAAGATCGCCGACGGCGTCGGCCTGGCCGACGCCGAGACCGCAGCCGCGGGCATCATCGACATCGTCAACGAGAACATGTTCGGCGCGTTGCGCCTGGTCTCGGTGCAGCAGGGCTACGACCCGCGCGACTTCGCGCTGGTGGCCTTCGGCGGCGCGGGCCCGCTGCACGCCAACGCGCTCGGCCGGCTGATGGGCTCCTGGCCGGTCATCATTCCGCCCGGCCCGGGCGTGCTCTGCGCCTACGGCGACGCCACGACCTCGCTGCGCAACGAGTCCGCGCGCACCTACATCCGGAAGTTCTCGGACACCTCGGACTTCGAGGTGCGCAAGGCGCTGGAGGAGTTGGCCGCGGAGGCACAGTCCTCGCTCGACGCCGACGGCGTCCCGCGCTCGGACCAGACGGTGACCTTCCAGGTGGACGTGCGCTATCACGGCCAGGGCTTCGAGGTGCCGGTCGACCTCGACATCTCCTCCCTCGGCGAAGGTTCCGACGGACTGTCAAAGGTCGGCGCCCGGTTCGACGAGGAGCACACCCGCCTGTTCACCTTCGCGCTCGACGCGGAGCACGAGCTGGTGAACCTTCGCGCCACCGTCAAGGGCCGGGCTCCCAAGGTGGCCGCTGTGCAGCTGCCCGAGGGCGGCGCGGACTCCTCGGCGGCGCGCTACGGCGACACCCGGGTCTACGTCGACGGCGCCTGGGCCGAGGCCGGCCTCTACGACCGCGGCAAGCTGCAGGCCGGCAACGTGATCGCCGGCCCCGCGATCGTCACCGAGATGGACTCGACCACGCTGGTCCTGCCCGGCCACAGCGGCACGGTCGACGCCGTCGGCAACATCCTCATCCGTCCCAACGGGAACTGAAGGGTCACCGACTGATGGCCACGCTGGTCGAGACCAACACCACTCCGTTCGGCCGAGTCGACGTCGACCCGGTCACCGTCGACATCATCGAGAACGCGCTGCGCAACGCGCGCTACGAGATGGACGCCGTGCTCTTCCGCACCGCGATGAGCCCCGGCATCCGCGAGCAGCACGACGAGTTCCCGCTCATCGCCGATCCGCAGGGCCGGATGGTGGTGGGCCAGTTCGGCCTGTCCATCCCGGACTTCCTGGCCGGCTTCGATAGCACGGTGGAGGAGGGCGACGTCCTGATGACGTCGGACCCCTATGCCTGCGGCGGCGCGATCAGCCACGCCAACGACTGGCTGGTCGTCATCCCGATCTTCCACGAGGGCCGGATCGTCGGCTGGTCGGCGATGTTCGGCCACATGACCGACGTCGGCGGCAAGGTCCCCGGCTCGCTGCCCACCGACGCCACCAGCATCTTCGAGGAGGGCGTGGTCGTCCCCCCGTTCAAGCTCTACAAGGCGGGCGAGCGCAACGACGAGGCGCTGCGGCTCATCCTCAACCAGGTCCGGATGAAGGACTGGAACCGTTCGGACCTCAACGCCATCGTGGCCGCCTGCCGCACCGCGGGCCGCCGGGTCGTGGAGCTGTGCACCCGGTTCGGCGCCGAGACCTACCTGTCCGCGCTGGATTCGCTGCTGGACCGCAACTTCCAGGCGATGAAGCAGCTGATCGCGACCACCATCCCGGCCGACGAGACGCTCACCTTCACCGACTACATCTGCGACGACGGCATGGGCTACGGCCCCTACAAGATCCACTGCTCCATGTACCGGCAGGGCGACGGGGTGGTGCTCGACTTCGAGGGGACCGATCCGCAGTCCCCGGGGTCGATCAACTACTACCTCAACGAGAACCTCTACAAGATGTTCTTCGGCATCTACATGATCATGGTCTTCGACCCGCAGATCCTGTGGAACGACGGGTTCTACCCGCTGGTCGAGGTCAAGATCCCCGAGGGCACGCTGCTCAAGCCGACCTACCCAGCGGCGCTGTCCTGCCGCACCCACGGCCTGGGCCGCATCTTCGACATCCTCGGCGGCCTGCTCGGCCAGCGGCAGCCGGAGTTCCTCAACGCGGCCGGGTTCTCCTCCTCGCCGCACCTGATGTACTCGGGCAACCGCACCGACACCGGCGAGTGGTTCCAGCTCTACCAGATCGGCTTCGGCGGCATCCCCGGCCGGCCGTTCGGCGACGGGCCGGACGGGCACTCGCTGTGGCCGTCGTTCACCAACGTGCCCAACGAGTTCCTCGAGTCCTACTTCCCGCTGGTCATCGAGCGCTACGAGACCATCCCCGACTCCGGCGGCCCCGGCAGGTTCCGCGGCGGCAACGGCATCGACATCGCCTACCGGTTCCAGGCCGCGGGGGAGATCTCGATCCACGACGACCGCTGGTTCACCTACCCCTGGGGCGTCAACGGCGGCCATCCCGGCGGCCGCAGCCGCAAGTGGCTGGAGCGGGCCGACGGCAGCTCCGAGGTCCTGCCGTCCAAGTGCGACCACGTCCGGGTCGAGGCCGGCGACCTGCTGCACTACGCGACGTGGGGCGGCGGCGGCTGGGGCAGCCCGCTGGAGCGCGATCCCGAGCTGGTCGCCCTGGAGGTGAAACGGGGGCTG
>JBQCHF010000044.1:0-86310 GCA_051954955.1 Motilibacteraceae bacterium
AGCACCAGCAGCACCAGCGCCGGCACCCCGGCGAGCAGCCCGCCGACGTCGGCGCCCAGCCCCGGCGCGCCGTCCACCGTCAGCAGGCCGACGCCGAGGACCGCGGCCAGCGCGGCCGCCGGCCCCCGCCGGCCGGCCCGCAGCAGCGGGCCCACCAGCACCCCGATGGCCAGCAGCCCGCAGGTGGCCAGCAGCCCGAAGGCCACGTTGCCGACGCCGTAGAAGCGGCCGGCCTCGAGCAGGCTGAAGCCGAGCGGGGAGACCAGGGCCAGCCGGGCGCCGGTGGCGACGTCGAGGGCCAGCACCAGCACGGTGGCCACGGCGACGGCGGTCGCGGGGCCGGCCGCACGGCGCCGCCACGGTCCGGCCAGGGCGACCAGGGTGAGCGCGGCGGCCCACAGCAGCAGCAGCGGCGCCAGGGCGAGCAGGGGCGGGGCCGCCCGCCACCACGGGAGGGTCCCGGCCAGGAACGCGGCGGCGGGGAGCGCGGCGACGCCGAGCGCGGCGACCGCGGTGGTGCGCCAGTGCCGCGGCGGCGGCGCAGCACGAAGCGCCAGCGCGCAGCGGGCGGCCACCGCCAGCAGCGCGGCCACCGCGATCAGGTAGGTGAGCGCGGTGACGGACCGCAGCCCCTGCCCGGCGCGGTCCAGGTCTGCCAGCCGGGCCACCGCGTGCGCCGTCGTCCCCCGGCCGGGGGCGCGCTGCAGGGGGCTGCCGACCAGCTCGTCCGGTGCCGGGGCGCCGGCCCGCGCCAGGAGGGTGGGGGTGAGGTCGGTGAGCTGCGCCAGCCCGGGCTGCCGGGTGGAGTCGCTGCCGAGCAGGCCGGGGGTCGTGGCGGGCCGGCGCTCGGCCAGCGCGGCGAGGTGCGGGGTGGTCGAGCTGTCCGAGAGACCGGCGAGCAGGACGTCGGCGTCGGCCGGCAGGGTGGGCAGCAGCGCGGCGACCCGGGCGTCGACGGCCGCCGCCTGCTCCTGGCGCGAGAGGAGCCGTGTGGGGACGCCGAGCTCGGATCCCGGGCTGAGGACGCCGCCGAGGTCGACCAGCCAGACGTCGCAGGCGGACCAGGCCGCGGCGTCGAGGCCGTCCGCATCCGGGCGGTAGCGGGGCACCGTGCCGTCGGCGCCGGCCAGAGCCAGCGCCGCCAGCGGGCCGACGGCGGTGGCGCAGCGGCCGGACAGGGCGTCGGCGAGCAGGCCGGGGTGGGCGTCGTAGGGGAGCTCGTCCTGGTGGGCCAGCACGTCGGCCCAGCCGGCAACCCGGGCCCCGCCCGCTGCGGTCGCGGTGACCGTCGGGGACAGGGCGCAGCGCGGGCCGGCGCCGTCCGGGGCCGCCAGCTCGGCCCGCCGGCCGGCGCCCACGGTCAGCCAGCCGTCGGCGGGGCAGGTGACCGGGCGGACGGTCCGCACCGCGAGGGTGCCCAGGCTCGCGGCGTCGGCGAGCGACCACAGTGCCGGGGTGCGGGCCGGGTCGACGTCGGTCCAGCGCAGGCCGGCCACGCCGAGCAGCACGACCGGGCCCTGCGAGGGCTGAGCTGCGGCCCGGGCAGGCGACCAGACCAGGGTGAGTACGGCGACCAGCAGCGCCAGCAGTGCCGCCGACGCCGCACGCGTGCGGTGCGCAGGGCAGGGGGCGGTCACGGGCCAAGGCTAGGCCGCGTCTGCTGGATCACCGCCGGCTCGCGGACCATGGCATCCCGACCGGCTACAGCGTTGGACCCCACCCCGGCGTCGTCCCGCGGAGAACCCCGCTACGCGGAACTCCTCCGCCGTGCCGGACCGGGCGCCATGGCCCGCTCCCTGATCGACGGAAGATCCACCAGACACGTCCTCGGCGCGTGCACCTGGGAGGATCAGCGCGTGACGGTGCGGGGCGCGGAGCGGTTGGGGCGCGAGGCCCCGGTCGTCGGCCGCGCGCTCCCGACCGGCCCCTGGCGGGGTGCCCTCTGGTGGCTGGCCGGGCTGGTGGCCCTGGCAGTGGGCGCCTGGTCGCCGGTCGGGTCCGCGCTGCGGACGGTCGGCTACCTGCGGCTGGTCGACCTCGAGGTCTACCGCGCGGCGGGCACCAGCGTGCTCACCGGCGAGGACGTCTACGGCCACCTCACGCCGCTGCCGAGCCTGCTGCCGTCCACCTACCCGGCCTTCGCCGCGCTGCTGGCCGTGCCGCTCGCCCTCATACCCGCCGGGGCCGTCGACGTCCTGTGGACGCTGGCGCAGCTGGTGGTGCTCGGCTGGGTGGTGAAGGTCGCGTTCGCTCCGCTGCTGCGCAGCCTCGGCCCGGCCTGGCCGCTCGGCCTGGGCGCGATCACCGGCGCGTCCTGCTGGCTGGTGCCGCTGCGCGACAACTTCTACTTCGGCCAGGTCGACATCTTCCTCATGGCGCTGTGCCTGGCCGACCTCACCGGCGCCTGGGCGCGGGTCCGGCCGGGCGTGCTGTCCGGGTGGGCGACGGCGGTGAAGCTGACCCCGGGGCTGTTCGTCGTGCACTGGTGGCTGGCCGGCGACCGGCGGGCCGCGGTGCGGGCGGCGCTCACCGCGGTCCTGCTCACCGCGGGGACCGCGCTGGTGCTGCCCGGCGCCACCGCCGGCTTCTGGGGCGGCGCGATCTTCGCCAGCGACCGGCTCGGGGACAACACGGCCACCGCCAACCAGTCCCTGCGCGGGGTGCTGCTGCGGGTGGGGCCGTCCGGGGCGCTCGGCTCGCTGCTCTACGTCGTGCTGGCGGCGGCCTGCCTGCTGCTGTTCATGCCGGTGGCGGCGCGCGCGCACCGGGCCGGGCAACGGGTCCGGGCCGCCGCCGTCGTCGGGCTGGTCGCGTTCGTGGTGTCCCCGGTCTCCTGGATCCACCACGCCGCCTGGGTGGTCGTCGCCCTCGGCGTGCTGGTGGGCGCCGGCCGGGCCTGGTGGCGCTGGCTGGCGGCTGCGGCAGTCAGCGCGTTCTGGGGCTACTCCCTGCCCGCCCTCGGCGCCCACCTGCTGCTCGTCGACCCCGCCGGCCCCTGGGGCCGGGTGCTCCAGCAGGCCGACGTCGTCGGCGCCCTGGGCGTGCTCGCCCTGCTCGCCCTCGTCCCCCAGTCCCCCTCACGTGATCATGCAATTCCCGTGATCAAGCAATCCGCGCGATCTTGACGAGGATCGGTACCGCGTGATCACGTCGATTGCATGATCACGAAGCGGGTGAGTCCGTGGTCGGGTCGGTGGGTGCGGGGCGGCGGACCTCGGGGACGTAGGGACGGCCGATGCGGCCGCCGGGCTCGCGGTTGACCGGCGTCCGCGGCTCGATGGTGGCGCTGGCGAACCGGCGCGGCCCGGACCAGCGGGCCGGCACGGCATCGATCTTCCAGGCGATCGCGTAGGCCAGGGCCTCGTAGTTGACCCGCCAGCCGCGGAAGTGCGGCCACGCCTCCGCCGCGGTGCGCTCCACCGGGAAGCCGGCGCCCACGATCCGGTCGTAGGCCTCCTCGAACTCGGCGAAGGTCAGTGAGATCTCCCCGTCCGGGTCGGGGTCCGGGTCGTAGGGGAGCTGGAAGACGTCGGCGAGGTCGCGCAGGCAGCTGAAGCCCATCCGGACGGCGATCCGCGCCTCGCCCTGCGGCAGCGACGGCGCGACGGCCAGCTGCAGCGCCGCCGCGTCCATGACCGACAGCAGCCCGACCAGCCAGCTGCGGCCCGGGCGCGGTGAGCGGACGAAGACGAGGACCTGGTAGTTGACGTGGCTCTCGGAGACGTCGGCCGCCCAGCGCTCCCAGCCGCGGAACAGCTCGCGCAGGTTGTCGATGGTGCGCACCGAGGCGTGCCGGGCCAGGATGACCGGCCCCCAGTTCGGCTCGCCGGCCCGGCTGTCGAGCATGGTCACCTCGACCTCGCGCCGGTTGTAAGCGGCGTAGACCGTGGACAGGTAGCTGATCAGCAGGCCGACGACGACCGGGCCGGTGGCGGCGGCCAGGAAGTCGACGGCGGTGAGCCTGGCCCGGTCGGTGCTGGCGAAGCCGAGGGTGAACAGGCTGGAGCCGGCCTCGCGGAACGCCGCCCGCAGCCCCAGGTGCGCCGGGGTGAACAGCACCAGGGCGTAGGCGACGAGGTAGCCGGCGAGCCAGGCGGCCAGCGTGACCAGGATCGACAGCGGCGCGGCCCAGGCCAGCACCCGGTCGCGCACCTCGTAGTCGCGCACCCCGCGCACGGCCAGCTGCGCCGCGCCGAAGGTGGCGCGGGTGCACAGCGCGGTCAGCTTGGACGGCAGCCCGCGCGGGACGATCAGGGTGCGCACCATCGACGACGACGTCCCGAGCAGCACCAGGACGCCGACGATCGTGCTCGCCACGGTGAGGGCGGTCATCGGATCTCCGTCGCGGTCTCGGGAGGGGCTTGGCCCAGGGGTGCTGCCTTGTGCGCGGCGGCCACGGCGGCGGCCAGCACGGCTTTGGCGGGGCGGCCGAGTGCTGTGGCCGCCGCCGCGACGTCCTCCCACTCCGGCTGCGCGTTGACCACCAGCCCGTCCAGGAGGCCGAGCTTCACCGCGACCGGCTGGCCGTCGACGTCGACGGTGACGGCGCAGCGGGCCAGCGCGGTCTTGGCCACCGGGTGCTCGCGCAGGCCCAGGGTGCTGGTGTGGGTGAGCACGGTGCGGCGGACGGCGTCGGCGTGCTGGCGGGCGGTGAGCACCGAGAGAAGGTGGCCGGGGCGGCCCTTCTTGCCCAGGGTGGCGGTGAGCCAGGCGTCGGACGCGCCGGCGTCGAGCAGCGCGGTGAGCACGCCCGGCCAGATCCGCGGGTCCAGGTCGTCGACGGTGCACTCGATCACCAGCGCCTGCTGGCGTGCTTGGCCGGACGTCGTCTCTCCGACGACGAGTCGGAGCACGTTCGCGTGTCCAGACAGGTCTTTCGCACCCGCGCCGGTGCCGACCCCGGTCACCGCCATGGGCGGCATCGGGCCCCATGCCGTCACGTGCTCGGCCAGCAGCGCGGCGCCGGTGGGGGTGCACAGCTCGACGTCCACAGGCCCGCCGTAGGTCGGGATCCCCCGCAGGAGCTGGAGAACCGCGGGCACCGGGACGGGGAGCCGGCCGTGCGCGGCGCGGACGGCGCCGCCGCCGAGGGCCACCGGCGTGCAGTGCAGCTCGGCCAGGCCCAGCTCGCGCAGACCCCAGCAGGCGCCCAGGACGTCGACGAGGGTGTCGACCGCGCCGACCTCGTGGAAGTGCACCCGCTCGCGCGCGACCCCGTGCACGGCGGCCTCTGCGTCGGCGATGCGGCCGAAGACGGCGACGGCGCGGTCGCGCACCTCCGACGGAGCGTCGGAGCTGTGCAGCACCTCGGTGATCTCGGGGAGCGTGCGCAGCGGCTGGCTGCCGGGGCTGTCCACCAGCACGTGGGTGGCGGCCAGGCCCGAGCGGGTGACCGGCTCGGTGCGAGTGCTGACGCCGGGCAGGTGCAGCGCGCCGACGACGTCGGCGGGGGCGGGCAGCCGGCGGCCGGTGGCCGCGGCGAGGTCGGCCAGCGCGCCGAGCAGCATGTCCCCGCTGGCGCCGCTGCCGGCGTCGAGCCAGCCGATCGTGCTCACTGATCGCCCTGCGCCCGGGCGGCGCGGCGCGCCACCCGGGCGGCGAAGACCCCGGCGCCGTAGCCGTTGTCGATGTTGCACACGACCACGCCGGGTGCGCACGCGTTGAGCATGCCGAGCAGCGCGGACAGCCCGCCGAACGAGGCGCCGTAGCCCACCGAGGTCGGCACCGCCACCAGCGGCACGCCGGTCAGCCCGCCGACCACCGAGGGCAGCGCGCCCTCCATCCCGGCCACCACGATGAGGCAGTCGGCCTCCTCCAGCTCGTGGCGCACCACGAGCAGCCGGTGCAGCCCGGCCACGCCGACGTCGTCGATGCGGCGGACCCCGGCCCCGTGCGCCCGGGCGGTGATGGCGGCCTCGGCGGCCACCGGGGCGTCGGAGGTGCCGGCGGCCACCACCAGCACCTCCCCGCGCGGCGGCGGCAGCGGGCCGAGCAACGCGGTGCGGGAGACGTCGTCGACGACGGCGTCCGGGATCGCGGTCCGGACCGCGGCGCGCGCCTCGGGGTCCAGCCGGGTCGCCAGGGCCGCCCGGTCGGGGTGCGCGACGGCCAGGCGCTCGAGCAGCGCCACCACCTGGTCGCTGGTCTTGCCCGCGCCGTAGACCACCTCCGGGTCCCCGGTGCGGGCCGCACGGTCCAGGTCGAGCCGGGCGAAGCCGAGGTCGGCGACGGCGGGTGCCTGGTCGGGCTGGTCGGGCTGCTGGGTTCGAGGAGGCACTGCCTCTTCCGCGCTCACGGGCACACGCTAGGACCGCCCGGTCCCTCCCCGCCGCCGCGACGGCACGGGCGGAGACCGAATTGCGCACACAAGGTCGCCTCGGCGACCGGCGTGTCGGGCTCCACTCGGCGCGACACGCCGCTTCAGGGGACGGGGCTGTGTGCGCACATCGGTCAGGGGTGGGAGGCGGCGCTCCGTCGCACGCCCGACCTGCGCGGCCCAAGCCGTCATTGCCGCCCGTTGACCCTCACCCGCCCGAGCGCACCCGCCGGCCCGGATAGCCTGACCCCCGCCGGGGCGCACCCCGCGCCACCCAGCCACCGACCTGCACAGGACCGCCATGCCCTCGTCCCTGCCCGCGCTCAACCTCGACCCGCAGCTGGTGGACTGGCTGGTGCTGGTCGCGCTCGTCGTCGCGGTGCTCGGGCTGCTGCTCGGGCTGGCGGCCCAGCTGCGAGTCCGCCGGCTGCGCCGCTCCTACGCCGTGCTGCAGGGCGAGGGCGGCAGCGACGACTTCGTCACCGCGGTCAACCGCAAGATCGCCGAGGTGGAGCGGCTGCGCGACGAGGTCACCGGGGCCCGCCGCTCGCTGGAGAAGACCCGCAGCGAGCTGGCCGACGCCATCCGGCACGTCGCCGTCGTCCGCTACGACGCCTTCCAGGACATGGGCGGCCGGCTCTCGTTCTCGGTCGCGATGCTCGACGACGCCGGCGACGGCCTGGTGCTGACCAGCATCAACGGCCGCTCGGAGACGCGCACCTACGCCAAGGGCGTCAAGTCCGGCGGCAGCGAGCACACCCTGAGCCCCGAGGAGGAGCAGGCCGTGCAGTTCGCGCTGCGCGGGGCGGCTCCGGCCCGCCGGCAGGGGTGAGCGCGGTGCCCGGCACACCCCCCGCCCGCTACGCCTACTTCGGTCCCGAGGGCACCTTCACCGAGGCCGCCCTGCGCACCATCCCGGCCGCCGCACGCGCCGAGCTGATGCCGCTGCCCACCGTGCCGGCCGCGCTGGAGGCCGTGCGCCACGGCGACGCCGACTCGGCCATGGTGCCGTTGGAGAACTCGGTCGAGGGCGCCGTCGCCGCCACCCTGGACGAGCTGGCCTCCGGCGACCCGCTGATGATCGTGCGCGAGGTCCTGCTGCCGGTCACCTTCGTGCTGATGGCCCGCCCCGGCGTCGCGCTCGGCGACGTCAAGCGGCTGGCCACCCACCCGCACGCCGAGGCGCAGTGCCGCCGCTGGGTGGCCGAGAACCTGCCCGGCGCGCTGGTGGTGCCGGCGCTGTCCACCGCCGCCGCCGCCGCGGGCCTGGCCGCCGACGGCGAGCCCGGCTACGACGCCGCCATCGGCGCCCGGGTGGCCGCCGACCGCTACCGGCTCACCGTGCTGGCGCAGGACATCGGCGACGCCGAGTCCCAGGCGGTCACCCGGTTCGTGCTGGTCTCCCGCCCGGCCGACCCGCCGCTGCCCACCGGCCACGACCGCACCTCGCTGGTCGCCTTCATCGCCGACGACCACCCCGGCGCGCTGCTGGAGATCCTCACCGAGTTCGCCGTCCGCGGGGTCAACCTCACCCGGATCGAGTCCCGCCCCGCCGGCGACCGCCTGGGCCGGTACCACTTCTCCATCGACGCCGAGGGCCACGTCGACGACGCCCGGGTGGGCGAGGCGCTGATGGGCCTGCGCCGGGTCTGCGAGGACGTCCGCTTCCTCGGCTCCTACCCGCGCTCGGACGACCGCCCCAGCACCCCGGTCCGCCGCGGCACCTCCGACGCCGAGTTCCGCGACGCCGCCGCCTGGCTGGCGCGCGTGCGCGACGGCCGGGTCGAGTAGCCCGGGCGGGCCGCGTCGGAACGATCACGACCTCGTGATCATGTCTCGCCGACCGAGGTGAATTCTCCTGGGTAGGCGAGTAGAGATCACGGTCCCGTGATCATTCCGACCGGGGCCTCGACGTCGTCAGGCGTGCCTCAGGCCGGCGCCGACGACGCCGGGTGCCGCAGGTCGGCGCTGGCGTGCGAGCGCAGCCGGGTCTGCTCGGGGTCCTCGGCGGCGCCGTCGAGGACGCCGGCGCGCACCGCCTCCAGCTGGGCGGCGAAGGCGACGCCGAGGAAGAGCGCCGCCGCGGTCAGGTTGGCCCAGACCAGCAGGGCGATGATCCCGGTGAGCGGGCCGTAGACCTGGCCGAACGAGGAGGACTTGGCCACGTAGAGCGCGAGCAGACCGGTGAAGACCAGCCACAGCAGCAGCGACACCCCGGCGCCGAAGGACAGCCAGGACCAGCCGGGCTGGCGGCGGCGCGGCGACCAGCGCAGCACGGCAGTCACGCTGGCCAGCACCAGCAGCAGGCCCAGGGGCCAGCGCACGGCGTCGACGACCATCGCGTCCGTGCCGTAGACCTTGTGCACGGCGTCGGTGACCGAGCCTCCGGCCACGATCAGCAGCAGGCCGAGCATCAGCGGCACGCCCACGACCGCGGACATCGCCGCCGCCCGGGAGTACTTCTGCAGGGTCGGACGGTCGCGCTGGATGCCGTAGATGCGGTTGGCCCCCCGCTCGAGCTGCCCCATCGCCGTGGTGAGCGCGACGACGGCGGTCAGCAGGCCCAGCCACAGCGCGAGCTGCCCACCGGTGCCGGCCTGCTGCGCGGACTTGTCCAGCGTCTGCTTCACCACGCCCTGCGAGCCGCCCGGCGTGACGCCCAGCAGCGACCTCCGGATCACCTCCGACACCTTGTCGGAGTGCACGACGGACCCGAGGCCCACGGTGGCGATGGCCAGCGGGACCAGCGCCAGCACCGACTGCAGCGCGAACGCCCGCGCGTGTGAGAAGCCGTCGCCGTAGCGGAACCGCGAGTAGGCCTCCTTGGCCAACCGCCCGCGGCCGTAGCGTGCCAGCACCTCGCGCGCGTCCTCCGCGGTCAGCTCACCGCCGGACCAGCTCGCCGTCTCCGGCACCCGCGTCACCGAGCTCATGACGACACCCCCACCTTCAGCAGCAGAGCACCGGGTTCCACCTCGATCAGCAGCCGGGAACGTTCCCCCGCGTCGTCGCCGTCAAGCTCGCTGGGCTGGGCCGGGGCGGCCTCCAGCTCCACCCGCCGGGCCCGCGCCCGGTGCAGCCGGGGGTCCTCGTAGGCACGCCGGGTGAGCACCCGCCCGGCCACTCGCAGCCAGTCCACCGGCCCGGACGGGGCGACCACGACGACGTCGAGCAGCCCGTCGTCGGGGACGGCGTCCGGCAGCAGCACCAGCCCGCCCTGCAGCCGGCCCACGTTGCCGACGACCACGGTGCGTGCCCGGACCCGGCGGGTCGGCCCGTCGTCCAGCCGCATCCGCACGGTGAAGCGCGGGTCGCGCAGGTGCCGGGCCGCGGACACCACGTAGGCGGCCCAGCCGACCTTCGCCTTGAGCTTCTCGGGCACGTCGGTGGTGAGGCTGGCGTCCAGGCCCAGCCCGGCCATCACCGCGAACCGCTCCTCGCCGGCGCGGCCGAGGTCGAGGGTCCGCACGTCACCGTCCAGGGCGGCGGCGAGGGCCTCGTCCAGATCCGTGGCCAGCTCGAGGTTGCGCACCAGCAGGTTGCCGGTGCCCGCCGGCAGCACCGCCAGCGGCACGCCCGAGCCGGCCAGCGCGGTGGCCACGCACCGCACGGTGCCGTCGCCGCCGCACGCCATGACGACGTCGACGCCCGCGGCAAGTGCCTCCCGCGCCATGCCCTGCCCCGGGTCGTGCTCGGTCGTGGGCAGCACGAGCGGCGCCTCCCAGCCGCGGTCCGCCCCGGCCTTGGCCACCTGCTCGGCCAGCGCGTCGACGTCGTCGACCTTGGTCGGGTTGACGACCAGGGCGGCCCTCACGTGGTCACGTCCGCCGTCGGCGCGCCGCTGCCGGGGGACCCGTCCAGCCGGCGTCGCAGCCCCGCCGGCAGCGCGCGCAGCAGGAACCCGCGGGCGGCGATCCAGACCGAGATGATCCCGTTGATGAAGGCGCCGGTGACGTCGGTGGGGTGGTGCATCCCGCGGTAGAGCCGGCTGGCCGCCACGGCGAGGGGCACCAGGGCGAACGCGGCGACCACCAGCACCCGCTTCCAGGTGCCGCCGGCGTGCCAGGCGCAGATGACCGCGATGCCCAGGTAGAGGGCGGTGGCGGCGCCGGTGTGGCCGGAGGGGAAGCTGGACGTGGGCGGCGCCGGGTCGAGCTTGGGGACGTCGGGGCGCTGGCGCGAGATCACCAGCTGGGTGCAGAAGAACACCAGCGCCTGCAGGGCGACCGCGAGCACGAGGAACGCGGACTCACGCCACCGGTGCAGCACCAGCCGGAGCACGAGGGCGACGACGGCGGTGGTCGCGATGATCGTCCCGGTGTTGCCGACGAGGGTGGCCCAGTGGCTGATCCCGTTCCAGGTGCCGGTGCGGTCCGCCGCCAGGTCGCGGTTGACGACGTCCTCGACGTCCACCGGCCAGACCTGGCGTAGCGGCCCGGTGACCAGCAGCCCGAGGCCCACCATCAGGCACCACAGCACCGCCCCGCCCAGCAGCAGCCGTCCCACCAGGCCGCGCAGGCTGGCGCGAGCAGCCGGTGCCGACGTCGAGGCGGTGAGGCCGGGATGCGTCTCCGAGGTCATGTCGGAGAGGATTACCCCGGTCTCAGTCCGGCAACGCTTCGGTCAAGTCAGGCTGAACCGGGCACGGCCCGCTGCGACTCGGCCGGGTCCAGCCCGCGCGAGCGCAGCCGGCCCCAGGCCCCGAAGGCCACCGTGGAACCGGCCACCACCGCGAGCGCCACGATCCAGCCGGCCAGCACGTCGCTGACGAAGTGCACGCCCAGCGCGATCCGGTCGAAGCCGGTGAGCAGCACCAGGAACGCGCCCACGGCCCAGGCGACCGCGCGCCAGCGCCGCCCCAGCACCGGCAGCACCACCAGCAGCACGATCGCGGTACCCAGCATCGAGTTGAGCGCGTGCCCGGAGGGGAAGCTGTAGCTGCTGGCGGAGGCCACCGGGTCCGGGAACGTGGGCCGGGCGCGGGCCACCACGTGCTTGAGCACGACGCCCAGCACGCCGCCGACGGCCAGGGTCACCACCGCCCACACCGCCAGCCGGCGCGCCCGGTGCACCCACAGCCACACCGCCACGGCCACCACCACGGCCCGGAAGGTGTTGGGCGCGAGGACCACGGCGAGGGTGTCGAGCAGGTGCACGACGCCGGCGTGCTGCAGCGCCCAGCCGTTGAGCCCGTCCGCCACCCCCTTGTCGATGTGCTCGAGCCCCTCGTACTTGCCCTCCACGAGCAGGAGCAGCAGCAGGAACGGCAGGGCGACGAGCCCGGCGATCAGGGCGCCGGTGGCGAGGCGCACCGCCAGGCGCGCCTCGTGGGCGGGAGACGTCGTGGCGGGGTCCGCGCCGAGCCGGCGCCGCCCGGTGGAGGCCGAGGTCATGGCCTCTGCATACCCGCGAGAGCCGTTACCCGCACGACCGCTCCGCCGCGCGCCGATAGCCTGGTGAGGTGATCGAGCCGCGCCTGCTCCGTGACCAGCCCGACCTCGTTCGCGCCTCGCAGCGCGCCCGCGGCGAGGACCCGTCGCTCGTCGACGCCGCCCTGGCGGCCGACGAGTCCCGACGGTCGTCCATCGCCGCCTTCGAGGCGCTGCGCGCCGAGCAGAAGTCGCTGGGCAAGGACGTGGCCACGGCGCAGGGCGAGCAGAAGGCGGCGCTGCTGGCGCGCACCAAGGAGCTCGCCGGGCAGGTGAAGGCCGCCGACGCCGTCGCCTCGCAAGCCTCGGCCGCCTTCGACGCCGCGCTGCTGGCCCTGTCCAACGTGGTCGAGGACGGCGTGCCCGAGGGCGGCGAGGACGACTACGTCGTGCTCGAGGAGATCGGCGCCAAGCCCGAGTTCGGCTTCACCCCGCGCGACCACGTCGAGCTGGGCCGGATGCTCGGCGCCGTCGACATGGACCGCGGTGCGAAGGTGTCCGGCTCGCGCTTCTACTACCTCACCGGCGTCGGCGCCCTGCTGTCGCTGGCCCTGCAGCGCTACGCGCTCGACTTCGCGATGCAGAACGGGTTCACGCCCGTCCTCCCGCCGGTCCTGGTGCGCCCCGAGGCGATGGAGGGCACCGGGTTCCTCGGCCAGGCGGCCGAGAACGTCTACCGGCTCGAGCAGGACGACGTCTATCTCGTCGGCACCTCCGAGGTGCCGCTGGCGGCCTACCACATGGACGAGATCCTGGACGCCGACCAGGTGCCGCTGCGCTACGCCGGCTCCTCGCCGTGCTTCCGCCGCGAGGCCGGCAGCCACGGCAAGGACACCCGCGGCATCTGGCGTGTGCACCAGTTCGACAAGGTGGAGATGTTCGTCTTCTGCGCGCCGGAGGACGCCCAGAAGGAGCACCAGCGGCTGCTCGAGCTGGAGAAGGCGTTCCTCACCTCGCTCGGCGTCCCGTTCCGGGTCATCGACGTCGCCTCCGGCGACCTCGGCGCCTCCGCCGCCCGCAAGTACGACTGCGAGGCGTGGATCCCCACCCACGCCAGCTACCGCGAGGTCACCTCCACCTCCAACTGCACGGAGTTCCAGGCCCGCCGGCTGCGGGTACGCCTCCGGGACGGCGAGGGTCGCACCCGTCCCGCGGCCACCCTCAACGGCACCATGGCGGCCGACACCCGGCTCATCGTGGCGATCCTGGAGAACTTCCAGCAGGAGGACGGATCCGTGGTGGTCCCGGAGGTGCTGCGGCCCGGCGTCGGGCGCGACGTGCTCGAGCCGGTCACCAAGTGACGTTGCCCGGCCAGTCCTCCGACGGCTCGTCGGAGCCGGCCGCGCCTCGCCTCGGGCGGCCGGACGGGTCCCGGGACGGCTGGGTGCCCAAGCTCGTCGCCCTCGACCTCGACGGCACCGTGCTGCGCGGGGACGAGACCCTGTCCGACGTCGTGCGCGAGGCGGTCGGCTCGGCCCGGGAGGCTGGCGCGCACGTCGTCGTGGCCACCGGGCGCACCGTCGTCGGCGCGCTCGACCCGGCCCGCGACCTGGGCCTGGCCGGCTCGCTCAACGTGTGCAGCAACGGCGCCGTCACCGCGGTGCTCGACCCGCTCGACGTCGTCGACATGGTCACCTTCGACCCCGCGCCGGTCGTCCGCGCGCTGCGCCAGGAGCTGCCCGACGCGCTGTTCGCGGTGGAGGTGCTCGGCACCGGGCACCTGGTCACCGGTCCGTTCCCGGAGGGCGAGCTCACCGGCGCGCAGACCGTCGTCGACCTCGACGAGCTGCTGGCCAACCAGGCCACCCGCGTGGTGATGCGCAGCCCGGACCGCGAGCCGGCGCACTTCCTGGAGCTGGTCCGCCGGCTCGGCCTGGAGGACGTCTCCTACGCCGTGGGCTACACCGCCTGGCTCGACGTCGCCCCGCAGGGGGTCAGCAAGGCCTCCGGGCTGGAGGGCCTGGCCCGCCGGCTCGGCGTCGACCCCGCCGACGTGCTCGCGGTCGGCGACGGCCGCAACGACCTGGAGATGCTGCGCTGGGCCGGCTGCGGCATCGCCATGGGCCAGGCCCCGGCCGAGGTCCAGGACGCCGCGGACCTGGTCACCGGCCCGGTGGACGAGGACGGCCTGGCCACCGCCCTGTCCTGGTTCTTCGACCTCTGACCCCATGCGTGATCATGCAAATGGCGTGATCATGCAATTCTCGCGATCTTGGAGTGATCACATGAATTGCATGATCACGGGGAGGTGGGGCTGGGTGCGTTCGGGGATGATCGGGGGGTGACGCGCGCACGGCATGCACGGCATCTTCCAGGGCTGGTGGCCACCGACCTCGACGGCACAGTGGTCCGCACCGACGGCACCCTGTCCGACCGCACGGTCGCCGCGCTGCGGGCGGCACAGGACGCCGGCTCCACCGTGGTCTTCGTGACCGGCCGTCCCCCGCGCTGGATGCGACCCATCGCCGAGCGCACCGGGCACGCCGGGCTCGCGGTCTGCGCCAACGGGGCGCTGGTCTACGACCTGAGCCGCGAGGAGGTCGTCGAGTCCTTCCCGCTCAGCACCGAGGTGGCCCTGGAGATCGCGCTGCGGCTGCGAAGCGCGCTGCCGGGGGCGGCCTTCGCCGTGGAGTCGCCGGCCGGCTTCGCCCGCGAGCCCGGCTACCTGGTCCGCTTCGACGTAGGCGACCACGGGGTGGGCGAGCTCGAGGAGCTGCTCGACGCGGCCGCCGACGGCGCGGTGAAGATGCTGGTCCGGGTGGGCGAGAGCGCTCCCGACGGCCCCGACGCCTCCGATGTCGATGCCCTGCTCGCCGCCGCCCGCGAGGTGCTCGGCGACCTGGCCGAGGTCACCCACTCCACCCCCACCGGCCCGCCGCTGCTGGAGGTCTCCGCGCCGGGGGTGTCCAAGGCCACCACGCTGGCCCGGCTGGCCGCCGAGCGCGGGCTGACCGCGGCCGACGTCGTCGCCTTCGGGGACATGCCCAACGACCTGCCGATGCTGGCCTGGGCGGGTCTGTCGGTGGCTGTCGCGAATGCCCACCCGGAGGTGCTGGCCGCCGCCGACCACGTCACCAGGTCCAACGACGACGACGGCGTGGCGTATGTGCTCGAGCACCTGCTGTCGCACGGGACACTGGAGGCGTGGACCTCAACTGGCTGACTCCCCTCGCGGAGACCCGACCCGCCGGCACCAAGGGCTGGGGCAGCTTCGCCCGGGAGCCCATCCCGGCCGGCACGACCGTGGCCGGCTTCGGCGGCTACGCCGTCCCTCGCGCCGTCCTCGACACCCTCTCCGCCGACCGGGCGAGCCGATCGATCCAGATCGACGACGACCTGTTCCTGGTGAGCAACGACGACCCCGAGCCCGGGGACATGCTCAACCACTCCTGCGAGCCCACCTGCGGGCTGATGGGCGGCACCATCCTCGTGGCGATGCGCGACATCGCGGCCGGCGAGGAGCTCACCTTCGACTACGCCACCTGCGACGGCTCGGACTACGACGAGTTCGTCTGCGCGTGCGCCGCCCCCACCTGCCGCGGCGTCGTCAGCGGCACCGACTGGCGCCTGCCCGAGCTGCACGCCAAGTACGCCGGATGGTTCTCCCCCTACCTGGCCCGGCGCATCGCCCGGCTCGGGGACGAGACCGCGCCGGTGGGCTGAGGCCCGGCCGCCAGCGCGTATGGGGTGAGGGTGCCCCGGAGCCAGACCTATTGGCTCTCGGGCACCCTCACCCCATGGCTTCGATCTTGGTCTGGGGTCGGCCACCCGGCAGAGAATCACGAGCAGCCACAAGCAGAACCCGCTCCGTGAGCACGCTGCTCGAACGCCCCGGGACCTAGGCCCACCCTTGCCCCAACCCTGACCCGCACCCGCTCCGCCGTGCCTATGGTCGAAGCGACGCGGGGCCCGTCGACGGGTGGGCTGCGAGCGCCGGCCAAGGGGGCATCCGTGACGTCGCTGGGCATCGACCTCGGCACCGCCAACACCGTGGTGTGCCACCCCAAGCGCGGCATCCTGCTCGACGAGCCCTCGGTTATGGTGCTGCGCTCGGGCAGGGCGCGCCGGGGCCGGCTGGTCGGCTGGGGCGGCGAGGCGCACGACCTGCTCGGGCGCACGCCGGCCGGGATGACGGCGATCCGCCCGCTCTCTGACGGCGTCGTCGTGGACCTGGAGACCGCCCGCACCTACCTGCGCGCCGTCGTCCGCTCCTCCGGCGGCTACACCCGACGGATGGCCCGGCCGCGCGCGGTGATCGGCGTCCCGGCCGGGTCGACCCCGCTGGAGCGCCGGGCGCTGCTGGAGGCCGCCGAGCAGGCGCACGTGGCGCAGGGCCGCCTGCTGGCCGAGCCGATCGCCGGCGCGCTCGGCTGCGGGCTGGACCCGTTGGAGCGGCGCACGCACATGGTCGTCGACGTCGGCGGCGGCACCTCCGAGGTCACCGCCTTCTGCTTCGGCGGCATCGTCGCCCACCGCACCTCCCGCACCGCCGGCGACGAGATGACCTTCGCCGTCTACCAGTACCTGCGCCAGGAGCGTGGACTGGTGATCGGCGAGCTGGTGGCCGAGCAGCTCAAGATCGAGGCCTCCGAGCAGGACGCGCCCTCGCTGGTCGTGCAGGGCCAGGACGCGGCCACCGGCCGGCCGCGGATGGCCACCGTGGACGTCGAGGAGATCGCCGAGGCGGTCCGCCCCGTCGTCGAGTCGGTGATCGCCACCCTCGCCGCCTGCCTGGAGGACCTCCCGCCGCAGGCGGTCAGCGACATCCACGACGAGGGCATCGTCGCCTTCGGCGGCGGCTCGCGCATGCGCGGCTTCGCCAAGCTGCTGGAGAACGCCTTCGGGTTCGCGGTGCGGGTGGCCGACAACCCGCTCACCTGCGTGGCCGAGGGCGCCGCGGCCGCGTTCCGCCGTCCCGGCGTGCTGTCCGCCTACGCCCTGGGCTGAGACCGCGGCCGCCCGTCCAGGCTTGGACCGACGGAGTCGTGGGCACCTTGGTTCCGATAGAAGCACCGAAGGTGCCCACGACCCCGACGCGGGGTGTCAGCGCGGCCCGGTCGCCATGATCTGCTTCTGGTGCGCCAGGAAGTAGGCCATCGCCTCGTGCACCACCGGCCCGGACGTCGTCGCGCCGTGCTCGCCGCCGCGGACGTAGGAGGTCGCCGCCACCGCGGGATCCGCGAGGGGCGCCACCGCGGTGAACCAGGAGCTGGGCTTGCCGTTGCTGGCGCGAGCGTCCTCGGCCGAGCCGGTCTTGCCGCCGGCGGCCACCGGCAGGTCGCGCAGGATCGACGCCGTCCCCTGCGTGACCGCGGCACGCATCCCCGCGCGCACCGGGCCCAGGGCGCTCGCGAACGGCAGCCGCACCGGTGCCGGCTGCGGCAGCGGGGTCACCGAATGGCCGCTGACGACGGCCAGGCCGAGGTGCGGGGTGACCCGGGTGCCGGTCGCCACCCCCGCGGTCCACAGGGCGTCCTGCAGCGGGGTCACCGTGAGGTAGCCCTGGCCGATGCCGAGGATCACCGTGGAGCCGGCGTACCAGGTGGCGCCGATCTGCTTGATGTTGTCCGGGCTGCCGAAGAACCCGGCCTCCTCACCGGGCAGGTCTATCCCGGTGGGCCGCCCGACGCCGAGCTGGGTACCGACGTCGTGGATCGCGCGCGGCCCTAGGGCCAGCGCGAGCTTGTAGAAGTAGACGTCGTTGGACCAGGCGATGGCCTGGGTCATGTCCTGCGGCCCGAAGGTCCTCCAGTTGCCGAACACGTGGTTGCCGTAGGAGAAGGACCCGCCGGTGGGGATCACCTTCGACGGCGGCAGCGCCTTGTGCACCATGTCCGCGGCCGCCACCACGAGCTTGAACGTGGAGCCCGGCGGCGCGGCCACCTGGGTCACGTGCTCGAGCATCGGGTTGCCCTTGGCCGCGGCGGCCCGCGCCAGCGCGTTGCCGTCCACCGGCGGCCCGTAGATCGAGTTGTCGTACGACGGCAGGCTCGCCATCGCCAGCACCTGACCGGTGCGCGGGTCCATGACGACCGAGCCGCCCAGGTCACGGCCGTGCCCGGCGGCCAGCGCGGTGGCCAGCGAACGGGTGAGTACCCGCTGCAGCGGAAGGTCCAGGGTGGTGCGCAGGATGGCCCCCGGCACCGGCTCACGCCGCGGCCCCGGTGCCACCGCCCGCCCGCGCGGGTCGACGTAGACGCACTGCGCGCCGTCCACCCCGCGCAGCACCCCGTCGTAGCGCTGCTCCAGCCCGGCCCGGCCGACCTCGGTGCCGGGCGCGAGCGGGCCGAGCCGGGCGACGTCGTCGGGGGTCGCGACGCCGACGAACCCCAGCACCGGGCCCAGCAGCGCGCCGGTCGGGTAGGTCCGCTGCGGCGAGCGCACCACGAACACCCCGGTCAGCTGCGCCCGCGAGACCCGCTGGGCCACGGCCGGGGGCACGCCGGCGGCCACCTTGACCGCCACGATCCCGGTCGGCTTCGCCAGCGCGGCCCGCAGCTGCGTGGGGGTCTGCCCGAGCAGCCGGGCCAGCCGCTCCACCGCTCCGGCCGGGCGCTCGATCAGCCCGGGCACCGCGTAGACGGTGCTCTGCGACCCGTCCCGGGCCAGCACCGCACCGTGCCGGTCGGTGATCTGCCCGCGCGGGGCGGGGATCGGGACGCAGCGGGTCATCTGCGCGGTGGCGGCCGCGCGCAGCCCGGCGCCCTCCGCGGCGATGCCGTAGCCGCGCACCGCCAGCCCGACCAGCAGCGCGCTGGTGCCCAGCGCGGCGAACCGGACCAGCCGCGGCCGGGTGGTGCTCCACCGCGGCGGCGCCCACAGCCGGCGCCCGGCGTACTCCCGGCGCAGCCCGAGCACGACGCCGAGCGCGGCCAGGTGCGCGGCCGCCGCGGTGCCGCCGTAGGACAGCAGCGGGAACGGCACCCCGGCCACCGGGAGCGCGCCGAGGTTGCCGCCCACCGACACCAGCGCCTCGACGCCCAGCAGCACCGCCAGGCCCGCCGCCACCAGCCCGCCGGCCCGCGAGCCGGGCGCCCGGCTGGCCAGCGCGCACCGCCACACCAGCACCGCGATCGCGAGCAGCGCGAGCCCGGCGGCCACCAGCCCCTCGTGCTGCACCAGGCTGGCCAGGGCGAAGTCGGTCTCCCGGCCGGGCAGGTACTGCGCGGCCAGCTGGTCCAGCGGCCCCCGGTTCAGCCCGAACAGCCCGCCCGAGGCCACCGCGATGTGCGCCTGCTGCACCGCCCAGCCCGGACCCTCCGAGCCCGGTCCGGCGGAGAAGGCGTGCAGCCGGGCCAGCTGGTAGGGCTGCAGCAGGCCGACGGCGAGCGGTGCGAGCAGCGCCACGCTCACTGCGAGCGGCCCGAGCAGGCGCACCGGGACCCGGCTGAGCACCAGCAGCGCGGCGGTCAGCAGGGTGAGCAGCACCGCCGTGCTCAGGTCCGGCTGGACGGCCACGACGGCCACCGGCACCAGCGCCAGGGCGAGCGCCAGGGCGACCCGGCGCCACGGCGAGCGGTGGGAGGTGAGCACGACCGCCAGCACCATGAGCACGCCGACCTTGGCCAGCTCCGAGGGCTGGAAGGTGAAGCCGCCGACCGACAGCCAGCGGCGGGCGCCGTAGGCGTCGAGGCCGACGAAGCGCACCGCCACCAGCGTGACCAGCGCGAGGCCGTAGACCGTCCAGGCCACCAGCGTCAGGGCTCGCTCGCTGCGGACCTGGCGCAGCACCACCAGCAGCACCAGCCCGAACGCCACTGCGAGGATCTGGTGCTCGGCGGCGGTGCGGGCGCCCATCGCGATGAGGTTGCGGTAGCTCAGCCAGCCGAGCGTGGCGGCGGCTGCGACGGCGAGCAGGTCGAAGGCGTAGCCGCGCACATCCAGGTGGCGGCGCGGTGCCCGGGGTCGGCGCCGCTGCGGGCGGCCCCCGCCACCCCATCCGCGTTCCACGGTCAGCACCGCTGCCTCCCCGCTGCTCGCCTGCTTCTCGTTCGCCGGGCCCGGCTCGCCGGCCGGTCAGCAGGTGGGTGGCCGGGCCGGCGCGGGCAGCGGCTTGGACGCCGCGCGCGCCGGGGCCGTCGTCACCGCGCCGACGGCCAGCGCCTTGCCCTTGGGCAGGGTGACCGTCCGCAGCGCGCTGGCCGTGGTGCTGCCTGCCGGCACCGTGAGCGACCCGCCGGGCAGGGTGGTCCGCCGGGCCGTGCAGCGGTCGACGGCCAGCACCGCCCAGCGCACCGGGACCGCCCGCTGCTGCCGCTGCACCTGCACGACCACCCGCAGGGTGCACGCCGTGCCCGGCGCGCACGCGCCCAGCGCCCGAGCGTCCACCGTGGCGACCACGCCCGCCGTCGACGGCCCGAGCGAGGGCAGCGCGGCGACCACCTTGGCGTTCGTGCCGGCGCTGGCGGTGGCGGACGGGGCGGGTGAGCGCAGGACGCGCAGGTCGTTGGCGATGCGGTCGCCGAGCAGGCCCAGCTCGAGGCCCACCACCACCGCGAGCACGGTGAGCGCGACGATCGCCTTCCACAGCCAGGACCCGCGGTCGGTGCGCGGCTCGCCGGAGGTCCGTCGCGGTCGGCTGGGCAGGTGCGACGTCGCCGGGCGGCGCGGGTAGCGCAGGCTGCGCCGCCGAGCGCCCGGAACGGGGGCGTCAGGGGGCTCGCCCACCGGGTCCGGCTCGACGTCGACCGCCTGCGGCACGGCGCGCACCAGTGCGGCCAGCTCCAGCCGGGTCCGCTCGGCCAGGTCCGGCCCGCCCAGCAGCGCGGCGAGCCGGCGCTCCAGCGCGTGGGCGACCGGGTGGGGCGCGTCCGGACCGCTGCGCTCGTCCACTGGCCCGTCCACCCGCGGGTCACCGGCCTGCGCGACCGCCGCCACCTCGGCCTCGCGCTGCTCGGTGGACCACCGGGCACCGGTCCTGGTCCGGGCCAGCAGGTCGGCGGCGAGCGCGCGGACGGCCAGCAGGTCGTCCCGGCGCAGCGCGTCGGCCGGGCCGTCGAGCAGCAGCGTGCCGGCCGCCCAGCCGCCGAGGCGGGCGGTGCCGTCGGGCGCCACGACGACGTCGGAGCCGTCGGGGGCCGCGACGTCCCCGGAGCCGTCGGGCCCTGTCGTGCCGAGCCGGCCGTGCCACCAGCCGCGGGCGTGCAGGTCCTGCACCGCGTGCAGGACCGACAGCCCAACCGCCGCGGCCTGCCGGGGGGAGAGCTCGCACAGGGCGCGCAGGCGGGGCAGCGCCACCCCCGGCGTGCGCGGCCAGACCGCCCACCACGCCCCGGTGCGCGGGGCCACCGCCAGCAGCGGGACCAGCCGGGCCGAGTGCAGGTCGAGCAGGTCGAGGCTGCGGGCCCGCACCCGCTCCTCGTCCACCGGTGCGCCGTCGTAGCGGTCGGCCAGCCACTGCGCGGCCGCTGGTCGGCCGTCCCAGCGAGCCGACCAGCGCAGCTCGTCGATCCGGGCGAGCAGCCCGAGCCGCTGCTCCGGAGTCATGTCCGGAGCAAGGTCCGGGGCAGGTGCCCCAGCGGGGCGGGACGGCGACGTCGTCGCTGCGGCCGCCGGGGGCGCTGCTGAGATCCGGGCAGCCGCCGCTTCGCTCCCAGCCATCCCCGCCCCCAGTCGCACCTCGCCGACGTGCCCGGCGCGGGGAGGCAGCTGCCGACTGCCCGCCATGCGCCGTGCCTCTACGGTGAGCGCGATCCCCGAGGCGCGCCATAGCCCTAAGGGCGCCGCCGCTCAGGGACCTTCGGCCCGGGCGGCCGGGCTTGACCCGGTCTTGTCAGGACCGTTGCGTCGGACGAACCGTGGGCTATAGGCCACAGTTCTTCGGACATAGGGCCGGTCCCAGCGGTGGCCGTCCTAGAGGTACTGGCCGGTCCGGTGCGGCTCCGGCTGCCCACCCGCTGCTGCCCCCGGCGGGAGCGCGCGACGGCGCATCTCCTCGAACTGGGCCCGGGCGGCCATCTGCTGGGCGAACAGCGCGGTCTGGATGCCGTGGAACAGGCCCTCGAGCCAACCGACCAGCTGGGCCTGGGCGATGCGAAGCTCGGCCTCGCTGGGTACGGCGTCCTCCCCGAAGGGGAGCGCGAGCCGGTCCAGCTCTTCGGCCAGCTCCGGCGCGATGCCCGCCTTGAGCTCGGCGATGGAGGAGGCGTGGATCTCGCGCAGCCGGGCGCGGCTGGCCTCGTCGAGCGGGGCCTGGCGCACCTCCTCCAGCAGCTGCTTGATCATGCTGCCGATCCGCATCACCTTCGCCGGCTGCTCGACCAGGTCGGCCACCGAGCCGCCCTCGTCCTCGCCGTCGCCGGGAGCGCCCTCGACGGCCATCCCGCCCGGCCCGATGACGACGACACGGTGCTCATCGCGCTCGTCGTGCTCGTCGCGCTCGTCGTGCACGTTCAGGCCGTCCGGCCCCTGCGGCTCGCTCATGCGCCCATCCTGACACCGCCCCGCCGGCCGCATGCCGGCACCGCCCCGCCGACCCCATCCCGGCACCGGTGAGGCAGAGTGCCGCCCCATGGAGCACGAGCAGCGACCGGACGGCACCCGGGATCAGTACGACGTCGAGCGGGTGCGCGCGGGGATCCCCGCGCTGGCCGAGGGCTTCGCGCACCTCGACGGCCCCGGAGGTACCCAGGTCCCGGCCGTGGTCGCCCACGCGGTGGCCGCCACGTTCCGCGCCGCGGTGTCCAACCGGGGCGGCGCGTTCGCGCCCAGCCGGCGAGCGGAGGAGATCGTCGACGGCGCGCGGGCGGCGGTCGCCGACCTGGTGGGCGGGCAGCCCGAGGGCGTCGTGCTCGGGTCGTCGATGACGTCGGTGACCTACGTGCTCGCCAACGCGCTGGCCAAGGGCTGGGGACCGGGCGACGAGGTCGTCGTGAGCCGGCTCGACCACGACGCCAACGGGCGCCCCTGGGTGCAGGCGGCTGAGCGGGCGGGGGCCACGGTCCGGTGGATCGACGTCGACCCCGCGACCTGCACGCTCACCGACGTCTCCGACGCGCTGTCGGAGAGGACCCGGCTGGTGGCCGTCACCGGTGCCAGCAACCTGGTCGGGACCCGCCCCGACGTCCGCGCGGTGGCCGACGCGGCCCACGCCGTGGGCGCGCTGGTGGCCGTCGACGGCGTGCACCTCACCCCGCACGCGCCGGTCGACGTCGCCGCGCTGGGCGCTGATATCTACGCGCTGAGCGCCTACAAGCTGTGCGGCCCGCACCTGGGCGCGGCGGTGGCCGCACCCGAGCTGCTCGACGGGCTGCGCCCGGACAAGCTGGTGCCCTCCTCCGACGCGGTCCCCTCCCGCTTCGAGCACGGCACCCCGCCGTTCGAGCTGCTGGCCGGGCTGACCGCCGCCGTCGACTGGGTGGCGGCGCTGCTGGACCCCCCTGGGGAGACGAGCCCGGGCAGCCGCCGTGAGCGGGTGCTGCGCTCGATGGCCGCGGTGGAGGCGCACGAGGACGTCCTGCTGGCCCGGCTGCTCGCCGGCCTGGCCGAGCTGCCGGTGGCGACCTTCGGCGCCGCGCCGTCCCGCACGCCCACCGTCGCCTTCCGGGTGGAGGGCCGCAGCCCGCGCGAGGTCGCCGAGCACCTGGGTTCCCGCGGCGTCTGCGTCGGCGACGGCGACTTCTACGCCCGCGAGCTCGCCCTCGTCCTCGGCCTGCAGACCGGCGGCGGGGTGGTGCGCGCCGGCCTGGCCCCCTACAGCGACGCCACCGACGTCGACCGCCTGCTGGCGGGTCTGGCCGAGCTGGCCTGAGCCCGGGCCGCTTCGGAATGATCACGGCAGCGTGATCGATTCATGCTTACCTCACCGAATCGCGAGAGGTAACCATGAAAAGATCACGGGACCGTGATCGTTCCGGGACCGGCAGGCCCCGTCCCGTCGCCACGGCGCCGCCGCTCGGGAACGATCACGGGACCGTGGCGATGACTCGCCGACCCAGGAGAATCTCCCTCGGTCGGCGAGTAAATATCACGAGGCCGTGATCGTTCCGACCGGAGCCGACCCGCGCCGAGCCCTCACCCCACCGTGAGCAGCACCTTGCCGATGTGCTCGCCGGAGTCGATGTACCGGTGCGCCTGCGCTGCCTCCGACATCGGGTAGGAGCGGTCGACGACGGGGCGCACGTCGCCGGCGGCGAGCAGCGGCCAGACGTGCTCGCGGACCGCAGCCACGATGGCCGCCTTCTCCTCCAGCGGGCGCGCGCGCAGGCTGGTGGCCAGCACCGCGGCGCGCTTGGCGAGCAGCATGCCGAGATCCAGCTCGGCCTTGCGACCACCCTGCAGGCCGATGACGACGAGGCGTCCGTTCACCGCCAGGGCCTCCACGTTGCGCCCCAGGTACTTGGCGCCCATGTTGTCCAGGATGACGTCCACGCCCTTGCCGCCGGTGGCCGCGCGCGCCTCCTCGAGGAAGTCCGACTCCCGGTAGTTGATCGCGACGTCGGCGCCCAGCTCGCGGCAGAACTCGAGCTTTGCCGCGGTGCCGGCCGTGCACAGCACCGTCGCCCCGACGGCCTTGGCCAGCTGGATCGCCATCGTGCCGATCCCCGAGGCCCCGCCGTGCACCAGGAAGGTCTCGCCCGGCCGCAGTCCCGCGACCATGAAGACGTTGGACCACACCGTGCAGGCGACCTCGGGCAGCGCCGCCGCCCGCTCGAGCGGCACCCCGGCGGGCACCGGCAGCAGCTGCCCGGCCGGCACGACGACCTGCTCGGCGTAGCCGCCGCCGGCCAGCAGCGCGCACACCTCGTCGCCCACCGACCAGCCCTGCACGCCCTCGCCCACCGCGCTGATCCGCCCGGCGCACTCCAACCCCGGGTACGGCGCGGCGCCCGGCGGCGGCGGGTAGTGCCCCTGCCGCTGCATCAGGTCGGCGCGGTTGACCGCCGAGGCGACGACGTCGACGAGCACCTCGCCGGCACCGGGCCGCGGGTCGGGCACCTCGGCCCAGGTGAGGACGTCGGGACCACCGGGCTCGCGGATCGTCACGGCACGCATGAGGGGCACGCTACCCAGCGGTGCGCTCCGCACCGGCCGGCGGACCCGGCACCGAGCTCAGCCGACGAGCCGGGCCGGCCGCGCCGGGAACGGGTCGCGCGCCCAGGGCAGCGCGAGCGCCTCCACCAGCTGCCCGGCCCGGGCACCGCCGGGCGGCACCACGGCCAGGGCGTCGGCCTCCACCAGCCCCCGCAGCATCGCCGGGCCTGCGTGCAGCGACGGCTGCCCCTCCCGCAGCGGCAGTACCCGGGTGTCGGTGGGGTGCCCGGTGACGTCGGCGGCCAGCAGCGCCTCGCCGGAGGGGACCGTCCAGCCGGACAGCGCGCCCAGCAGCGGCCCCACCAGGGTGGCCAGCCCGGTCACCGCGGCCAGCGGGTTGCCCGGCAGCCCCACCAGCCACCGGCCCGGCCCCCGCTCGGCCAGCAGCATCGGATGGCCCGGGCGCACCCGCACGCCGTCCACGAGCAGCCGGGCGCCGGCCTGCGCCAGCACCGCGTGCAGGTGGTCGACCGGGCCGGCCGCGGTGCTGCCGGTGGTCACCACCAGCGGCACGTCCAGCGCGGCCAGCCGCTGCGCGAGCACCTCGGCGACGTCGGGCACGTGCTCCACCGCGACCACCTGCGCTCCGTATCCGGCCAGCCACGCCGGCAGCGCCGGACCGAGCGCGTCGCGCACCCGGCCCTGCCGCGGCGGCCCGTCCAGCAGCAGCTCGTCGCCCAGCACCAGCACCGCGACCTCGGGCGCGGGGACGACCTCGAGCACGTCGAGGCCGGCCGCGCTGGCCAGGGCGACCACGGCCGGGGTCACCAGCGCCCCGGCGCGCACCAGGACGTCGCCGGCCCGGGCCTCCTGCCCGCGGGGCCGGGCGTCCTTGCCGAGCTCGGGATCGGCGGCGGTCAGGACGTCCCCGACGACGGTGCCGTGCTCGCGGCGCACCACCGCGTCGGCGCCCGCAGGCAGCCAGGTGCCGGTGCCGACCACGCGCGCGGTGCCGGGGGGCAGCGGTTCGCCGAGCTGCCCGGCCAGCTGCCGGCCGTCCACCCGCCACGGCCCGGCGCCGGCCACCGCCCACCCGTCCATGGCGGAGACGGCCGAGGGCGGCAGGTCCACCACCGCGCGGACGTCGGCGGCCAGGACCCGCCCGAGCGCGACGTCGACCGCCACCGTGGTGCCGGTCAGCCGAGGCACCGCGGCGGCGCGGTCGCGCGCGGCCGCCCAGGGCAGGTCGTGCTGCGGCGCGCCGCGGTCCGTGTCCACCCGGCAACGCTAACCGGTTCGTCCCCGCCACCCGCGGCGGCCGCGGGGCGACCGCGGCCCGCCCCTCCACGAGGCACCGGACCGGCCCGCGACCGCCTCCGATCGCAGAGCCCGTTGCGCCGTCCGGGTTACCCCCGCCGGTGCAGGCGCACCAGGTGTCCGCGGAAGGGTCAAGGCGACGCGCCGCCTGCCCGATGAGTCGGAAGCAGGCCCGGGGGATCTTCGATCCGCGGGGCTTCTGGTCCGACACGGAACGGGAAGGTCGTCCATGCTGCGCAACCTCGGGATCCGCTCGAAGCTGCTGGCCCTGGTGGCCGTCCCGATGGCCCTGCTGCTCGCGGTGTCGCTCGTGGTCGTGGTCGGCGCACGGTCGCAGGCCGTGCGCGCCCAGCAGGTCGAGGACCTGATCGGCGCGTCCGCGCTGCTGGACCAGACGATCCACGCGCTGCAGAGCGAGCGGAGCGCCACCGTCGCCTTCGTGCTGGACGGGCGCAAGGACGCCGACGGCCGGCTCGCGCAGGCCCGGAAGAAGACCGACGCCTCGCTCGACGTCGTCCGTGCGGCCATCAAGGGGATGGACTTCACGTCCATCAGCCCTGCGCTCGCCTCCGGCGTGGCTGCCTCCGCCGCCCTGCACGACCAGCTCCCGACCACCCGCAAGCTCGTCGACCAGGGCGCCTCCGACGTCTCCGCCCTCACCGGCCTCTACGACCGGTCCATCGCCACCGACCTGGGCCTCGCCTCCGTGGTGGCCGACGTCGCCGGGGACCAGCAGCTGGCCCGATCGGTCCGCGCCTACGGCGCGCTGTCCACCGCCATCGAGGCCAACGCGCAGGAGCGGGACCTGCTCTACGGCGCCTACAGCCGCCAGCGCATGGACGACAGCACCTACCAGCAGTTCGCCTCGCTGCTGGGGCAGCAGAACCTGCAGCTGGCCACCTTCCGCCAGCTCAGCGGCACCGACGCCCGCTTCGCGCTGGACAGGGCGCTGGCCCAGGCCGACGCCTTCACCGTCAGCGACCAGCGGCAGGCCGCCGGTCGGCTGCTGCGCGGCGAGCAGGCCGGTGACCCGGTCAAGGTCGCGCAGGCCGAATCCGGCCGGATCGCGCCGCTGGTGCAGCTGGAGGTCTCCACCGTCTCCACCGTCCGGGACCAGGCGGCCGCGGCGGCTTCGGCCGCCACCCAGCGGGCCCTGCTGGTCCTCGCGCTCGCGCTGCTCGGCCTGCTCCTCGCCGTCCTGCTCGCGCTGCTGATGTCCCGCCGGATCGTGGCCCCGCTGCGCCGGCTCACCGAGGCGGCCGGCCGGATCGGCGAGCAGCTGCCGACGATGGTGGAGCGGATGCAGACCCCGGGTGAGGGCCCGGGCGTGGAGCTCGAGCCGGTGGCCGTGGAGTCCAAGGACGAGATCGGCCGGCTGGCCGAGGCCTTCAACGTGGTCAACGCGACCACCGTGGAGGTGGCCCAGGAGCAGGCCGCGCTGCGCGCCTCGATCGCCGAGATGTTCGTCAACGTGGCCCGCCGCAACCAGGTGCTGCTGGGCCGCCAGCTCTCCTTCATCGACCAGCTCGAGCAGCGCGAGGAGGACCCGGACCAGCTGGACAACCTGTTCCGCCTGGACCACCTCGCCACCCGGATGCGCCGCAACGCCGAGAGCCTGCTCGTGCTCGCCGGCATCGACGGCAACCGTCGCCTGCGCCGGCCGATGCCGCTCTCCGACGTCGTGCGCACCGCCGCCTCCGAGATCGAGCAGTACGAGCGGGTGGACCTGTCCACCACCATCAATCCCCGGGTCAGCGGCCGCCTGGCGCTCACCACCGCGCACCTGCTGGCCGAGCTGCTGGAGAACGCCACCCACTTCTCCAACCCGGACACCCGGGTCGTGGTCAGCAGCCGGCTGGAGGAGCACGGCGTCGGGCTGACCATCACCGACTACGGCCTGGGCATGAGCGAGGAGGAGGTCGAGGCCGCTAACGAGCGGATCGCCCACCCCCCGGTCACCGAGATCGCCGTCGCCCAGCGCCTCGGCTTCTACGTCGTCGGTCGGCTCGCACAGCGGCTGGGCGCCACGGTGCGCCTGCGCCGCGGGCGCAGCTCCGGGATCGTCGTGGACCTGCTCCTGCCGGTCGAGGTGTTCGAGCCGGGCAGCGTGCCCACGCTCTCGCCCTCCGAGCCGGTGCGCGCCCTCGCCGACGCGCTGTCGGAGATCCCGGAGGAGGCGCCGGCCGCCCCGTCGGCTCCGTCCACCGCGGACGCGTCCTCGCTCGACGAGGTGCTGCAGCAGCCGGTCGACCGGCCGATCGACACCTCCGTCGCGGCCATGGCGGCCGCTCCCGCTGCCGGCGTCGAGCCGGTGTTCGAGATCGACGTGCGCCGGCCTGCGGCCGACCGTCCCGCACCTCCGCTGCCCTCGCGCGGGCGCTCCCCGCTGCCGGCCCGCGGCCGGGCCGGGGACGCCCCCGCCGAGCCGGTGCCGGCCCCGCCCGCCGACGACGTGCCCGCGGCGCCGCCCGCGCAGGCGCCGGCGGACTTCGCCCCGGAGACGGTGGCCCTGGCCGACGCCCCCGCCCTGCCCTCGCGTTCGCGCGGCGCCGTCGGCTCAGGCTCCGGTTCCGACAGCAGCGGCAGCGCCAGCACCGCCGGCGGCGAGCCGCACGGCGGCTCGGGTGACGAGCCAGGGGAGGTCGCGCAGGGCGGGGTCGAGCCCGTCGCGGCCGACGCGCCCGAGGACAGCGTTGTCGAGGACGGCGTTGTCGAGGAGGACGTGGTCCTGGAGGACGTGGTCATGGGGGACGTGGTCGAGGACGGCGTGGTCGAGCACGCGGCTGGCGAGCCCACCGACCAGAGCGGTGACCCCGTCCCGGCCGAGCCGACCGACGAGACCGCCGACGAGACCGCCGACGAGTCCTCCGACGTGACGACGGACGAGGCCGCCGACGTGACGACCGACGAGACGACCGACGAGATGACCGTGGAGGCGTCGCTGAGCACCACCGACCGCGCGGCGCGCCACGGCTCGCGCCGCTCCATCTTCAGCTTCTGGCGCCGTCGCAAGCACCGTGACGAGCCGGGCGAGGTGCTGCCGGCCGCACCGCAGGACGCGGAGCCGGTCGAGGGCCTTGCCGCCATCGACGACACCGAGCCCAGCGCGTCCACCGAGCCCAGCGCGTCCACCGAGCTGCCCGCGTCCACCCAGATCCCCGGGTCCACGCAGACTGCTGCGCCGGCCGCGGCCTCGACGGACCTGACCGTCCCGGTCCAGCCGGTGCGGGAGGAGCCGTCCGCTGGCGTCCCGCTCGCCGCCGTCCCGGTGCCGGCGTCGGAGCCGGTCGGGTTCGACGTGCCGGTCGCGCCGCACGCGGAGCCGGTCCCTGCACCCGACTTCTCCGACACTGTGTCGGAGCGGGCCGCGGTGCTCGAGGCCCTCAGCGCGTCCCTCACGCCCGCCGTCGAGGACCGGGTGACCGAGCCGGCGCCCGAGACCGCCCCGGCCGCCGAGCCGGTGGCGCCGTTCGTCACCTTCCGTCCCGCGGTGGACGTGCTGCCGCAGCGCGGTGGCGGCCGGCGTGGCCGCAAGGGCCGCCAGGCCGAGCCGGTCGTGTCCGCGCAGCCGGCCGCCCCGCCGGTGCCCGCCCCGGTCCCGACGGCCCAGGTGCCTCCGGCGCCGTCGGTCGCCCCGATGCAGGTGGGAGGCCAGGCCGGCTTCGGCGAGGCACCGCTGCCGGCCCGCGGCCCGGTCGTCCCGCCCACCCCGGCGGCCCCGGTCCCGGCCCCCGCCGGACCGTTCGCCGGCGCGCCGGCCGCGCTGTCCTCGGCAGCCTCGTTCGCCGACCTGCACACCCGCCCGGTGCCCGCGCCGGCGCCCAGCCCGGAGGCACCGGCCGGCCCGCCGCTGCAGCCGCCGGCGCCTGCCGGTCCCTTCGGTGCCGGCCCCTTCGGTGCCGGCCCGCTCGGGGCGGCCCCCTCGATCGACGGCCCGTTCGCCGACGCCGCCGCCATCGCCGCGGGTGCCGAGCTGGCCTCGGCTGCGCTCACCGAGCTCTCCCGCCTGTCCAGCGGCTACGAGCCGGCGTTCAAGCCGACCCCGCAGGCCGACGCCGGGCTGGCCCGCCGCCGGCCCCGCGAGGAGGCCGCTCCGGCGCAGGCCACCCCCGCGGCCCCGCTGGCGGCCCGCGTGCCCGCCGCAGTGCCCGCCCCGGTGCCGCCGGCTCCGGCCGCCGCCCCGGATCCGGCCAACGCCGCCCGGCGCAGCCCGGAGGAGGTCCGCTCCCGCCTGTCCGGCTTCCGCTCCGGCGTCGAGCGGGCGCGCACCGCGGCGCCCGCCCCCCAGCCCCTGACCGACGCCCCGACGACGGACACCCCGTGACCACCCGCTCCCACGTCTGCCGCGAGACGACGACCACCGGAGGAACGACACCGTGAGCACCCTGAGCACCGAGGCGGCCAACTTCAACTGGCTGCTGGGCAACTTCGTCAAGAGCGTGCCGGGCGTGCGCCACACGCTCGTCGTCTCGGCCGACGGCCTGCTCATGGCGATGTCGGACGACCTCGACCGCACCGCCGGCGACCAGATGTCGGCGATCGTCTCGGGTCTGGCCAGCCTCACCCGTGGGGCCGCCCGCCAGCTCGGCGGCGGCACCGTGCGTCAGGCGGTGGTGGAGATGGACGACCTGTTCCTGTTCACCACCAACGTCAACGACGGCTCGGTCCTGGCGGTCGTCGCCGAGGCCAGCTGCGACGTCGGCCTGGTGGGCTACGAGATGACGCTGCTGGTCAGCCGGGCCGAGGCCACGATGACCCCGCAGCTGATCACCGAGATGCGCTCGCGCCTCCCGGTCGGGGGCCCCGCCCGTCCCGCCGGCGTGGTCGGGTAACCGGCGATGGCGACCCGCGACCCGGCGCGCCGCGTCTTCGACCGACCTGCCGACGACCCGGACGGGACCGAGCCCGAGGAGGCCCGCACCGTCCGGCCCTACACGGTGACCGGCGGGCGCACCCGCGCCCGCACCGCCGACCTGCCGCTCGAGGCGCTCGTGCGAGCCCTCGGGCCGGTGCCGACCGGGGGCGGTCTCGCCCTCGAGCGGCTGGCGATCCTGGAGCTCACGAGCGAACGGATCCTCTCGGTGGCCGAGCTCTCGGCCCACCTGCACGTCCCGCTCGGCGTCGTCCGCGTCCTCGTGGGCGACCTGGCGGCGGAGGGGCTGGTGGCCGTCTACGGCGCCGGCGCCACCACCGCATCCTCCACACCCGCGACCGACCTGTCCGTCCTGGAGAGTGTTCTCAATGGCATTTCCGCGCTCTGACGTCGCCGTGCCCGCGCCGGCCGCGCCCGCGGGCACGCCCTCCGGGCAGGCTCCCGCCGCGCCGGTCACCGTGAAGATCGTGGTCGCCGGCGGGTTCGCCGTCGGGAAGACGACCTTCATCGGCTCGATCTCCGACATCGAGCCGCTGTCCACCGAGGCCGCCATGACCGAGCACTCGGTCGGCGTCGACGACGCCGGCGGCGTGTCCGACCGCAAGACGACGACCACGGTGGCGATGGACTTCGGCCGCATCGCCCTGCCGGGCAACCTGTGGCTCTACCTGTTCGGCACGCCCGGCCAGGACCGGTTCTCCTTCATGTGGGACGACCTGGTCCGCGGCGCGATCGGCGCGGTCGTGCTGGTCGACACCGGCCGGCTCGAGCAGTGCTTCGACGCCGTCGACTACTTCGAGGCGCGCGGCATCCCGTTCGTCGTCGCGGTCAACTGCTTCGACGGCGTCGCCCACCACGGCCTGGAGGACGTGCGCGAGGCCCTCGCGGTGCGCCCGGAGACCCCGGTCTTCTACACCGACGCCCGCTCCCGCCAGGCCACCAAGCAGGCCCTGGTCACCCTGGTCGGTCACGCGATGAGCCGGCTGCCCCGCTAGCCCGTCCTTGCGTCCGAAGAACTGTGGGCAATAGGCCACAGTTCTTCGGACGGGGCGGCTATTGCTCCGGCTCGGGCCGAGCCATCGCCAGCCGGGTGGCGGCCTCGGCGGCCCGCCGCACCGCGTCGGCGCCCCCGCCGGCCCGCGCCGCGGCGTAGCCGACGAGGAACGTGGTGAGCGGCGCCGCCGGGCGCGCCACCCGGTGCGCCGCGTCCCGCGCCACCCCCAGCAGCAGCGGCACGTCGACCTCCAGGTCCAGCCCCAGCTCCTGCGCCACCTCGCGCACCCACTCGTCCAGCACGTCGTCAGCCATGCGCGCATCCTGCCCCAGCGGCTGCTCCGGCACCCCCGCACACCCGCGGCCCCGGCCGGAATGATCCCGGGCCCGTGATCATTCCTCGCCCACCCAGGAGAATTCGCCGCGGTCGGCGAGGCATCTCCTCGGTCGGGCCGCTCAACTCGGTTCCGCAGCCGGCGCCGAGAGCCGCGCGGCAGCCGGCTCTCGCCGTCGTCAGCGCCTTTCGCGTTTGGCCAGGCAGACGGTTCACAGCCGCCGCCGCACCGCCTCAACGTCCTCCCACGTGTCGACGTCCACCGCCGCGCCGCTCTCGTCCGCCACCGGCACCACCGCCAGCCGGGCCACCACGTGCTTGATCCCGCGGTGCGGCTCCACCTCCGCGACGGCGGCCGCCAGCGCGGTCCGGTCGTAGGCCCCGAGCAGGTACTGCTCGTGCCCCCCGGCGTCCACCAGCAGCGCGGCCCCGCCGGCAGGAACAGCGGCCACCAGCCGGTCCACCGTGGCCGCGTCGAGCAGCGGCAGGTCCGCCGCCAGCAGCACGACGACGTCGGCCGCCAGCAGGGGCAGCCCGGCGCGCAGCCCGGCCAGCGGCCCGGACCCCGGTGGGTCCTCCCGGGTCCAGTCGACCGGCCGCGACGTGGGCCGCTCCGACCCCACCACCACGACGCGACCGGCGCCGACGACCGCGTCCAGCACCCGGTCCAGCGAGCTGCGCCCGCCCATGTCCAGACCGGGCTTGTCCACCCCGCCCAGCCGTGACCCGGCACCGCCGGCGAGCACGACGACGTCGTACGCGCGGCTCACGACGGCAGGCGCGGGGCGACCGGCCGCACCATCCGGTCCAGCAGCCGGGCGAGCTCCGCGGCGGGGTCGTCGGTCAGCCCCGTGTGCACGGGGCCGGCCTGGACGACCGTGCTGCGCGGGGCGACCAGCCAGCGGAACCGCTCACCGGGCGGCCGGGCACCGTTGTCGCCGGACCGCGGCTCGCCCGCGCACAGCGACCGGATGCTCTGCAGGTGCCGGCCGACCGCGTCGACGTCGAGCGAGGGGTCCAGCGCCAGAGCCCGCACCTCGTCCAGCTCGACGCCGGCCGCCAGGTAATCCAGCGCCCGGCAGTAGACCAGCACGCCGGCGTTCACGAACTCGCAGCGCTCCACCCGCGGCACGACCCGCAGCACCGCCCACTCATACGCGTGCGGCACGGGCCACCTCCAGCGGCTCGAGCCACCCGGCGCGCGCGGCCACCCGGGCGGTGAGGACGTCGACGTAGGCCTTGCGGACCGCATCGACGTCCGGGAAGGACGGCTCCTCCAGCCACGAGTCCGGCACCAGCGCGACGACCTCCGACACGACGTCGGAGGTGACGGCGGGGGCGAGGGCGGCATCGGCATCTGCCAGCGGCCCGGCGGCGCCGAGCAGCACGTGGTCCGACACGGCGTAGGGGCGCGCCGCGGCGGTCTGCGCGCGGGACCAGTCGTGGTGGAAGTAGAGCGAGGCGCCGTGGTCGATCAGGAAGAGATCGCCGTGCCAGCGCAGCAGGTTCGGGTTGCGCCAGGAGCGGTCCACGTTCTGCACCAGCGCGTCGAACCACACGACCTTCGCGGCCAGCGCCGGGTCGACCTGGTCGGCCACCGGGTCGAAGCCGAGCGAGCCAGGCAGGTAGTCCATCCCGAGGTTGGTGCCCCCGCTGGCCCGCAGCAGGTCCTGCACCTCCTCGTCGGGCTCGGCCCGGGCCAGCTCCGGATCGAGCTCGATGGTGACCAGCTCGGGCACCGGCAGCCCCAGCCGCCGGGCCAGCTCGCCGGCCACCACCTCGGCCACCAGCGCCTTGGGCCCCTGCCCGGCACCGCGGAACTTCAGCACGTAGGTGCCCTCGTCGCTGGCCTCCACGAGCCCGGGCAGCGACCCGCCCTCGCGCAGCGGCAGCACGTACCGCGTCGCGACGACCTCGCGCAGCCCTTGCCCGCTCACGCCGGCCAGCCTCTCACGCGCGCCCAGCCGGAACGATCACGGTCCCGTGATCCATCCATGCTCACCACAGCCGATCTGCTGAGGGGAGCATGGAGTTGCGGTGGGAAGCGACCCTCGTCGAGGACGTCAGCGGGCGGTCGGCGGGCGCGGGTCGTGATGGGCGAGGTCGGCGTGGTGCTCGCCGTCGGGGTCCCACGGGTCGGCGTGCACGAGCGCGGTGGTCAGCCGGGGCACGTCGTGCAGCAGGTTGTGCCGGGCCAGCTCGGCCACCGCGTGCCCCCGCGCCACGGACAGACCGGCGTCGACGACGATCTCGCACTCGGCGCGCAGCGCGTGCCCGATCCAGCGCACCCGCACGTCACCGATCTCGAGCACGCCGTCGGTGCGCCGCAGCACCGCCTCCACCTGGTCCACCAGCTCGGGGTCGACGGCGTCCATCAGCCGCCGGTAGACCTCGCGGACGGCATCGCGCAGGACGAAGAGGATCGCCACCGTGATGACCAGGCCGATCACCGGGTCCACCCAGTCCCAGCCGATCGCCGCCCCACCGGCGGCGATGAGCACGGCCAGCGAGGTGAACCCGTCGGTGCGCGCATGCAGCCCGTCCGCCACCAGCGCGGCCGAGCCGATCCGCCGCCCCACCGCGATCCGGTAGCGCGCCACGCCCTCGTTGCCCAGGAACCCGATGATGGCCGCGACGGCCACCAGCGCGGCGTGGTCCAGCGGCTGCGGGTCGGCCAGCCGCCGGGCCGACTCCCACGCCGCCGCGACGGCCGAGAGGGTGATCAGCGTGACGACGACGATGCCGGCCAGGTCCTCGGCCCGCCCGTAGCCGTAGGTGTAGCGGCGGTTCGGCAGGCGCCGGCCGACGAGGAAGGCCAGCGCCAGCGGCACCGCGGTGAGGGCGTCGGCGAGGTTGTGCAGCGTGTCGCCGAGCAGCGCGACCGAGCCGGAGATGACGTAGACGACCGCCTGCAGCACCGCGGTGGCGAGCAGTCCCAGGAAGGACACCCACACCGCACGGATGCCCAGGGCCGAGGTCTCCAGCGCGGTGTCGACCTTGTCCGCGCTGTCGTGGCTGTGCGGCGTCACCAGCCCGAGCACGAAGCCCTTGAGCCCGCCGGGGTGCTCGTGGTCACCGTGCCCGTGCCCGTGCCCGTGCCCGTGCCCATGACCGTGACCGCCGTGGTCGTCGTGCCCGTGACCGGCATGGTCGACGTCGTCGTGCCCGTGGTCGTCGTGGTCGTCGTGCGCGTGCCCGTGGTCGTCGGGCCCATGCCCGTCGAGCTCCGCGCGGTGCGCGCCGGAGGTGCTCCCGTGCTGGTCGGCCATGTCCTGATGGTGCCCCACTCAGGGGTGCCACGCCCGGCCCACACGCGTCCGCTTGCTCACCGACTGCACCGCTTGGCCCGGCGTCCGGCGGGCCGGCACCGGTGCGTCGTGGCTGATCCTCCTGCGCGAAGGGGGTCGAGAGGCGCACCATCCACCTCGCCACGGGGATCGGAGCAGTTTCTCGCGCTGGAGGAGCGCATGGCTGACACGACCGGCTACACCCCGGCCCACGACGACGCGACGCGGCTGAAGGACCTCGGCTACCGCTCGGAGCTGAGCCGGGTCCTGTCCCTGTTCGACAACTTCAGCGTCGCGTTCTCCTACCTCTCGCCGATGGTGGGGATCTACTCGCTGTTCGCCCTCGGTGCGGCCTCGGGTGGCCCGCGCTACCTGTGGCTCATGCCGCTGGTGGTCGTCGGCATGCTGTTGGTGGCCCTCGTCTTCGGCGAGCTGGCCAGCCACTACCCGATCGCCGGTGCGCTCTACCAGTACGGCAAGTACTCCGTCGGGCCTGGCTACGGCTGGTGGGTCGGCTGGGTCTACGGGGTGGCCCTGCTCGTCACCGTGGCCAGCGTGGACACCGGCGTCGTGCTCTACTTCGCCACGCTGATGCAGAACTGGTTCGGCTGGAACCTGGACCCGGCCAGCCACACGACCATCCTTCTGGTCACCGTCGGCCTGATCCTCATCCAGACGGTGGTCAACATCGTCGGTGCCAAGTTCATGGGGCGGGCGGCCCGGCTCGGGGTCTACGTCGAGACGATCGGCACCTTCGGCGTCGTCGTCGCACTCGCCGTGTTCGGGAAGATGCACCACGGGCCGGGCTATCTGTTCACCACCCAGGGTGCGGAGCAGGCGAGCACGAACTACTACCAGGTCGACTTCGGCGGCAGCTGGGCCGCGGCGGCACTGGTGGCCGTGCTGGCCCACGTCTACATCTTCTACGGCTTCGAGTCCGCCGGCGACGTCGCCGAGGAGACCCAGGACGCCTCCCGCCAGGTGCCTCGAGCCATGCGCCGGGCTCTCGTCTACGGCGGCGTGGCCTCGTTCGTCCTCGTCCTCGGCCTGCTGCTGGCCATCCCCGGCGACGGGCCTGCGGCGTTCGCCGCCGCGATGAAGGGCGGCGTGACGGGCATCCTGGCCCAGCTGCCCGGATGGCTGCAGGACGTGTTCCTGGTGCTGGTGATCCTCGCCTTCTTCTCCTGCGGCACCGCGGTCCAGGGTGCCGGGGCGCGCGTGGCCTTCGCCTACGCCCGTGACGGCGCGGTGCCGGCCAGCGGCTGGGTGCGTCGCATCCACCCGCGCTTCCACACCCCGTCCAATGCGCTCCTGGTCGGTGCGGTTGTCCCGGTGCTGTTCACCCTGCTGGTGAACATCAACCCGAGCAAGAACGTGCACATCCTCTGGTTCGACTACCCGACCGGGGTCAACGCGCTCTACGCGCTGGTCTCGTTCGGCGTCTCCGGCATCTACCTGTCGTTCCTGCTCACGGTGATCGGCTCGATGGTCGCCCGGTCCCGGGGCTGGATCCCGGAGGGGGCGTTCCGGCTCGGCCGCTGGGGCTGGCCGGTGAGCATCGTGGCCGCGGTCTACCTCGGGCTCATGCTGCTCAACGTCGTCGCGCCGACGGGGCTGTCCAGCCCGCGCGGGGCGCTGTTCAACTACGACTGGATCACGCTCATGGTCATGGTGGTGATCCTGCTGGTGGGCTTCGTCTACTTCGTGGTCGCCCGGCCGCACCGGAGGCTGGCTACGCACGTGCACGACGAGCTCGAGCCCACCGCGGCCGAGCGGGCCGAGGAGCCGCTGGGCTGAGGGATGTGAGCGACGGGACGCGCGGGCCGTCCGGGAGTGCCCCGGACGTCTCCGCCCGCGTTCCCCCAGGTCACGGCCGAAGAAGTCCATCGTGGGCTCGCGGCACCGCTACGAAGAACTCCTCCGCCATGCCGAATCGGGCGCCACGAACCGCTCCCTGATCCACGAGCGATTCCCGAGACATCCCTAGGAGCAGGGACTGCCCTGGACCTGGTAGGCATAGTTGGTCGCGAGGACGTAGTGCTCGGAGCCGACGTGGTAAGAGATCCGGACCCGTTTCGCGGAGCCGGCCCCGTCTGGGGCCTCGAGCCCGAGGACGACGTTCTGGGTCGCCCCAGGCGCCACCGAGGTCCCGCTCGCCACGGCGGCCGTGGACCACCGGGGGTCGCTGCGCGGGGGGTAGGACCCGGACGTGCCGAGGAGGGTGCTCGGCCCGGGCGGCACGGCGATCGTGCGGGCCTCGACGAGGCGCAGGCCCTTCGCGCCGACCAGGGCCACGCCGTCGATCACCGCAGGCGCGCTCGAGGGGTTCTCCACCAGGTCGACCCCGACGGTCACCCTGCGTTCGGCGCCGGAGTAGGGCACGCAGACCGTGCCGGTGTCGGTGCCCTCCGTCAGGGGTCCGCGGGCGGCTGACCCGGAGGACGAGCAGGACGCCAAGGCGAGGGCCGCCGCAAGGACGGCGGCGACGGCGGTGGCGCTCGCGCGGGCGCGGGGAGGAGCGAGCTGCATCAGTTGGCGACGATCTGGTTGTGCACCCCCGGAGCGGTGGCGCTGTGGGCGGGACGCTAACAGCGCGTGTGGCCCACGGCACCCATGTGTTCCGACGTCCCGTCGACCGTGCCGATTCCTGTCATGAGACCGGAATCCCTGTGCGACGGATGCCTCCCGGACGACCGGGCGAAGGCGGCGGTCTGCTGGTGGACACGGGCGTTGGGCGAATCGACTAGCCCATGGCGTCAGCCGCGACAGCTCCACCGCCCTGGCCCGAGCAGCAGGACCCGGCCCGACGACAGCCCTTGGTCAGCAGGCTGCCCTAGGGTTTCGACATGGAGATAACGAACAAGGTCGTCGTCATCACGGGGGGCGCGCACGGGATCGGTGCGGCCATGGCCACGCGGTTCGCGGCCGACGGCGCGGAAGCGGTCGTCGTCGCGGACCTGGACGAGCCCGGCGCGCGGGAGGTCGCCACCCACGTCGAGCACGCGGGGTCGGGCGCCATCGCGTGGCGCACCGACGTCGCCGACCCCGCCGACGTGCAGGCCCTCGTCGACGCCACCGTCGAGCGCTTCGGACGGATCGACCTGTTCTGCTCCAACGCCGGCATCGCCGCCGGCGAGGGCCTCGAGGCCCCGCTCGCAGTCTGGCAGCGCACCTGGGACGTCAACGTGATGGCGCACGTGCACGCGGCCAACGCGGTGCTGCCGCGGATGCTGGAGCGAGGCGAGGGCTACCTGCTGCAGACCGTCTCGGCCGCGGGCCTGCTCACCAGCCCGGGAGACGCCCCCTACACCGCCACCAAGCACGCCGCGCTGGCGCTAGCCGAGTGGATCGCGGTCACCTACGGGGACCGCGGTATCAAGGTGAGCGCCCTGTGCCCGCAGGGCGTGCGCACCGACCTGCTCATGCGCGGCGTCGAGAGCGAGACCCCGGCCGCGCTCGCGGTGCTCGCCGCCGGGGAGGTCCTGGAGCCGGTGCAGGTGGTCGACACGGTGATGGAGGGCCTGGCCGACGAGCGCTTCCTGATCCTGCCGCACCCCGAGGTGGCCGAGTACGTGACGATGAAGGCCGCCGACCGCGACCGCTGGATCCGCGGGGTGCGCCGGCTGATCCCCGGCTGATCCGCTGCTGAGATCGGGACTTCGCACCTGCCTGTCGGTGTTGTCCCTCTCGTGCCGCACGGGGACCCACGACCTTCCAGCCTGCTCGACGTCCGCCGCATCTACCTCCAGCCCGAGGCCGCCGCCCTCCCGCGCGGCCAGGAGGTGCTGGGTCGCTTCCCCGACGCCGACCGGGTCGAGGTCGCGAGCCACCGGAACATCCCCGAGCTGCACGGCGACGAGGCGAATGCCGCGCGCTGGGTGCGGATCAAGACCGAGGCCCTGGTGCTGGGGGTCAAGACCAGCCTCACCGCGCGGCGCAACGGCCGCAGCAGCGACTGGATCGCACCGTCCACGGCCAACGGCTGCGCGATGGCCTGCGCCTACTGCTACGTCCCCCGCCGCAAGGGCTACTCCAACCCGATCACGGTGTTCGCCAACATCGAGCAGATCACCGGCTACCTCGAGCGGCACGTCCGCCGGCAGGGGGTGAAGCAGGAGCCGGATCAGGTCGACCCGCACGCCTGGGTCTACGACATCGGCGAGAACAGCGACTGCTCGGTGGACGCGACGGTGAGCGACAACGTCCGCGACCTGGTCGAGCTCTTCCGCGCCCTGCCCACCGCGAAGGCATCGTTCGCCACCAAGTTCGTCAACCGCGACCTGCTGACCTGGGATCCCCAGGGCCGTTCCCGCGTCCGCTTCTCCCTGATGCCGCCGGGCGACAGCCGGCTGCTGGACATCCGCACCACGCCGGTGGCCGAACGGCTGGCCGCGATCGACGACTTCGTCGACGCCGGCTACGAGGTGCATGTGAACCTCAGCCCGGTCGTCGTCCGCGAGGGCTGGCTGGCGGACTGGGCCGTGCTGCTCGACTCCCTCGGCGACGCGACCAGCGAGCGCACCAAGGCCCAGCTGGCCGCCGAGGTCATCTTCCTGACGCACAACGACCGCCTGCACGAGACCAACCTGCGCTGGCACCCCACGGCGGAGGAGGTCCTGTGGCGGCCCGAGCTGCAGGAGACCAAGCGCTCGGAGACCGGCGGGATCAACGTCCGCTACCGCACCGGGGAGAAGGGCCGCTACGTGCGCCAGCTGCTCGACGTGATCGAGCAGCGCGCCCCCTACCTGCGCGTGCGCTACGCCTTCTGAAGGAGCACCTCGACGACCTGCGCGACGACGTCGAAGCCCAGTCGGGCGTAGACGCCGTTGCTGGTCGGGTTGGCGGCGTCGGTGTAGAGCATCACGGTGTCGCAGTGCGGCAGCAGCGCGTCGACGACGGCGGAGGTGACCGCTGCGCCGTAGCCGTGCTGCCGGTGCTCCGCCGGGGTGAAGACCGGCCCGATCCGGCCGACCGTGCCGGCCGGGGTGGCCACCAGCGGCGCGTGACCGGCCATCGACACCGGCTCGCCGTCCACCTCCCACACCCACAGCGAGCCCTGCTCGATATTGGCCCGGACGTTGGCCTCGACGTCGTGCACGACGGCGACCGCGGCCTCGGCAGCGAAGACGGACCACCAGTCGACCAGCAGCTCCGTGTCCCGCTCGTGCGCTCTGCGTCCGGTGCCGGCAACGTCGTGGGCCGGTCGGAACTCGTGGACGACCCGGACCAGCTCGTCGCGGTGCACGTGCCGCAGCACCCCCGGCGCGGCGGCCTCCAGCACCGCGCCCACCACGTCCGCCGGTCCGACGGACCCGGGGAGGTCACCATCGGCTCGGGCCACCTCGCGCCCCAGCGCCGCGGCGGCCTCGGCCGGCATCGGCGACACCGCGAGCAGGAACGGCGCGGTACGGATGGCGCAGCCGACGACCGAGCCGTGGTCGTCGCGCACCACCCACCACCAGCAGCGCTGGTACTGGCGCCCCTCCGCCACGCTCCCGGCCACGCTGCCGATGACGTTGGTCAGTACCGGCTCGGTGCCGCGGATCGCCTCGGTGGCGGCCAGGAAGGCCCCCGGGTCCGGCAGCTGCTCGACGCGCATCTCCATCTCCTACTCCCCGTCGTAGGCCGAGCATGTGCGCGGACGCAAGGCGGGGCAACCGGATTTCAGCCCCGCGGGTGCACGACCACCTTGCCGGTCGTGCCGCGCGAACCCAGTCGGGTGAGCGCGCCCGGCAGGTCGGCCATGCCGACCTCCTCGGACACGTACGGGGAGATGAGCCCCTTGTCGGCCAGCTGCTCGAGGTCGCGCTGAGCCGCCTCGATGACCGCCGGGTCCATCTTCCGGTAGAGGCCCCAGTGCACGCCGACGACCGAGTAGTTCTTCACCAGCGCGTGGTTCGTCGGCGCCTGGCCGAACCGCCCCTGGGTGAAGCCGATGACCAGCACTCGCCCCTCGAACGCGATGCACTTGAGCGAGCGCTCGAAGACGTCGCCGCCCACCGGGTCGTAGACGACATCGGCGCCGCGGCCGCCGGTGACCTCCTTGACCACCGGCACGAAGTCGTCGGCGCGGTAGTCGATGGCGACGTCGGCGCCCATCCGCCGGCACACCTCGACCTTCTCCGGTCCGCCCGCGGTGGCGATCACGGTCGCTCCGGCCGCCTTGCCCAGCTGGATCGCTGCGGTGCCCACGCCGCCGGCGCCGCCGTGCACGAGCAGCGTCTCGCCCGGCTGCAGGTGCGCCCGGCGGTGCAGCGCGACGTGCCCGGTCTGGTAGGTGAGGAACAGCCCGGCGTTCTGGGCGGAGGACAGGGCGGGCAGCGCGGGCCAGGCCTGCCCCTCGTCGACGACGGCCAGCTCGGCGTAGGCGCCGCGGGGCAGCCCAGGGGTGCCGATGACGGCGTCGCCGGGCGCGAAGCGGGTGACGCCCTCGCCCACCGCGACGACCTCGCCGTGCAGCTCCACGCCGGGGGTGAACGGCAGCGGTGGCTTCTCCTGGTACTTGCCCTGGCACAGCAGCACGTCGGGGAAGTTCAGCGCCGCCGACTCGACCCGCACCAGCAGCTGGCCCGGCCCGGGCGTCGGATCCGGGACCTCCTCCAGCCGCAGGACGTCCGCCGGCTCACCGTTCTCGTGCACCTGCCATGCCCGCACCGGGTGCCTCCTCGCCTCAGGCTGCTGGTGCCCGCACGCTAACCGAGCGCGGGCTTCAGCCGCGCGGCGGGAGCGGCGGGAAGCTGGGCGCGCGCTTCTCGGTGAACGCGGCCAGCCCCTCGGGCAGGTCCGGCCAGGTGAAGCTCTCGCGCATCAGCGCGCCGGCCTCGGCCACCGAGCGGTCCCGGGCGCCCTCGAGGTCGCGCAGCACCTGCGCCTTCACCGTCGCCATGGACCGCGGCGACGCCGTGGCAGCCAGCAGCCGCGCGTAGTCCAGCGCGTCGGCCAGGGCGTCGTCGACGAGCCGCTCCACCAGCCCCATCCGCGCCGCCTCCTCGGCGGCCACGATCCGGCCGGACATGAGCAGGTCCAGGGCGTGCCCGGGGCCGACCAGCCGCGGCAGCATCCAGGACAGCCCGTACTCGGCCACCAGCCCCAGCCGGGCGAAGGCGGTGGTGAAGGTGGCGGTACGCGAGGCGAAGCGCAGGTCGGCGCCCAGCGCCAGCACCAGGCCGAGGCCGGCGCACGGGCCGTTCACCGCGGCGATGAGCGGCTTGCGGATGACCGGCGGGAACGAGCGCCCGTCCGGCGGGAAGGTCGGCTCGTGCTCCTGCCGGGCGATCCGGCCCAGGTTCCTCAGGTCCGCACCGGCGCAGAACCCGCGCCCGGCCCCGGTCACCACGACGGCGCGCACCGCGGGGTCGTCGTCGGCCCGCTCCAGCGCCTCGACGTAGGCGTTGCCCAGCCCCGCGGTCACCGCGTTGAGCTTGGCCGGTCGGTTCAGCGTGAGCACCGCGACGCCGTCGGCGACGTCGACCAGCAGCTCCGGCTCAGCGCCTGCCGCGGAGGTGGTGGGCTGGGCGGTCACGGCGGCCTCCTGCACGTCCCGGGCTGATTGCGCCGTCAGCCTAGACGCGGCCTAGAGGTCAGGGGAGGAGCCGTACCGTCGCTCCCTCCTCCACCGGCGCGAGCCCTCCCGCGCCCACCTCCAGCGCCGCGTCCACCGGCCCGGGCGAGGGGTAGGTCGGGCACCTCGGCCCGAGGTCCGGGCACGGCGCCATCCGGGTCGTGCCCACCACTCGGCCACCGCGGATCCAGGCGATGTCCAGCGGCACCAGCGTGTCCCGCATCCAGAACGTCTGCGCCGCCGGCGGTGAGAACGGGAAGAGCATCCCGGTGCCGGGCGGCACCTCCCGCCGGCCCATCAGGCCGCGCTCCTGCTCGGCGGCGGTCCAGGCCGTCTCCACCCGAAGCGGTGCGGGGAGACCCTCGATCGTCAGCGTCTGCCGCGAGGGCAGGGGGCTGCTCACGCCGGCAGCCGACGGGGAGGGAGTCGCCACGCCGGGCGAGCTCGTGCACGCCGTCACCCCCAGGGCGACGGCCAGGACCAGGGCCCCGACGACCCCGGCGACGGCAAGGGATGCGGCCCTTCCACCCTCGGCCGTCGTCGCCGGTGGGATCGGCGGACGCCCTGGTCCGGCCGCTGCCGACAGGTCGCGCTCCACCTGGCGAACGGTACGCACCGCCGTCCAGGTCGACCGGTCGCACCCGGAATGTTCGTGGCGCAACAGATGTCCGTCGTACTGCGAATGCGCTGCTAGCGTGCGCGCTGCACGTTCGACCACGACAGGCCGTCGGACCACAAAGACTCGGGGGAGTCATATGAAAATCCGCAGGTTGGCCTCGACGGCGCTCGTCGGGCTGCTGCTGACCACCGGGCTCACCGCGACGCAGGCACTGCCCGCGCTCGCGGATGAGTCCTCGCCGCTGGCCGTGGTCCAGGACGAGGCGCCGCAGGTGCTCGCCGAGACGGTCCCCGCGCCCGCCGCAGGCACCGTCTCCACCAGCAGCGACGCCTCGGTGTCCCTGTCCCTGGCCGGCAACACCCTCCGGCTCGTGCCGACGGGTGCCCTCCGTCACCAGGCGCAGCGGAGTGGGCTGGCCTCGTTCGTGGGCGAGGGCGGCGGCGCGGTGGTCCAGACCACCCGCACCGGCGCCCGTGTGATGTCGGTGGTGAAGGACCGCAAGGCGGCCGGCCAGCTGCGCTGGCGCATCGACGGCCCCGCCGCCGACACCGCGACGGTCATGCCCGACGGCAGCGTGCAGCTCTCGGCGCCGGATGGCACCGTGGCGTTCGTCATCGCTGCGCCCTGGGCGGTCGACGCGCACGGTGCTGCCGTCGCGACGCGGTACGTCGTCCACGGCCGCAACCTCGTCCAGCAGCTCGACGTGACCTCCCAGACCGCTTTCCCGGTGGTCGCCGACCCCTCGGTCTCGTTCGGCTGGAACATCTACATCCACCTCAACGGCACGGACCAGCGGGCGCTGGTGGCCGGCGGTGTCGCCGCCGGCGCCGCAGTGGCTGCCGCGGTATGCCTGGAGCTCGGCCCCGGTGACCTGTTCTGCGCGGCCGGCGGCGCGGCCGCGGGTGCGATCCTGGGTAGCTACGTGTCGGACAACTACCACCCGCGCTGCACCCTCACGCTGAAGTTCCGGTACTGGGGCGCCTACGCCGGTCACTCCGTCAGCAACTGCCATTAGGGAGGGCGCCCCATGCACACGCTTCTCGAACGCCCGCAGGAGTCCGAGCACGTCTCGGTGGACCCGGGGACGTGGGCCGGCCCGCTGCGGTCCGGACGCCCGCAGGGCACGGCTGCCACTGCTCGGCGTCCGTTCCTGGCCCCGCTGCTGCGCGGGCTCCTGGTCCTCGGGCTGATCTGGGTGGGTGGGGCCGAGCTCGCCCAGGGGCAGGCGCTGCGCGCCGGCCTCTGCCTGGTGACCATCGCGATGGTCTCGGCCTGCCTGGTCCGGCCGGGGCGGTGGCGGCGGTGAGCACTGCCCGGCCCGCTCGCCTGGCCCTGGTCTTCCTCACCGCCCTCGTCGCGGCCCTGGTGGCCACCGGCCTGTGGCGGCACGGCATGACCAGCCAGGGGTTCTGGATGTCGGTGCTCATCGCGGTGGCCGTCACGGGCGGTTCCTGGGTGGGGCAGCGGCGACAGCGGCGGTGAGCAGGCGAGGTCCCGGCGCCCTCCCCGGACGCCGGGGTCCTCGCCCACCGGACGCACCGACGGCCCTCGCCGCCCGGGCGCGCCGTCAGGAGTGACCGCGCGGCGTGGGCCAGCCGCCCCACCGCCGCACCAGCTCCTGCGCCGCCTCCGGTCCCCACGTGCCCTGGTCGTAGGGCTGCACCTGCGGCGGGTCGTCCAGCAGCGGCTGCACGATCCGCCAGGTCTCGGCCACGACGTCCCAGCGCGGGAACCGGCTCGGGTCGCCCTGCACGGCCGCGTGCAGCAGCCGCTCGTAGGGCTCGGGCGGCTCGCCGAGCTCCTCCTCGAAGTCCAGGCTCACGTCCACCGGCGTCGTCGGCGCCGGCTGCTGCTCGGCCGCCTTGCCGTCACGGGAGCGCAGGCTGAGGCCGAGGTCTATGCCCGGCCTGCCGATGATCCGCAGCGCCAGCTCGTTGGCCGGGCGCGGCGGCACGTCGGCGCCCTCGTAGAGGATCCGCGGCACCGGCCGGAAGCGGGCCACCACCTCGGTGGCCTCCACCGGCAGGCACTTTCCGGCCCGGATGAACACCGGCACGCCGGCCCAGCGCAGGTTCTCGATCGCCAGCTCCATCGCCACGAACGTCTCGGTCGTGGAGCCGTCGGCGACGCCGTCGATGTCCTGGTAGCCGCGGTACTGGCCGCGCACCGCGGTCTTCACCTGCACCGGCGGCACGCAGCGCAGCAGGTCCAGCTGCCGGTCGCCGGTCGCGTCGGCCCCGCCGGTCGGTGCCTCCATCGCGAACAGCGACAGCACCGACAGCACGTGGTTCTGCACGACGTCGCGCATGGCGCCGACGCCGTCGTAGAAGCTGCCGCGGTCCTCCACCCCGAAGTCCTCGGCCATGGTCACGAACACCGCCTCGATGTGCTGGCGGTTCCACAGCGGCTCGAACAGCGCATTGGCGAAGCGCAGCGTGACGATGTCCTGCACCGGCTCCAGGCCGAGGAAGTGGTCGATCCGGTAGAGCTGCTCGGGCTTCAGGACCGTGGTGAGCCGTCGCTCCAGCTTGTGCGCGCTGGCCTCGTCGGTGCCGAACGGCTTCTCCACCACGACGCGTGCGCGGTCGGTGATGCCGACCTCGGCCATCGACTCGACGGTGCTGCCGAAGAACGAGGGCGGCACCTCGAGGTAGACCACCGGCAGCTCGTACTTCTCGAGCGCTTCCTTGAGCCGGGCGTAGAGCTTCTCGTCGCCCAGGTCGCCGCCGAGGTAGCGCAGCCGGCCGCACAGCCGCTCGAGCACGTCGTCGTCGACGCCGTCCTCCCACGTCTTCGCCGCGTCGCGCACCGACTCCCGGGCCCGGTCGCGCAGCCCGTCGTCGCCGAGGTCCTGGCGGCCGACGCCGAGCACGTCGACGTCGAGCAGCCCGCGCTTCTCCAGCCGGTAGAGGGCCGGCAGCGTCATCTTGCGGCCCAGGTCGCCGGTGATCCCGACGCACACGAGCACGTCCGCGCGTCCGTCCTGACCAGTCTGACCAGCCACTGTCCGCTCCTCCCGCTGCTGCACGCTGCACACCTTCTGCAAGGCCCCTACCCCACCGCGCACACCGCGACTCCCGGGGCATGCTGGGGGTGTGGGCGACCCCGGGGAGCGCGAGGCCGAGGAGGCGCGGCGGGCCTTCGTGCGCCGCACCACCCGGCTGCGCCACCCGGAGGCGCTGCCCGAGCTGGCGCTGCACCTGGTCGACGAGGTGACGCCGCTGTGGGAGATGACCGAGGTCGAGCTGGCGCAGGAGGGGGTGCCGCCGCCGTTCTGGGCGGTGGCCTGGGCCGGCGGGGCCGGGCTGGCCCGCTACCTGCTGGAGAGCCCGGCGGTGGTGCGCGGGCGCACCGTGCTCGATGTCGCCACCGGCAGCGGGGTGGTCGCGCTGGCGGCCGCCCGCTGCGGTGCCGCCCGGGTGACCGCCGCCGACGTCGACCCGTTCTGCGGCGCCGCGGTCGCGCTCAACGCCGAGGCCAACGGGCTCGCCGTCTCCTTCGTGGCCCGCGACCTGCTGGCGGCCGACCCGCCCGGCGTCGACGTCCTCACCGCCGGCGACGTCTGCTACGACCGCGCGATGACCGCCCGCTTCCTGCCCTGGCTGCGCACCGCCGCCGCCAACGGCACCCTGGTCCTGCTCGGCGATCCCGGCCGTGCCTTCCTGCCCACGGACGGACTGCGCCCGCTGGCCTCCTACGACGTCGAGACCAGCGTCGACGTCGAGAGCACCCCGGTCCGGCGCACCACCGTCTACGCCCTCGACCCGTCCTGACGGCCGCCGCCCGCCCCGCTGCCAACGATCACGTCAACGTGACCATTGGTCGCTTCCCGCCATGAATTCACGGCGTAGAGCGGCAAGATTCGGAGGGAAGCGGCGCGGCGGCGACCGCGCTGAGCGAGCGGTCAGGCCCCCGCCGGCCAGGCGTCGCGCAGCCGGGTGGCCAGGCGGGCAGCCGCGGCACCGGGGTCGTCGGCCTCGGTGATCGCCCGCACGACGACGACCCGGTGCGCGCCGGTCTCCAGCACCTGGTCCAGGTTCTCCTCGTCGATGCCGCCGATCGCGAACCACGGCATCGCCCAACCGGCCGCCTGCTCGGCCACCGCGCGCACCGCGCCCAGCCCGGCGGCGGGACGGCCCGGCTTGGTCGGCGTGGGCCAGCACGGCCCGATGCAGGCGTAGTCGACGTCGGGGTCGGCGGCCGCGGCGGCCGTCAGCTCCGGGGCGTTGGAGCTGCGCCCGATGAGGACGTCGTCGCCCAGCAGGGCCCGGGCGGCCGACGGCGGCAGGTCGCGCTGGCCGAGGTGCAGGACGTCGGCGCCGGCCGCGTGGGCGACGTCGGCGCGGTCGTTCACCGCGAGCAGGGCCCCGTGCCGGCGGCAGGCGTCGGCGAAGACCTCGAGCAGCGCCAGCTCCTCGGCCGCCTCCAGCCCCTTCTCCCGCAGCTGGACGACGTCGACGCCGCCGGCGAGCACCGCGTCGAGGAACTCGGGCAGGTCGCCGCGCTCGCGCCGCCCGCTGGTGCACAGGTAGAGCCGGGCGGCCTCGAGCCGCTCCAGCCGGTCAGCGCGCAGGTGGCTCGTCACGCCGGCATCCAACCACCGGCGTAGATTGGCGGCGCGACCCCGCCCCCGGTCGGTCGCGAGAGCACGGGAGCCCGGCACCGGGCTGAGAGGGGCGCGAGCCCGACCGTCGAACCTGATCCGGGTCATGCCGGCGAAGGGAGCTGCGGAGTGTCCACCGACGTCCTCGTCGTGGGCGGCGGTGCCGTCGGCCTGGCCGCCGCCTGGCGGGCGGCCCGCGACGGCGCGAGCGTGCGCGTGCTGGACGCCAGCGGGACCCGCGGGGCCACCTGGGCCGCCGCCGGGATGCTCGCCCCGGTCAGCGAGGCCGTGTTCGGCGAGGAGGAGCTGCTCCGGCTCAACCTGGCTGCCCTGGCCCGGTTCCCGTCCTTCGCCGCCGAGCTCGAGGCCGACGCCGGCCAGGACGTGGGCCTGCGCCGCGAGGGGACCCTGGTCGTCGCCCTCGACGCCGACGACCGCGCCGCGCTGTCGCGCCTGTCCGCGTTCCGCGGCTCACTGGGCCTGGTCACCGAGGAGCTCACCGGCTCCGCCGCCCGCCGGCTCGAGCCGTTCCTCAGCCCGGAGGTGCGCGGTGCCGTCCTCGCCTCCGACGACCTGTCGGTGAACAACCGCCGCTACGCCTCGGCCCTGCACGCGGCGCTCGCCCGGCGGGGCGTCGACGTCGTCGCCGGCCGCGCCGAGGAGCTGCTGGTCGAGGAGGGCCGGGCCGTGGGCGTGCGCGCCGACGTCGGGGAGCTGCGCGCAGGCGTCGTCGTCCTCGCGGCCGGCAGCTGGTCGCCGTCGCTGCCGGGCCTGCCCCCGGACCTGGTCCTGCCGGTGCGACCGGTGAAGGGGCAGATCCTGCGCCTCGGTCCTTCCCCCGCGGTGCCCACGGGCAGTCCGGTGCTCACCCGCACCGTCCGTGCTCTGGTGCGCGGCACCGAGGTCTACCTGGTGCCGCGCGAGGACGGCGAGATCGTCGTGGGCGCCACCGTGGAGGAGCGCGGCTTCGACGAGACCGTGACCGCCGGCGCCGTGCACGAGCTGCTGCGCGACGCCTGCGACCTCGTCCCGGTGCTCACCGAGCTCGCCCTGGTGGAGTGCCGGGCCGGGCTGCGCCCGGGCACCCCGGACAACGGCCCGCTGGTCGGGCGCGGCGGCCTCGACGGCCTCGTCATCGCCACCGGCCACTACCGCAACGGCATCCTGCTCTCGGCGCTCACCGCCGACGCCGTGGCCGCCCTGGTCGCTGGGTCCGACCCTGCGTCGGAGTGGAAACCCTTCGCCGCCGACCGTTTCTCGACCGACCCGACCCGTTCCAACGACCCGACTGCCCGAGGAGATCGATGAGCACCTGCCGGGTGGCCGTCAACGGCGAGGCTCGCGAGCTGGCCGCGCAGACCCCGCTGCCGGACCTCGTTGCCACGCTGAGCGCCTCCGGCACCGGCATCGCGGTGGCGGTGAACGGCGAGGTCGTGCCGCGCAGCGCGTGGGACGGCGTCGTGCTGCGCGACGGCGACGCCGTCGAGGTCGTCACCGCGGTGCAGGGAGGCTGAACTCATGACTATCACGAACGAGTCCGACGCGCCGTCGGAGACCGCTCCGACGCAGGACCCGCTGGTCATCGCGGGCGAGACGTTCAGCTCGCGCCTGGTCGTCGGCACCGGCGGCGCCCCCAGCCTGGAGGGGCTCGGCCGGATCCTCGTCGAGTCCGGCACCGAGTGGACCACCGTGGCGATGCGCCGGGTGGACCCGGCCGCCCGGGGCTCGGTGCTCGACGTCGCCCGCGCGGCCGGCGTGCGGGTGCTGCCCAACACGGCCGGCTGCCGCACCGCGGGCGAGGCGCTGCTCACCGCGCGGCTGGCCCGCGAGGCCCTGCAGACCCCGTGGGTGAAGCTGGAGGTGGTGGCCGACGAGCGCACGCTGCTGCCCGACCCGGTCGAGCTGCTCGCCGCGGCCGAGCTGCTCGTCGACGACGGCTTCACCGTGCTGCCCTACACCAACGACGACCCGGTGCTGGCCCGGCGGCTGGAGCAGGTGGGCTGCGCGGCGGTGATGCCGGGCGGCGCGCCGATCGGCTCCGGGCTAGGCATCCGCAACCCGCTCAACATCGCGCTCATCGTGGAGCAGGCGACGGTGCCGGTGGTCCTCGACGCCGGCATCGGCACCGCGAGCGAGGCCGCGCTGGCCATGGAGCTCGGCTGCGACGCCGTCCTGGTCGCCTCCGCGGTCACCCGGGCCGCCGACCCGCTGCGGATGGCCCGCGCCATGCGCCGCGCGGTGCAGGCCGGCCGCGACGCCCACCTGGCCGGTCGCATCCCCCGCCGCTACCGCGCCGAGGCGTCCTCCCCCTACGAGGGCATGCTCGACGGCATGGTCACCACCCCCTGAACCCCTCTCGTGATCATGCAATCGGCGTGATCATGCGATCCGCTCGATCTTGGCCGCCGCTTGATCGTGCCGATTGCATGATCACGGGAATTGCATGATCACGCACTGGGTCGGGGGGTGCGGGCCAAGGGGAAGGCCAGCGCGGCGGCGACCACGAACGAGGCGATCGACGCGCTGAGCCAGGCGTGCCCGGCCAGGTGCAGGTCGGCGCCCGCCCCGCCCCAGAACGTGGACCAGCCGGCCACGCCGCCGGGGTTCACCAGCTGGTAGACCACGAAGCCGGCCACCCACGCCAGCAGCATCGCCGGCCGGGTGGGCGCCGACGAGGTGACGTCCCAGCGGCCGCGGGAGCGGACCCAGGCCGCCAGCAGGGCTCCGGTCAGCGGCACGAACACCGCGCCGATCAGGTAGAGGAAGCTGGCGAACTGGCCGACGTCGAGCAGCAGGGCCCCGGCCGTGGTCACCGCGCCGACAGCCACCGACAGCACCCGCCGGTCCCAGCGGGGCCGCAGGTTCTGCACGGACACGGCCGTGGAGTAGACGTTGGCGAAGCTCTGGTCGGTCTCGCGCAGCACCAGCACCGCGAACGCCACGATCCCCAGCGGCAGCGCCAGGAAGACGTCGAAGACCTTGTCCGGGTCCTGGCCGGCCTGCGCCAGGGCCAGCAGCCCGACGGCGTAGCAGGCCACCTGCGTGACCCCGAACCCCAGGGCCCCGCCGGTGAAGGCGGCCCGGGGGGTGCGCGAGTGCCGGGCGTAGTCGGCGCCCAGCGGCACCCAGGAGACCGCGACGGCCAGCGCCGCGTCCGTGCCGGCCCAGAACCCGGTCCACGCCCCCGACGTCGCGGACACTCCGTCGCGCAGCAGCCCGACGGCCAGCACGGCGACGGCCAGCACCACCAGCACCGACACGTAGCGCCGCAGAACCCGGATCATCCCGAGCGGGCGCAGGGTGAGCGCGGTCGTCACGGCACCGGCCACCAGCACGCACGCCCATCGGGGCAGGTGGTCGTGCGCGATCGCCTCCAGGCCGTCGGAGATGACGACCAGCTCGAAGGTCCCCCAGCCCAGGCACTGCGCGATGTTGAGCACGGTGGGCAGCGCCGAGGCCCGGGCGCCCAGCAGCCCGCGCAGCAGCACCATGGCCGGTGCGCCGGTGCGGGCGCCGAGGACCAGCGAGGCACCGAGCACCAGGGCGCCCAGCGCGGTGCCGACCACGGTGGCCGCCAGCGCGCCGCCGAGCGGCAGCGGCGGCAGCCCGGTGGGCGCCGCGACGGCGATCGCCCCGCCGAAGCCGAGCAGGCTCACTCCGAGGTTGCCCCAGAAGCCGAGCTGGTCGAGCAGCCCGAGGGTCCGCGGCGCGGGCTCGGCCAGGGTGCGAGGGGCCTCGGCGCGGTCGACGACGTCGCCGGGGGCAGGGGAGAGGGTGGACGGGGTGGTGGAAGAGGTCGCCGCCATGACGGCACCACGCTCCCTTCGCCGGTGCTAACCGGATCAGGTTCCAGCGGTCGGCGGCACCGGGGATGTCCCCTCGCCGCCCTCTCAGCCCGATGGGTCCGGGCTCCCGCGCAGGTCGCAGCGAACCCTAGACCAGCCCCGGGTACGGTGCCCGCGTGACCCTGGCCCGCGCCCTCACCATCGCCTCGTCCGACTCCGGCGGCGGCGCCGGGATCCAGGCCGACCTCAAGGCCTTCGCCCGCTGCGGCGTCCACGGCGCCAGCGCGATCGTCGCGCTCACCGCGCAGAGCACCGTCGGCGTCACCGCCATCCACGAGTGCCCACCCGAGTTCGTGGTCGCCCAGCTCGAGGCGGTGCTGGACGACATCGGCATCGGCGCGGCCAAGACCGGGATGCTCTTCTCCGCGCCCATCATCGACGCCGTGGCGGCCACCCTCGAGGGGCATCTCCTACCGCTCGTCGTAGACCCGGTCATGGTGGCGAGCTCGGGTGCCCGGCTGCTGCGCGACGACGCGGTGGAGGCGCTCACCGGCCGGCTCTTCCCGCTGGCCACCGTGGTGACCCCCAACCTCCTGGAGGCGCAGGCGCTCACCGGCATCGCCAGCGAGGACCGCGCCGAGCTGGCCGAGGCGCTGGTCGCCCTCGGCGCCCGCGGTGCCCTGGTCACCGGCGGCCACGGCGCCACGGCCGTGGACCACCTCTACGCCGACGGACGCCACGTCGACATCGAGGTGCCGCGCCACGACGTCGCCGCGACGCACGGCGCCGGCTGCACCCATTCCGCCGCCCTGGCGGCGTGCCTGGCCCGCGGGGACGACCTGGAGACCGCCGCCCGCCGCGCGGCCGCCGTCGCCACCGACGCGGTGCGCACCGGTCTGGCCGAGGTCGGCAGCGGGGACGGCCCGGTCGACGCCCTGGACGTGCGCCGGCTCGCTCCGCCCGACCCGCTCGGCTGACACGGCCTCGTTAGGAGAGGCGGGTAGGAGAGGCGGGTACGACAGGCAGGGCAGGAGAGGCACCCATGGACGCACCGCGGAATCCCGAGACCGTCTTCACCTACGGCGCGCCCGCGCTCACGTTCGGGGCGGGTGCCGCGGACGAGATCGGCTCCGACCTCGCCCAGCTCGGAGCGCAGCGGGTCCTCGTCGTCACCGACCCCGGGGTCGCGGCCACCGGCTGGCCGCAGCGCGTCGCCGAGCAGATGGCCGGCTTCGGCATCGAGGCGCACGTCTGGGCCGGCGCGCACGTCGAGCCGACCGACGTCAGCCTGCGGACCGCCGTCGAGCACGCCCGGACCAGCGGCCCGTGGGACGCCTTCGTCGCCGTGGGCGGTGGCTCGTCCATCGACACCGCCAAGGCGGTCAACCTGCTCACCACCAACCCCGGCGAGCTGATGGACTACGTCAACCTGCCGGTGGGCGCGGGCCGTGCCCCGACGCAGCCGCTGAAGCCGTTGGTCGCGGTGCCGACGACGACCGGCACCGGCTCGGAGAGCACGACCATCTGCGTCCTGGACGTGCTCGACCTGCACGTGAAGACGGGCATCGGCCACGCCCGGCTACGGCCCACGCTGGCGGTGGTGGACCCGCTGCTCACCCGGTCGCAGCCGCCGATGGTGACCGCGGCGTCCGGGATGGACATCCTGTGCCACGCGCTGGAGAGCTGGACCGCCAAGCCCTACACGGATTTCGAGCGCAAGCAGCCTTGCGAGCGGGTGCCCTACTGCGGGGCCAACCCGGTGGCGGACATGTGGTCCGAGAAGGCGCTGGCGCTGCTGGCCCGGTCCTTCCGCACCGCGGTGCGGGACGGCGACGACGTCCAAGCCCGGTTGGACATGGCGATGGCGGCGACGTTCGCCGGGATGGGCTTCGGCAACGCGGGCGTGCACATCCCGCACGCCGACGCCTACCCGATCGCGGGGCGGGTCAAGGACTTCCGCCCACGCGACTACCCGCAGGACGAGCCGATGGTGCCGCACGGCATGGCCGTGGCCCTCACCGCGCCCGAGGCCTTCCGGTTCACCTTCCCGGCGGACCCGGAGCGCCACCTGCGGGCCGCCGAGCTGCTGGCCCCCGGCGCCGACCGGCCCGACGACGACGCCGAGGTCCTTCCCGCGGCGCTGGTGGCCCTCATGCGCGACGTCGGCCTCCCGAACGGGATCGGCGGCGTCGGCTACGACGAGGGTGACGTGCCGGGCCTGGTCGACGGGGCGCTGAAGCAGCAGCGGCTGCTCGCCACCGCGCCGCTGCCGGTCACCGACGAGGACCTCGCCGGCATCTTCACCCGCTCGCTGGAGCTCTGGTAGCGGGGCGGACTCAGAGCCGGACGACGTCGCCGCTGCCCGCGCTGTCCCGCGCGGCGTCCAGGACCTCGGCGGTGGCCACGGCGTCGCGCGGCGGCACCGGCACCGGGTCGAGCCCGCGGACCGCGCGCGCGAAGGCCGGGTAGAACGAGTCCCAGGCGCCGGGCTCGCTCGGCACCGGCTCGACGTCGTCTCCGCGGTGCAGCGCGCCCCACCGCTGCACCGGCTCCTCGCCCCACCGCTCGCCCAGCTGCGCCGGCGTCCGGCCGCTCAGCAGCACAGGTTCCTGGCTCTCCATCCCCTGCACCACATAGCTGCCGCGCGTGCCGCTCACCCGGAACCGCGGTGCGGGCGCACCCTGGCTCCAGCTGCCGGACAGGTGCGACCGGGCCCCCGAGACGTGCCGCAGAGCCACGAACACGTCGTCGTCCAGCCCGCTCTCCCGCAGCCGCCACTCGGCGTAGACGGCGGCGACGGGGCCCAGCAGCACCAGCGCCTGGTCCACCAGGTGGCTGCCGAAGTCGAGCAGCGTGCCGCCCCCGGACGGGGCCGGGCCGGGATCGGGGGTGAAGCGCTCGAAGCTGGACTCCAGACCGGTCAGCTCACCCAGCACGCCGTCGGCCACCAGCCGTCGCACGGTCAGGAAGTCCGAGTCCCAGCGGCGGTTCTGGAACGGCGCCAGCGCCAGCCCCAGCCGCTCGGCGAGCTCCACGCTGCCCCGGGCCGCGGCCGCGTCCAGCGCGAACGGCTTGTCGCACACCACGGCCAGGCCCAGCCGCAGCGCCCGGTCGGTCAGCTCGGAGTGCGTGTGCGCGGGCGTGCTGATCGCCACCGCCTCCGCGCCGGCCTCGCGCAGCGCCTCCAGCGAGTCGAACGTCCGCACCCCGGGCAAGTCCCCGGCCACCTGGTCCCGCCGGTCCGGGCTGGTGGTGACCACGCCGAGGAGATCGACCTCCTCCGCCGCCGCGAGGAACGGTGCGTGGAACACCCGCCCGCCGAAGCCGTACCCGACCAGCCCGAACCGCACCGGCTCCACCGCTGCCTCCTGCTCGCCCTCGACGTCACCGGTCATCCTGCCGGGCCGAGTGGGGACAGGCGACGAGCGCCTGCGAAGGGCGAGGACGCCGCCAGGTACCGTGCCTGCCGTGAGCACCGGGCGCGGCGAGAGATTCCGCTACGAGGGCTGGACGTGGGACGACGGCACGCTGTCGTGCACCTACTCCCTCGACGGGCGCACCTTCACCGAGCGGATCGGCTTGGACGGCGCACCCGCCGAGCCGACCCCGCAACTCGCGGCGGCCGCGCGACTGGTGTTCCTGCTGGCCGGCATCAGCTACTACAAGACCGGCGCACCCCCCGTGGTCGACCTCGGCGAGCACGCGGTCACCGACCTCGAGCGGGACTTCCTGCGCACCTACTACGTCAAGGGCCTGGGCGAGTTCGCGCACAAGAACGGACTGCTGCACGAGCTCCAGGACCTGCGGCTGGAGGGACCGACCCGCGAGCCGGCCCCGGCCCAGGTGCCGCCCAGCGGCCGTCCGCTGGTCCCGTTCGGCGGCGGCATCGACTCGATCGTGGTGGTCGAGGAGACCCGCAAGGCCCAGCCCGACCTGGCGCTGTTCGTGGCCAGCCGGGCGGCAGCCCGGTTCGAGGCCATCGAGGCCGCCGCCGCGGTCACCGGCCTGCCGGTCCGCCGGGCCGACCGCGAGGTCGACGCGCAGGTGCTGCGCTCGGCCGAGCTGGGCTTCCTCAACGGGCACGTGCCGGTCACCGGGATCCTCTCGGCCACCGCCGTGCTGGCGGCGCTTGTCGACGGCCGGGACTCGGTGGTCATGTCCAACGAGTGGTCGGCCAGCTCGGGCACCGTGCAGGTCGACGGCATCGACGTGAACCACCAGTGGTCCAAGAGCATCGAGTTCGAGCGCGGGTTCCGCGAGGTCCTGGCCCAGAACCTCCCCGGCTTCGACTACCACTCTGCGCTGCGGCCCTACTCCGAGCTGTGGGTGGCGCAGCGCTTCGCCGAGCTCGAGCGCTACCACCTGGTCTTCCGCAGCTGCAACCGCGCCTTCCACCTGGACCCTGCTCGGCGGGCCGACCGCTGGTGCGGGCGGTGCGACAAGTGCTGCTTCATCGACCTGGTGCTCGCCCCGTTCCTGCCGCGCGAGCGGCTCGAGCAGGTCTTCGACGGCGCCGAGCCGCTGGCGCAGGAGGACCTGGCGGACCGGTTCCGCTCGCTGCTCGGCGACCCCGCGCTCACCAAGCCGTTCGAGTGCGTGGGCGACGTCGACGAGTGCCGGGTGGCCGTGATCACCGCTGCGGAGCGGCCGGACCGCCAGGAGACCGTTCTGCTCCAACGACTTGCTGCCCAGGTGCGAGCGGGGTCGCCGCTGCCCGCCACACCGCTGCCCGAGCTCGGCGCGCTGCTCCGGCCGCTGAGCGAGTCGTTCGCCCCGCAGCACCAGCCCGCACCGTGACCGCTCAGCTCACCTGGGCGGCGCTGCGCGGGCGCTCGATCGCCGTCTGGGGCGTCGGCGTGGAGGGGGTGGCGAGCCTGCGCCGGCTGCGCGCCGACGGCGTGGAGCCGGTGCTGGTGGACCGCGAGCCCAAGGTGCTCGACGACGGCACCGAGGTGCGCGCCTACGCCGACGGCGGGCGCGAGCTGCTGCACGGCGTCGACGTCGTGGTGAAGAGCCCGGGCATCAGCCGCTACGGAGCCGAGTGCGCGGACCTGGTGGCGGCCGGCGTCGACGTCGTCGGCGGGCTGGGTCTCTGGCTCAACGGGGCCGACCGATCGCGGGTGGCCTGCATCACCGGCACCAAGGGCAAGAGCACCACCACCGCGGTCGCCGGCGGACTGCTCGCCGGTCTCGGTGCCTCGCACCGGGTGGGCGGCAACATCGGCACCTGCCCGTGGGACCCGGACGTACCGCAGGACGTCGACTGGTGGGTGGTGGAGGCCTCCAGCTACCAGGCGCTGGACGTGCAGGCCGGCCCGGCCGTCGTGGCGGTCACCTCGCTCGGCGAGGACCACCTGCCCTGGCACGGCGGGTCGGTGGAGAACTACCACCGGGACAAGCTGTCCCTGTGCACCCGCCCGGGTGTGCGTGCCGTCGTCGCCAGCGACGAGCCGTCCCTGCGCGAGCGCGCGGCCCTGCTCGGCGGCGCGGTGGACTGGGTGCGCGAGCGCGCGCACTGGGCGGCCGGCAGCGCCCTGCTGGGCGAGCACAACCTGCGCAACGCCGAGGTCGCCCGCCGTACCCTGCTCGCGCTCGGGGTGCCCGGCGCCGACGACGAGGACGCCCTCGCCGAGGCGCTGGCCGGGTTCGCGCCGCTGCCGCACCGGCTCACCGCGGTCGCCCACGCCGACGACGTCGCGTTCGTCGACGACTCCATCAGCACCAACCCGCTGTCGGCGGTGGCCGCGGTGCGGGCCTTCCCGCTGCGGCGGGTCGCGCTGCTCGTCGGCGGCCTGGAGCGCGACGTCGACTACCGGCCGCTCGCCGCCTGCCTGGACGATCGGGTGCGGGTGTTCACCATGCCCAGCAACGGTTCTCGCATCGGCGAGGTGCTGCGCGCCGAGGGCGTTCAGCAGGTGGAGGACTGCGCGTCGATGCCCGAAGCGGTGCGGCGCGGCTTCGCCTGGGCCCGGCCCGGCGGGGTGGTGCTGCTCTCCCCGGCCGCCGCCAGCTTCGACCTCTACGCCGACTACCGGGCGCGCGGCGAGGCGTTCGCCGCGCTGGCGCGCGACCTCGCCGCCGACGTCGCCGCGGCGCGCTGATCCCTACACGCCGGCCGGCCTCGGCTGGCTGGGGTGCGGCTCGTCGCCCAACCGCTCCTGCTCGCGCCACATGAGGACCTTCAGCTCCTCGCGCACCTGCCGGTACGACGGGTCGTCGTAGACGTTGCGCAGCTCGGCCGGGTCGGCCGCGAGGTCGTAGAGCTCCCACTCGGGCGGATAGGTGTATCCGCCGCAGCCGGGGATTCCCAAGCCGTCGTTGTAGAAGTAGATGAGCTTGTGCCGCTCGGTCCGGTAGCCGTAGTGCGCCGGCGCCTTGTGGAACACGTCGTCGTGCTCCCAGTAGCGGTAGTACATCCCGGTGGCCGCGGGCTGCTCGGGAGCGCCGAGCAGGTCGGCGAAGAAGCTGCGTCCCTGCATGCGGGGGTGGTGCTCCACCCCGGCGGCGTCCAGGATCGTCTGGGCGAGGTCGACGTTGGTGACGATGCCGTCGAACACCTGGCCCTGGGCGAGCCGGCGCGGGTAGCTGAGCACGAAGGGCATCCGCAGCGACTCCTCGTACATGAACCGCTTGTCGAACCAGCCGTGGTCGCCCAGGAAGAACCCCTGGTCCGAGGCATACATCAGCAACGTGTCCTCGAAGAGCCCGCGCTCCTCCAGCCAGTCGACGACCCGACCCACGTTGTCGTCCACGGACGCCACGCACTCGAGGTAGTCCTGCATGAAGCGCTGGTACTTCCACAGCGCCAGCTCCTCGTAGGACAGGCCCTCGGGCGGGTCGACCTTGAGGTCCTCGGCGGCCAGGTGCTCGGCCACCCGCATGGCGGCCCGCCGAGCCGACGTCGAGCGGGTGGCGTAGTCGTCGTCGAAGGTGGCCGGCACCGGGATCGGGTCGGCGTAGAGGCCGCGGTGGGCGTCGTCCACCTCCCAGGGACGGTGCGGTGCCTTGTGGTAGATCAGCACGCACCACGGGTCCTCGCCGTGCAGGCCCTCCAGCCAGCGCAGTGCGAGGTCGGTGATGACGTCGGTGGCGTAGCCGTCCACGGTGCGCAGCCCGTCCTCGGACAGGAAGCGGGGGCTGACGTACTCGCCCTGCTCGATCAGCACGTCCCAGTAGTCGAAGCTCTGCGGGTCGTGGCCCTCGCCGTCGCCCATGTGCCACTTGCCGATCATCGCGGTGCGGTAGCCGGCCGCCTTCAGCTGCGAGACGAACGTCGGCTGACTGGCGTCGATCGGGGTGACCAGGGTGGAGACGCCGTTCACGTGGCTGTAGGTGCCGGTGAGGATCGAGGCCCGGCTCGGCGAGCAGAGCGCGTTGGTGGCGAAGCAGTTCTCCAGCCGCCAGCCCCGGTGCGCGATCTCGTCGATGCGGGGCGTGCTGTTGACGACCGAGCCGTAGGTGCCGATGGCGTGCGAGGCGTGGTCGTCGGTCAGGATCATGACGACGTTCGGCCGCCGGCTGCTGGGCATCGGGCTCCTCGATGACTTATTCCATCGATGAGAGTAAATAGGCCACCGCGGAGCGTCAAGGTGTCTCCCGGGTGCGGAGGCCGTCACGATCCCGTCGGCAGGGCGAGGGAGAAGGCTTCGACCGCACTGTGGAGGAAGTCGGACTAGGTTCGGCTCACCGAGTCGAGGAGGCGATGTGAGCGAGCAGGGCGGCCACGGCGGTCCGGCCGCTGCCGGCCGGGCGCCGCACCAGGGCACGCTGCTGCGCCTGCTGCGCGAGCACGGACCGACCTCGCGCAGCGGCCTGGCCGAGCTGACCGGTCTCTCGCCCACCACGGTGGGCAAGGCGGTGGGCCCGCTGGTGGAGTCCGGAGTGCTCCGCGAGGTCGCCGAGCCGCCGCGCGGCGGGCTCGGACGGCCCGCGCTCCTGCTGCACCCGGTGCCGGAGGCGGTCGCTGTCTGCGGGGTGCAGATCAGCGTCGGCACCGTGCGGGTGGGCCTGGCCGACGGCTCGGCGGACGTCCGCGCGCTGCGGGTGCTCCCCGTCGCCGTCGGCGCCGACCCGCGGACCGTGCTGGGCGCCATCGCCGGTGCGGTGCGAGAGCTGCTCGACGACCATGGCGGCACCTGCCTCGGCGTCGGGGTGGCCGTCCCCGGCCCGGTCGACCCCGACGGTCGCCGGGTCCGGCTCGCCGCCAACCTCGGCTGGCGGGACGTGCCGGTGGCGGACGTCCTCGAGGAGCAGCTCGGCCTACCCGTGGTGGTCGACCACAACGTCCGCTCGATGGCGCTGGGGGAGGCCCGGTACGGCGGCCGCGGCACGGACACCCTCGCCTACCTCTACGTGCGGACCGGTGTGGGCCTGGGTCTCACCCTGGACGGGCAGCCCTTCTACGGCGGCGCCGGCGGCGAGAGCCACCTGGGCCACGTGAAGGTGGTCGACGACGGCATCCTGTGCTCCTGCGGCGCGCACGGCTGCCTGGAGACCGGCGTGGCCGAGCCCTACCTGCTGCGGGCGCTGGCCGCCCTCGACGTCGATCCCGCACCCGGGGTGCTGCCTGCCCTGCACGCCGCCGCCGCGGCCGGCAACGCCGGGGCGGTGGTGCTGGAGGAGCGGGTGCTGGACACCCTGGCCGGCGCCCTCGCCACCGTCGTCGACCTGTTCACCCCCGGCCTGGTGCTGGTGGGCGGCCTGCTGGCCGAAGCGCCCGAGCGTCAGGTCACGACGCTGCGCGAGCGCACCCGGGACCGGCTGTTCCCCCTGCTGCGCGAGGACTTCCGCCTGGAGCGGGCCGACGGCTCCGACGCCGCCCTGGTGCGCGCCGCCGCAGCGGTAGCCCTGGAGCGCCTGCACTACGCCTGAGCCCTGACCGTCCGGGGAGGCGGCCGCCCGGGGTGCAGCCGCTCGGGTAGGTACCCGCCCGGATCTGAGTAGCGCTGCTCATCACCTCCTGCCGCGCCGGCATCGACAGTTCCGGCATGACCTCGCGCCCCGCCACCACCACCCCGGTCCGCACCCACATCCCCACCGCCCCCTCCTCCCGTGATCAAGCAGGAATGGTGAGCCCCCCTCACCATTCCTGCTTGATCACGTCTGAGGGTGACCTGGCCCGGGCCCGCCGCGGCTTCCTCGGCTACGACTGGGCCAACTCCGGCTGGCTCACCGTCGTCACCACCGCTGTCGGCGGTCCCTACCTCGACGCCCTGGCCGCGCACGGCGGGCCGCTCCGGGTTGGCCCCGCGCAGCTCCCTCCCGCCCTGGTGCTCCCGGCCACCCTGGTGCTCGCCGTGCTGGTGCAGATGGTCCTGCTGCCCCTCCTGGGGCGTCGGGTGGACGCCGGGGCCCCGCCGGCCGCTCTGGTCCGCCGGTTCGCGCTCGCCGGCGGCGCGGCCGGGCTGGTGCTGGCCGCCGCGCCGTCGGGCGACTGGTGGCCGGTCGCCGCCCTGGCCATGGCCGCCACCACCGTCTGCTTCGGCGCCGCGATGGTGCCCTACAACAGCCTGCTTCCCCGGCTCGCCCCCGGCCGCGAGGCCGACCGGCTCTCGGCCCGGGCGTTCGCCGCCGGCTACGTCGGCGGCGGGCTGCTGCTCGCGCTCGCGCTGCTGCTGCTCGCCGTCGGGCCGCTGGGGCTGGGCCAGGCAGCGCTGGTGCGCGTGGCGATCGGCGGCGCCGCCCTGTGGTGGGCGGGCTTCGGCATCCTCGCTGCCCAGCGGCTGGCGGCTGCGCCGGTCCTGTCCCAGCCGGTCTCCGACGAGCCGTCGGAGGTGAAGCGGGTCGGCACCCTGCGGCTGCTGCGCGACCTCCCCCAGCTGCGCGCGGCGCTGCTCGGTTCGCTGCTGCTCGGCGACGCCGTCGGTGCGGTGGTCGCCCTCTCGGCCACGGTGCTCACCCATGAGCTGTGGACCTCGCGAGGCCTGGGCGCGGCTGGGGCCACCGGCACCCTGCTCACCATCGTCCTGCTCATCCAGGTGCTCGCGGCGCCGGCCGCGGTGGTCTGCGGCCGCCTCGCCCGTCGGATAGGCGCCCGACCGGTGCTGCTCGGCTGCCTGGCGGGTTGGGTCGTCGTGCTGACCTACGCCTTCCTCCGCCTGCACACCCTCGCCGACGCCTACGTCCTCGCCGTCGGGGTGGCCCTCGTCCTCGGCGGCTCGCAGACCCTGGCCCGATCGCTGGTGTCCCAGTGCACGCCGCCGGCGCACGCCGGGGCGGTGTTCTCGGTGACCCAGCTGGCCGAACGTGGGACGGCCTGGATCGGCCCGAGCGTGTTCGCCGCGGCGCTGCTGCTCACCGGCTCCTACCGCGCCGCGCTGGCGTCGCTGCTCCTGCTCTTCGTGGTCGCCGCCGTGGCGCTCGCCCGGGTGGACACCGCAACCGGCCGCAGCGAGGCCGAGACCTACAGCCCGTCGGAGCAGTACGAGCTGCGCCGCCTCGCCGTCGGCGACGCCCGGATCCCGGCACGCTCCGGCCGAGCCCTCTACGCCGCCGCGGCTCTCGCCCTGGACGCCGTGCTGCGCGCCCTGGCCGTGCTCCGGGTGCAGGGCCAGCGGCTCCCGGCCGGCGGGGTGGTCGTCGTGGCCAACCACCGCTCGGTGGCGGACGGCCCGCTGCTCGCCGTCGTCGGCCGCCGTGGCGGGCGGCAGCTGCGGATGCTCGGCACCGCGGGCGTCTTCACCGTCCCCGTGCTCGGCCGGCTGCTGCTCGCGGCCGGCATGGTGCCGGTGAAGCGACGCACCGTGCACGCGGCCGACGCCGTGGCCGGTGCGGTCGGGCTGCTCCGGTCTGGCGAGGCGGTCGCGCTGTTCCCCGAGGGACGGATCACCGACCGGGAGGACGGGCTGCCCGAGACGCTGCGCAGCGGGGCGGTGCGGCTGGCGCTGGCGGCCGGTGTGCCGGTGGTGGCGGTCGGCACGGCCGGCAGCGAGGACGTCGTGCCCGGGGGCACGTGGCTCCCGAGCCTGCCCCGGCTGGGTCGGCCGCGCGCCCGGGTGGTCGCCCGGGTCAGCGCCCCGCTGGACCTGCACGCCGCGCTCGGGCTGCCCGCCGGCCCGTTGGCCGACCCCGACCCCGCCCTGGTCCGCGAGGCGAGCGCGCTGGTGCACACGCTGCTGTGCTCCGAGGTGCTCGCCGCCGGCACCGCCCGGGCGACGTCGCCCGCCCGCCGCCCGGTGCTGGCGCGGGACGGCGGCTGGTCGTGACCCTCCGACGGCGGGACCTCCCGGAACGCTCGCCCACCTGCCAGGATCGGAGCACCGAGCGAGGGGGGCGACATGGACCAGGACGGGCACCAGCCGTCGACGTCGCTCGAGGCGCTCTACGCCGCCGTGCCGGCCGCGGAGGAGGAGGACCTCTTCGAGCAGGCCGCCGCGGACGAGCGGAGCGCCCTCACCGCGCTGGTCCTGGCCGAGCTCGCCGAGCTGGCCGGCGACGCTCCCGGGGAGGAGCCGGCCGCCCGGGTCCGGCGGCAGGAGGACCCCGAGGACTGGAGCCTGCCGGCCCTGCTCGCCCCGGAGCCCGGCGCGCAGTGGCGGTCGGCCCTGGCGCTGGCCCGGGAGCTCGGCGAGCCGCAGGTGGTCACGGGGGCGGACGGCAGGAGCGAGCTCCGGATGCGGCTCCCCTCGTCAGCCGCGCTGGGCGGGGCGTGGCGCAGCGTCATGAGCGGGGACGAGCCGGACTGGGCGACGGTGTGGGACGACGCGGCAGAGCAGCTGGGCCTGCCCACCCGGCCAGAGCACACCCTGCTGGCGCGCCTGGTCGCCGTGCTGCTCGAGGCCGAGCTGCCCGCGCCGATCGTCGCCGACGCCCTCGGCCGCTGCCTGGACGACGCCGGCGGCCGGGCGACCTGACGGCCTGGCTCGCGCTACTCCTCGGCGGGGAGCCCGGCCAGCTCGGCCAGGCGCGCGGCGCGGGAGCGGAGCAGCGCCAGGGTGTCCTGCACGTCCTCGAGCTGCTCCGGGTCGACCGGGCAGGGCTCGCTGGCCAGCGCCGCGCGCAGCAGCTCTGCGGCGGTGCGGACGTCGACGTCCCGGAAGAACGCGTCGGGCTCGGCGCTCGCCGACTCCTTGACGAGGTCGTGCATCTCCCGGGCCGCTCGCCCGTCGGCCAACCACACGTCCTTGACCCCGCCGCCGAGCACGTGGTCGACCAGCACGGAGATGGCGTGGTCCCGGCCGCGGTCGGTGAACAGCACGCCGACCGACTCCTGCTCCCCGGTCAGGTCGCCCCAGTGCCAGGCCCGCAGGACGTCCGGACGCCCCAGCCTGGCCGCCCAGGGCCGGTCGGGCACCCCCGCGGCGGCCAGCTCGTCGGCGGCGCGTGCCGCCGCCTGCCGCGCCGGGGCCGGCGCCAGCGAGGCCAGCAGGCGCAGCGTGGCGAGCGCATCGGGCCCGCCGGCGGCCTGGGCCTGGTAGACGACGGCCGTGACGAGCATCTGCTTCGCCTCCAGCGGCCCGAGCTCCTCGCCGGCGTCCTCGTCGTCGAGCTGGTAGGGCACGTCCAGCAGGCCCAGCACCCCCGAGACCGTCAGCTCCGCCTCGAGCACCGACCTGGCCTCGTCGACCTCCTCGAAGAGGGGCCGCACGAGCTCCGCCAGAAGCTGTTCCTGCGCGGGGGCCAGCGGGGCGCTGACCGGATGAGGTGCCGGGACGTCGGCTGCGGTGGAACGGGTGGTCGCGGCGCCCGTGCTGGGCGTCGGGCGCTTGCGTGGCTTGGTCACCTGCACATCCTGGCAACCCGGCCGCCGGTTCGGCGGGGGACCGTCCAGGGTGACGGTTGCGCTACCCGCGCCAGGGCCTACCGTCGAGGTGGCTCGAGTAGAGGGCCCCGCTGCTGCACAGAGCAGGAGCCGCTCCATGGCCACGCCCACCTCCCGCCGCACGTCCGGCCTCCCGTCGGCCCAGAGCACGCTGCGCACCGGCCGCGGAGCGCCGGCGGCCGCGGACCTCAGACGGCCGCCGACGTCGAAGGGCCGTCAGGTGGTGTCGGTGCTGACCACGACCGACCACAAGGTCATCGGCATGCTCTACATCTGGACGTCGCTGGCGTTCTTCATGGTGGGCGGGCTGCTGGCCATGCTGATGCGCGCGGAGCTGGCGCGGCCGGGTCTGCAGTTCCTGACCAACGAGCAGTACAACCAGCTGTTCACCATGCACGGCACGATCATGCTGCTGCTGTTCGCGACCCCGATGTTCGTGGGCTTCGGCAACGCGATCGTGCCGTTGCAGATCGGCTCGCCCGATGTCGCGTTCCCCCGGCTGAACCTGCTCAGCTACTACCTGTTCGTCCTCGGCGGTCTCGTCGTGCTCTCCGGCTTCCTCCTGCCCGAGGGGGCGGCCGACTTCGGCTGGTTCGCCTACGCCCCCTTGCACGGTCAGGCGTTCACGCCGCAGACCGGTGCGGACCTGTGGACCACGGGGCTGATCGTGACCGGCGTCGGGACGATCCTCGGCGCCGTCAACTTCATCACGACGATCTTCTGCATGCGCGCCCCGGGCATGGTCATGTTCCGGATGCCGATCTTCACCTGGAACGTGCTGGCGACCTCGTTCCTGGTGCTGCTCGCCTTCCCGCCCCTGGCCGCGGCGCTCGCGGCGATGGAGGCGGACCGACGTCTGGGAGCGCACGTCTTCGACCCGCAGAACGGCGGTCCGATCCTCTGGCAGCACCTGTTCTGGTTCTTCGGTCACCCCGAGGTCTACATCATCGCCTTGCCCTTCTTCGGGATCATCACCGAGATCCTTCCGGTGTTCAGCCGGAAACCGGTCTGGGGCTACCGCGGCCTGGTGTTCGCCACGCTGTCGATCATGGCGCTGTCCGGCACGGTCTGGGCGCACCACATGTTCCCGACCGGTGCGGTCGCCCTGCCGTTCTTCTCGCTGCTCAGCTTCTTCATCGCGATCCCCACCGGGCTGAAGTTCTTCACCTGGATCGGCACGATGTGGCGCGGCTCGATCACGTTCGAGAGCCCGATGCTGTGGTCGCTGGGGTTCCTCATCACGTTCCTGTTCGGCGGCCTGACCGGCGTGATCCTCGCCAGCCCGCCGCTGGACTTCCACGTCACCGACACCTACTTCGTGGTGGCGCACTTCCACTACGTCGTGTTCGGCACGGTGGTGTTCGCGATGTTCGGCGGCTTCAGCTACTGGTGGCCGAAGATGACCGGGAAGATGCTCGACGAGCGGCTGAGCAAGCTGCACTTCTGGCTCACGTTCGTCGGGTTCCACACCACGTTCCTGGTGCAGCACTGGCTGGGCGTGGAGGGCATGCCCCGGCGCTACGCGGACTACCTCGCCGCCGACGGCTTCACCGCTCTCAACACCGTCTCCTCCATCGGCGCCTTCATCCTGGGCGCCTCGATGGTGGTGTTCTGGTGGAACGTCTACAAGACCGCGCGCTGGGGGGAGCGGGTGCTGGTCGACGACCCGTGGGGCGCCGGCCGGTCGCTGGAGTGGGCCACCTCCTGCCCGCCGCCGCGGCACAACTTCCACACGCTCCCGCGGATCCGCTCGGAGAGCCCGGCCTTCGACCTGCACTACCCCGAGACGCGCCACCAGCAGGTGTCCACCGGGGGCGGGTCGGGTGCGGTCGAGAAGGTCTTCGGCACCTCCGATCGCAGCAAGACCTGACGCCGGGAGGTGCGCCGCCTGCCCCTGTCCCGTCGGGACAGAGGCAGGCCCGTCAGCTCCCGATCTCCTGCGCGAGCACGGTGAGGTCGAACGCGAAGGCGTTCGTCACCTGCACCGGGATGACGACGTCGCCGTAGGTCACGGCGAGCTGCACGGACAGCGGGGTGTCGGTGCCCCGGGTGACCACAACCTCTCCGTTGTCGCGCACGGCGCCGTTCGGCCGGCTGGGCTGCCCCGACTCGCTGTAGGAGCCGCGCACCACGAGGACGCCGGCCGGCCTCGCCGAACCGTCCTCGCCGGGGTGAGTGCGTCCGCCTGCGTCGAGATCGTGCCGTCCTGGAACAGCGACACGGGCTGGGATCCGGCGCGGTCCGGGGTGACGACCTGGCCGCCCGGGGTCTCGATCGCCAGCTCGAGGACGTTGCCGTGCAGGCTGTTCGCGTAGAGGGACAGGTGCAGCGAGTAACCCTGCGCGCTGCCGCTGCCCTCCACGACGAAGCCCTGCTGGGACGTCGTGGAGGGCGCCTGTCTCTGCACGCCGTCAGTGTGCGTGCCGGTGGGGATCGCGGTTCCGGCCTGCGTCGTCGAGCTCCTCGGGCTGACGGCGGTGCTCGCGTCGGCGGTCGCGCCGAGGGCGCCGAGCGCGAGGGCCGCGGTGGTGAGCGCGGTGAGGCCGAGCGAGCGGCGGAACGACGAAGGCCCGGACGCATCCGTCCGGGCCTTCGTCGTCTGTCTCAACCAGAGCGCGCCCGAAGGGACTCGAACCCCTAACCTTCTGATCCGTAGTCAGATGCTGGCTGTGTCCATCTGTGTCTCGAGACTCACCGCAGTCCGGCTGTCGAAACACCACAGTCCCCTCCTGGATAGTTCGTGCAACTGGCCCTTCAGCGTGCCTCGCGCCCCGCGTCCTCGCATACGCCTTCGCTCCTTGCCGCTCCGACGAACGTGGTTGAGCGCCGCTGGGTTCGGCTCGCGATCAGGGGCGTCTACGAGGAGTCGGCGTTACTGACGGCGGCGCTCGTCAGGTAGTCGGCTGCGCTCATGTCCCACAGCGTCGTGATGTCCGGACCCACCGCTGGGATGCCGTGCGCGTGAGCATGGGCACTCACGCTGTCGAACGTGGCCTGCCACAGGTCGTGGTTCACGTCCGAGGCTGACTGCTCCGCCACTACGAACAGCGTGACGAGGGTGGGGTTCGTAGGGTCGTCAGACATGACGCGTACCTCGCGAACACCCGCCAGCGGCTGCTGCCCGGTCGAAGACTGCTCAGCGAGGTACGCCCGCAGGGGCTTGATCACATGTTCGAGCGTCGGCGGCTCATCCCAATCGGGGGTGTAGGAGTTGGGGTCTGAAGCCGCCGGTCTCGAGCAGGCTTCGGGCGATGTAGTTGGTCAGGTTGCGGAACCCGAATGCGGAGCCGCGCAGGTGTTCGAGCCGTCCGTTGAGCGCCTCGGTCGGCCCGTTGCTGGTGCCGGGTCGTTCGAAGTAGGCGACCACGTCAGCGGCTCGCTTCTTCAGGGTCCGGCCCAGGGTGGTGAGCTCGGTAAGCACCTTGGGGACGCCGGCGCTGAGGTCGGTGATCAGCTTCTCCATGAGCTCGCGGCCACGTTGCCGGTCCTCGTGGCGATAGGCGGCGATCATGCGCTGGTAGACACCCCAGGTCGCCTCGACCTCGACGTGAGCGTCATCAACGAACAGCGCGCGTAGCCTGTCGCTCTGCTTGTCGGTGAGCAGATCCGCGCCGGTGTGCAGGGTGCGCCGCGACTTGTAGAGCGGGTCGTCCCTGAACCCACGGTGCCCGTGGATCGCGAGTTGGACCCGGCGCCGGCACCTGTCGAGGGCGTCACCGGCCAGGCGCACGACGTGGAAGGGATCCATCACCGTGACCGCGTCCGGGATCTCCTCTGCAGCGGCGGTCTTGAACCCGGTGAAGCCGTCCATCGCGACCACCTCGACCGCGTCACGGAAGGCGTCGTCGCGGTCGGCGAGCCAGGTCTTGAACGCCGCCTTCGACCGGCCCTCGACCATGTCCAGCAGCCTTGCTGGGCCGGCGCCATCGCGGACCGGGGTGAGGTCGATGATCACGGTGACGTACTTGTCGCCACGCCTGGTGTGGCGCCAGACGTGCTCATCGACGCCAATGACCTTCACGCCCTCGAACCGCGTGGGGTCGTTGATCAGCAGCCGCTTGCCTTCAGCCAGGACCGCGTTGTTGGCGGTGTCCCACGCGACCCCGAGTCCCTCGGCGACACGGGCGACGGTGAGGTGTGCGACCACGATCCCTTCCAGCGCCCACCGCAGCCCGGTGCGCGAGAGCTCCGCGCGTGGCTCCGCCGCGGCGCTGGTGTCTTGGCGCCACACGTGTCCGCAGTCGGCACAGCGGTAGCGGCGCACTACAACTTCCAGCACGGTCGGTCGCCAGCCCAGCGGCTCGTGGGCCAACCGCCGGATCACGGTGTCACGAGCAGCGCCTTCGCTGCCGCACCGTCGGCACCACTGATCTGGTTCCACCACGCGGCACGCGAGGACCGCACGATCCGGTTCAAGTCGTTGTCCGGTCACGCTCAGACCGAGGCCGTCGAGTCGAGCGAAGGCGGTCAGGTCAGGGCGGCCGAAGCCGGCCGGCGGGGTAGCGTCGGTCACGTCGAGGTCTTTCGGATGGATGGCGTAGGAACCTCCGTCGTCGGGAGACCTCGACGTCTATCTGCGGACCGACGCGCCCGGCCGACCTACACCGTCATCTGAGAAGACCCCTGAAACGTCTTCGACGACGACGGGACCGGCGAGGAGGAGGGCGCGGTGAGCTAAAGGAATGGAGCTTGCTCGGCTTCGACGCCGCCGAAAGCTCCGGTGAAACGGTCGGTACTGGTCGGTCGTCGTCGGTCACCACCGGATGGCGGCGTTCCCCACGCTCGGCGTTTGCGCAGGTCAGCGGCTCGTTCGCCCAGTGGGCGAATCAAGCGATAGACGCAAAGCCGACGTGATTAGGTCGTCCGTTCGATTCCGACAGGCGGCTCCGGCGAACAGCCCCTGACCTGCGGAAACGCAGGGCAGGGGCGGTTCGGTTCTGGTGGTCGCGCGATGCGCTGGCCTCACGGCTCTGCCCGACACCGACGTCGCTCTCCTCTGCGACGGACCCCTCGCCGGCTGAGCGCTCGCGACCGCCATCCTGTCCGTGTGCCGATAGGCCTCGCATCGCTCGGCAACGCAGCGTGGCGTTGCGTCGCGACCTGGCGACGGCTCGGCGGGGCGCGATCGTCTCGTGCGTTGGCGGACTACGGGAGCTTGGACGCGAGGACGTCGGCCGCCAGGATCTCGGGTGCTGCGCCGAGGAGGTGCTGGTTGGCCATCAGGGCTGCGACGATGGCGCCGTTGGCGTGGGCGTCGCGAGCGGCCTCGTCGGGGAATGCATCGAAGATCCAGAAGGTGTCGGCGTGGGTCCTGACCGCGAACCAGACAATCGTTCCTACTTCTTCATTGGCGAGCGCGACAGCGCCGGCGAGCAGATCGGCGAGCGCGTCGTGCTGTCCATCGGCCGCGACGATCTTGGCGACGAAGGCATACGGAAGTGATGCGGGTGTGGACATGAGGGGTTCTCCTAGGTGTCGAGGTTTCTTGGTGAAGCGAGTTCAGCGTATGACGAGCAAGGGCATGTGAGAAGTGGCGTATACGGCAGTATTGCTATTGTTCGCGCCATGCGTATCGGACTGATCGCGATCGACGGCTGCTTCGGTTCGGCTGTCGCGTCGGTCATCGACATCGTGCGGGTGGCCGACGGAGCCCGCGGCGATGTCGACCCGCGGATCGACCCGATCGAACTCGCCATCCTCGGACCGAAACGGAGAGTGACCACGACGGCATCGATGACCCTGTCGGTGGACCACCCGCTGTCGGAGTCCGCAGAGTTCGACGTGGTCGTCGTCCCTGCGCTTGGAACCCTCACGGCCGCCGCTACCAACGACGCCCTCCAGAGCCGAGATGCTCGTTCGGTCATCGCCTCGCTCGGGCGCCTCGACGACGCGACCACCCGGATCGCCGCGGCGTGCACCGGCGTGTTCGCTGTCGCCGAGACCGGACGGATGCATGATCGGCGGGCGACGACCAGCTGGTTCCTGGGGCCGGAGTTCCTGAAGCGCTATCCGACCGTCGCCCTCGATCTCGACACCATGGTCGTGGTCGACGGGAACCTCGTCACCGCCGGCGCCGCGTTCGCCCACATCGACCTCGCGCTCTCACTCGTGCGATCGATCAGCCCCGACCTGGCCCAACATGTCGCCAAGCTCCTCATCATCGACGAGCGTCCGTCGCAGGCGGCCTTCGTCGCCTACGAACATCTCCGGCACGAGGACCCGATCGTCGTCGAGTTCGAACGCTTCGTGCGCGCCCGCCTGGACGAACCGTTCAACGTCGCCTTCGTCGCGCAGTCGCTCGGAACCAGCCGGCGCACCCTCGAACGACGAGTCCGTGCGGCGCTCAACCTCACTCCGCTCGGCTTCGTCCAACGGCTTCGCATCGAACGAGCTCGGCACCTCTCAGCAACCACGGACCTCACCTCCGCCGAGATCGCGCTACGGGTCGGCTACGCGAACGCCGAGACTCTGCGCTCCCTCCTGCGCAGGGAGCGACGCCGTTCCTGACCTATCGCCATGCCTGTAGCCGGTGTCCTAGTGCTCGACTGGAACCACCTCTCAGCACGTCGCGTCGACGCTCCTGCGTCGCCCCTGGACGACCCACTCGACACGCCCGCAGCACAGGCCATGTGGCGTGTCCCGGCTTCCCGGACGGTCGGGGTTGGGTGGCTGTGATGTCGCTGCGTTCTCGTCGAGGGGGTCAGCAGACTCGATCAGGGTCGATTGGGATGAGACGCGAAGGCGCTCAGGTCAGGGCGGCCGAAGCCGGCCGGCGGGGTAGCGTCGGTCACGTCGAGGTCTTTCGGATGGATGGCGTAGGAACCTCCATCGTCGGGAGACCTCGACGTCTATCTGCGGACCGACGCGCCCGGCCGACCTACACCCTCATGTGGGAAGAGCCGGTTTGGCTGCCGCCCGCACGGCCTCTGCCTCCTGTGAGGGCGCTGGCACCGGCATCCCGTCAGGCGCGCACGACCATCCGCTGCCGGAGGCGGCGCTGGCCCGCGCCACGTCGCAGGCCAGAGCGACGGCTTGGGCGGACTGCTCGGGCAGGGAAAATGTGCGTTTACGGGGGTGGGGGAAGCCCGGAGCGCGCCAGCGCACCTGGAGTTGGCCGCGGCTGGGCAGTCCGAGGACGACCGGATCCAGGACTGCACGCAGGTCCGGGTCGGTGCCGGCACCGGCCGGCAGGGGCAGCGGGTGGGGCAACGCCCAGCGCTGGGCGCCGTCGTTGCTGACCACCTTCAGGTACGGGCCGGCCCACACGTTCACCGGGCACCCCCGACGCGAGGGCGCAGGGTGGGGGAGTCAGGACGGGACCCACTGGGAGCGGGCGCGGGGTTGGGGCGCACGAGCGACCCGTCGGTCGCCGTGGCGTCAGGTGTGAGCTCTTCTGGTGTGATGTCATGTGAACGCACGACACGCGGCTCGCTCCCGCGTCTCGTGAGCTGTGGAGCGGCGGCTGGCTGAGTGGTCGCGCGCCGGCCGGACCGAGTTGCCCGGCGAGCTGTGGGGCCCTCGGCGCTGCGCCGCTGCCGCCCTCCCCCAGCGCGTCGCCAACGTCAGCGGCCGAGTGCGTGATCCCTTCGCTGGGCGTTGCGTCCTCGACGGGCCCCCGCCGGAATAGACCTGTGGTAGGCAGCGGCGGCAGGTCGGACACCAGCCGCGGTGGCGGTGGGGCCAGCCGGGAGCGGCGGTAGCCGGACAGGGCCGGTGCCGACGGGGCGGGTTCGAGCAGCCGGCCGAGGACCGTTGGCACGGAGACGTCGGCGCTGGGCAGGCGAGGCATGTCCCGGACTGGTCCGGGGTGCGCCGGCCGCTGCAGTCGCCGCGCCGGGGGGCTAGGGCTGACGGACTGAGCGGCGTCAGCTCCCGAGCCGGGAACAGGTGCCAGGCCCGGAGTCCGTTGGCTGGTCGGCGCGGCGGTCCCACTCGCCTCGCGACCGCCGGGGGCGGCGCTGCCGGCGGCGCGGTCTGTTCGGCTCCCCGCGGCGGTGCCTGTGTCCGGGCTGGGGTGAGCTGTGTCCTCGTGTGTCCGCGGCTGCCCCGGCGACCGGGTCGGTGGGGAGCCGGCAGCTCGACCCGACCGGGGAGTGGCCGGTCGAGGACGCCTGGCGCGAGGCCGCCGGCGCGCACCTGCAGGGCGATGACCTGCAGGAACAGTCCCCGGCACCGGCCGCCTGCTCTGGTGAGCGGGCGGCCGGTCCAGCTGCGCGCCCGAAGGGACTCGAACCCCTAACCTTCTGATCCGTAGTCAGATGCTCTATCCGTTGAGCTACGGGCGCAGCACCACCGCAGTGGGGCGGGCGCCAGTGTAGCGAGGGCCCGGGGCGAACCCGAAATCGGCCTCGCCGCCACCCCTCGCACCCCTGGTCCCCGAGGCAGGCGCCGAGCCCTGCGGGCGGACCTCGTCTGCGGTCCCAAGGTCCCTGGTCACCGAGCCCTGCGACTGCAAGGTTTGTGCACGAGCTGCAAGACGACGACAAGGGTTGCGGCCATGTGGCGCGCCTCACGAAAGGTGCTCTGGTCGGTGGTGTCCCCCCGGTCTACCTTGGGCACCACTCCCTGCACCGGTGCGGCGCTGCAGTCGGGGGTCAGTGCCGCGTACCCACATTCCGGTCAACGGCGACCTGGTCATCGACGCGATCTCGATGACGACAGAAGGGACTGGCACCTGCGATGACGGTGGACACGACGACGGCCCCCACGACCAACCAGAGGCTGCTCGCCTGGGTCCAGGAGGTAGCCGAGCTCACCCAGCCCGACCGCGTGGTCTGGTGCGACGGGTCGCAGGAGGAGTGGGACCGGCTCACCGACGAGCTCGTCGCCGCCGGCACCATCGTCCGGCTGGCTCAGGACAGGAAGCCGAACTCCTTCTGGGCGCGGACCGACCCTGACGACGTCGCCAGGGTCGAGAACCGCACCTTCATCTGCAGCGAGAACGAGGCCGACGCCGGTCCGACCAACCACTGGATGGCGCCGGCCGAGATGAAGGCCACTATGACCGAGCTCTACCGGGGCTCGATGCGTGGCCGCACCATGTACGTCGTCCCGTTCTGCATGGGCCCGCTCACGGCCGACCGCCCCAAGCTCGGCGTCGAGATCACCGACAGCGCCTACGTCGTCATCTCCATGAAGATCATGACCCGCATGGGTGAGAAGGCCCTGCGCAAGATCGAGGAGACCGACGACTTCGTGCCGGCGCTGCATTCCGTCGGCGCTCCGCTCGAGCCCGGCCAGCAGGACGTGCCGTGGCCGTGCAACACCACCAAGTACATCTCGCACTTCCCCGACACCCGCGAGATCTGGTCCTACGGCTCGGGCTACGGCGGCAACTCGCTGCTGGGCAAGAAGTGCTACTCGCTGCGGATCGCCTCGGTGATGGCGCGCGACGAGGGCTGGCTCGCCGAGCACATGCTGATCCTCAAGCTCACCGGCCCGAGCGGGCAGACGCACTACGTCACCGGCTCGTTCCCCTCCGCGTGCGGCAAGACCAACCTCGCCATGCTCGAGCCGAGCATCCCGGGCTGGAAGGTCGAGACCCTCGGCGACGACATCGCGTGGATGCGGTTCGGTCCGGACGGCCGGCTCTACGCCATCAACCCCGAGTACGGCTTCTTCGGCGTCGCGCCGGGCACGTCCTACGACACCAACGCGAACGCGATGCGCACCATCGACCGCGGCAACTCGATCTTCACCAACGTGGGCCTCACCGACGACGGCGACGTCTGGTGGGAGGGCATGGGCGAGCCGCCCACGCACCTCACCGACTGGCACGGCGAGGACTGGACGCCGGAGTCCGACGTCAAGGCCGCCCACCCCAACGCCCGGTTCTGCACCCCGGCCGGGCAGTGCCCGATCATCGCCCCGGAGTGGGAGGACCCCCAGGGGGTGCCGATCTCGGCCATCCTCTTCGGCGGTCGCCGGGCCACCACGGTGCCGCTGGTCACCGAGTCCCGGGACTGGGACCACGGCGTGTTCTTCGGGGCGACGCTCTCCTCGGAGACCACCGCCGCCGCCGTCGGGCAGGTCGGCGTCGTGCGCCGCGACCCGTTCGCGATGCTGCCCTTCTGCGGCTACAACATGGCCGACTACTTCGGCCACTGGCAGAAGATCGGCAAGGGCGCCGACGCCTCCAAGCTGCCGAAGATCTTCCTGGTCAACTGGTTCCGCAAGGCCCAGGACGGCCACTGGCTCTGGCCCGGCTTCGGCGAGAACGCCCGCGTGCTGGACTGGGTGATCCGCCGGCTCGAGGGCACGGCCGACGCCGTCGACACCCCGATCGGCTTCGTGCCCACCGCTGAGGCGCTCGACCTCGACGGCCTGGACCAGCCGCGCGAGGACGTCGAGCTCGCCCTCGCCGTCGACCCGGAGGAGTGGCGCGCGGAGATCCCGCTCATCGAGGAGCACTTCGCCAAGTTCGGCGACCGGCTGCCGGCCTTCCTGTGGACCGAGCTGGACACGCTCAAGGCCCGGCTCAACGGCTAGCCGCCCCCACGATGTTGTCGCCGCCCCCACGGGATTCCGTGGGGGCGGCGGCCATTGATCACGGGGCCGTGATCGTTCCGACCGGAACTCGACCACGGACGACGAAGGGGCCCGGTCCGCCGGACCGGGCCCCTTGGTGCTGGCGGAGGCGGAGGGATTTGAACCCTCGATGGGCGATTAACCCAAACCGCATTAGCAGTGCGGCGCCATAGACCGGACTAGGCGACGCCTCCCCACGCGCCACCGCGGGCGACGCGTGGGGAGAGCATACCGACTCCTCCCGGGTGGGTGAGAGCCGCTAGCCGACCTGCTGGACCTCCAGCTCGCCGGCGGCGTAGCGGGAGCGGATGACCTTCTTGTCGAACTTGCCGACGCTGGTCTTGGGGACCTCGGGGATGAACGCCCAGCGCTCGGGGACCTGCCAGCGGGCCACCTTGTCGGACAGGAACTCGCGCAGCTCGTCGATGCTCACCTCGGCCCCGTCACGGACCACGATCGTGGCCAGCGGGCGCTCGCCCCACTTCTCGTCCGGCACGCCGACGACGGAGGCCTCCTTCACGGCCGGGTGGGCCATGAGCTGGTTCTCCAGGTCGACCGAGCTGATCCACTCGCCGCCGGACTTGATGACGTCCTTGGCCCGGTCGGTGAGGGTGAGGTAGCCGTTCGGGCTGAGCACGCCGACGTCGCCGGTGCGCAGCCAGCCCTCGTCGAACTTCTCCGGGTCGGGGTCCTTGTAGTACGAGGCGGTGATCCACGGACCGGCGACCTCGAGCTCGCCCACACTCTGCCCGTCCCACGGCTGCACGGTGCCGTCCGGTCCCACCAGCCGGGCCTGCACCGAGCAGGCGAGGCGGCCCTGGGTGACCCGGTAGGCGAACTGCTCCTCCGCCGGCAGCCCGGCCGGCGGCAGCCCGACGGTGCCCAGCGGCGACATCTCGGTCATGCCCCACGCGTGCAGGATGCGGATGCCGTAGCGCTCCTCGAAGGCCTTCATCAGGGCCGGCGGGCAGGCCGAGCCACCCACGATGACGTCCTTGAGCGAGGACACGTCGGTCGGGTTGGCGTCGAGGAAGTTCAGCAGGTCGTTCCAGATCGTCGGCACCGCGGCCGCCGCCGTCGGCTTCTCCGCAGCGATGATCGCGGCCAGCGGCTCGGCCTGCAGGAAGCGGTCGGGCATGACCAGCGACGCGCCGGACATCAGGGCGGCGTAGGGCAGGCCCCAGGCGTTGGCGTGGAACATCGGGACCACGGCGAGCACGCGATCGCCCTGGCCCATCGCCAGGGCGTCGCCGCTGGTCAGCTGCATCGAGTGCAGGTAGTTCGAGCGGTGGCTGTAGACCACGCCCTTGGGGTTGCCGGTGGTGCCGGACGTGTAGCACATGGCGGCCGCGTCGCGCTCGTCCAGCTCGGGCCAGTCGAAGCGGTCCGGCTGGCCCTCGAGCAGGGCGGCGTAGTCGTGCACCTGCACCCGGCCGCCGTCGGCGAGGGCCTCGCGCACCTCGTCCGGCACCGGGCCGTTCACCACGACGTGCCGCACCGTGGTCAGGTGCCCGAGCAGCTTGCTGAACGGGGCGGCCAGGGTGTTGTCGACCAGGACGACCTCGTCTTCGGCGTGGTTGACGACGTAGACCATCTGCTCGGGGAACAGCCGGATGTTGATGGTGTGGAGGACGGCGCCCATGGCGGGCACGGCGAGGTAGGCCTCGAGGTGCTCCTGGTTGTTCCACATGAAGGTGCCGACCCGCTGGTCCCCGGTGATGCCCAGCCCCTGGAGTGCGTGCGCGAGCCGCGCGCAGTTGCGCCCCACCTGGTCGTAGGAGGCCCGGCGGGGGCCGTCGGCGGTCCAGGTGACCACCTCGGAGCCGCCGTGGACCGTGGTGCCGTGGGTGAGGATCCGGGAGATGAGCAGGGGGACGTCCATCATGGTGCTGCGCACGCTTGCCTCCGCGGGGATGTCGGGCGTTGACGGGCCGTCGTCTGCGCCGCGCGGCTGACCTGCCGGGACCGGGCCGGACACGACCTGGCCGAAGCCTGTCACGTCGCACCCGGCCAGGCAGCCCGGATGGTGACGTCCGTCACCAGGAGTCGCCGCAGGTGAGCGGCCTGTGGCGTACCGTCATCCGCGGACAGGCAGAGGACCGGCGCACTCCGCCCGGTCCGCATGGGGTGGGAGTGACGTGGGGCAGGGCAACGGGGTCACCCGGGCCGACGGGACCGCGCGCCCGCCGCACCCGCGCAGCGTGCCGCCCACGCCGGACCTGGTCGGGCTCCTGGACGAGCTCGCCCGCGCGCAGGAGACCATCGCCGCCGCCCGCCCAGGTGCGGTCGCGAGCACCTCAGCCGACGTCGTGCTCGGGCTGCTCGGCGCCGACGCCGTGGTGATCGCCCTCGACGACCGCCAGCACGGCCCTCAGCTCGACTCCCAGCTCGACCCGCCGGCCGGTCACCTGGTGGTGCGCGCGGTCTGCGGCGACGACCCGCTGCAGGTGGGCGCCCGGCTGCCGGTGCAGGGCACCCTCTACGGGCTGCCCCGGGCCACCGGCCGGCCCCAGCTCGTCCCCGACGTCGCCGAGCTGGCGCAGGGCTCGGCCGCGGGCCCGACGGGCGTCCAGGGGCTCGGCTGGACCGGCGCCGGCAGCGCGGTGGGCGCCCCGCTGCTGCACGAGGGCCGGCCGGCCGGCGTGCTGCTGGCCACCGCCGCGGTGCCCGGCCGCTTCGGCGCGGTCCACCTGCGCCTGCTGGTCCTGCTGGCCGCGGTCACCGCGGCCCGCCTGGACCTCGACCTCGAGCGGTCCGGGTCCGAGGAGGCGCGCGGGGCGCTCGCGGACCGGGAGCGGCTGCTGGCGGCCGTGCTGAACGGCCTCGACGTGGGGCTGCTCGCCCAGGACCCCCTCGGGCGGGGGCTGCTCACCAACGACGCCGCCGTGCGGATCCTCGGCCTGCCCGAGGAGGCGCTGCTGGCCGGGGGCTGGCGGGACCTGGAGGCCTTCGGCGCCGACGGCCGCGCATGGGACCCGGAGCAGCGGCCGCTGGCCCGGACCCAGCGCAGCGGGCAGCCCGAGCGCGAGCGGCTGATGGGCGTGCGCCGGCCCGACGGCGAGGAGCGCTGGCTCACCGTCACCGCCGTCCCGGTGGCCGGGCCGGACGGCCGTGGGCGCGCCGGCACCGTGGCCAGCTTCGCCGACGTCACCGGACTGGTGGCCGCGCAGCACGCCGCCGCCGCGGACCAGCGGCGGGTCCTGGCCGCGCGGGCGCTCACCGGGCTGGCGCTGTGGGAGTGGGACCTGGCCACCGACCGGCTCACCTGGTCCGACGAGATGTTCGTGCTGGTGGGGCTGGAACCGGGTGCGATCGAGCCCACCGCGCAGGCCTGGTACGGCTTCGTGCACCCCGAGGACCGCGTGCGCTGCCGGGAGCAGAGCCGCGAGGCCACCCGGCGCGGCACCGGCTACGAGGACGTGCTCCGGATCGTGCGCGCCGACGGCGCGGAGCGCTGGCTGCGGGCCTGGTCCGAGGTCGAGGTCGGGCCCGACGGCGCGGCCCGGCGCATCCTCGGGGCGAGCCTGGACGTCACCGAGCAGGAGACGGCCCGGCGCGAGCTGGCCGTCACCGCCGCCCGGCTGCGCGACGCCCAGGAGCTGACCGGGCTGGCCTGGTGGGAGTGGGACCAGCGCGCGGGCCGCCTCGCCTGGTCCGAGGGGCACCACCGGCTGGTGGGGCTGCCGCTGGGTGCCACGCCCACGCCGGAGCAGTGGCTCGCCCACGTGCACCCGGACGACCGGAGCGCGGCCACCGAGCTCGAGCAGCGCGCCCGGGACACCGGTCAGCCCTACCAGCACGTGTTCCGCGTCTTCCGCTGGGACACCGGCGAGCTGCACTACCTGCAGTCCACCACCGCGCCGCTCTACGACGAGCGCGACGGCAGCGTGCGCGGGCTGCGGGGGGCCAGCCTGGACGTCACCGGCCGCGAGCTGGCCGCACGGGCGGCCGCCCGCGGCGACGAGGAGCTGCGGCTCGCCTTCGACGAGGCGCCGATCGGCATGGTGATGACCAAGCGGCACGACGATGGCGTGTTGCGGGTGGTGCGGGCCAACGATGCCTTCTGCCGGCTGCTCGGCTACACCCACGAGCAGCTGGTCGGCCAGCAGCCGGCGCTGTGGACCAGGCCCGAGGAGGTCGCCACCAGCAGGGTGCGCACCGATCGGCTGCTGGACGGCCCGGTCCGCTCGCACTCCTACGAGAAGCAGCTGGTCCGCAGCGACGGCTCGCTCGTCGACGTGCTCGTCACCAACAGCCGGGCCGAGATCGACGGCGAGCAGCTGGTCATCGCCCACTGCCTGGACGTCACCGAACGCCGGCAGTACCAGGACGAGCTCGAGCGGCTCGCCCTCACCGACTCCCTCACCGGCCTGGCCAACCGCTCGCTGCTGGAGGACCGTGCCAGCCGCGCCCTGGCCCGGCTGGGCCGGGAGGGCGGTGTGGTCGGGCTGCTGCTGCTGGACCTGGACCGGTTCAAGCTGGTCAACGACTCCCTCGGGCACCTGGCCGGCGACGCGCTGCTGGTCGAGGTGGCCCGCCGGCTCGACGCCGTCACCCGTGAGGACACCACCGTGGCCCGCCTCGGCGGCGACGAGTTCGTGCTGCTGGTGGAGGGCGCGCACGACGCCGCCGAGGTCGAGGCCGTCGCCCAGCGGGTGCTCGCGGTGCTGCGCGAGCCCTACGAGCTGCCCGGCGGCGAGGTCGTGGTGGGCACCGGCTCGGTGGGGCTGGCGCTGGCCACCACGGCCGGGCGCACCATGCAGGACCTGCTGCGCGAGGCCGACCTCGCGCTCTACCGGGCCAAGGACAGCGGCCGGGACCGGCGGGCACTCTTCGACGACGACCTGCGCTCGCGCGCGGTCTCCCGGCTGGAGGCGGAGAACCGGGTGCGGGCGGCGCTGCGCGAGGGCACCCTGCGGATCGCCTTCCAGCCGGTGGTCGACCTGGCCGGCGGCCCGGTGCTCTCCGGCGAGGCGCTGGTCCGGGTCGCCCAGCCCGACGGGCCGCCGGTGCTGCCGCCGGGGTTCATCGAGGTGGCCGAGGAGAGCGGCCTGATCTGCGAGGTCGACACCTGGGTCGTCGACGCGGTCTGCGCGGCGCTGGCCGCCGGCGGTCACCCGTCCTACCCCGAGGCCGGCGTGTGGGCGGTCAACGTGTCCGGCCGGTCCCTCGAGCAGCCCGGCTACGCCGACGTCGTGGCCGAGACGCTGGCCCGGCACGGGCTGTCCGGCGACCGGCTGCGGATCGAGATCACCGAGCGGACCCTGCTGGACGGCAGCGGGCAGGTGCGCGAGGCGCTGCGCCGGCTCGGCCAGCTCGGCTGCGGGGTCGGCATCGACGACTTCGGCACCGGCTACTCCGCGCTGGCCTACCTCCAGCGCTTCGACCTGGACTTCCTCAAGATCGACATGTCGTTCGTGCAGCGGCTGGGGGCCAGCGCGCGGGACGACGCCCTGGTGGCGGCCGTCGTCGACCTCGCGCACGCCCACGACCTGGTCGTGGTGGCCGAGGGTGTGGAGACCGAGGAGCAGGCCGCGCTGCTGCGCGGGATGGGGTGCGACCGCGCCCAGGGCTGGCTGTTCGGCCGGCCCGCGCCGCTGCCGTAGCCCTACGCGCGACGCGGCGCCCAGCTCGCCGAGCGCTTCTGCAAGAACGCGGTCATCCCCTCGCGGGCCTCCTCGCTCGCGAACAGGCCCGCGCTCACCTGGGCGGCCCAGGCGAAGGCGTCCTCGCGGGGCATGCCCGGCAGCCGGCGCAGCAGCGCCTTGGTGGTGGCCAGCGCCCCCGGTCCGCCGTGGCGCAGGGCGTCGACCAGCTCGGCCACCTCGTCGTCCAGGGCCACGACGTCGTCGACGACCCGGGTGACCAGGCCGACCTGCCGGGCCCGCCAGGCGTCGATCCGCTCGCCGGTGAGGAACAGCTCGGCGGCGTCGACCGGGCGCAGCCGCGGCAGGCAGGCGACGGCGACGACGGCTGGGGCCGCGCCCACGCGCACCTCGGTGAAGGCGAACCGTGCCGAGCCGACGGCCACCGACAGGTCGCAGGCCGCCACCAGGCCGTTGCCGCCGCCGGCCACATGGCCCTGCACCCGCGCGATCGTCGGCTTGGGGGAGTCCTGCAGCGCGGCGAGGACCTGCGCGTAGCGGCGCGGCCCCTCCTCGCCGCCACCGGCGGAGGCGAGGTCGGCGCCGCCGCAGAACGTGGTGCCGGTGGCGCGCAGCAGCAGCACCCGCACGGCGTCGTCGGCGGTGGCGCGGGCCACGCCGTCCAGCAGGCCGTCCAGCACCCCCGGGGTCAGGACGTTGCGCGCCTCCGGCCGCTGCAGGGTGAGGACGGCGACGACGTCCGACACCTCGTAGGAGACCGCGGGGACCTCGGTCGTCTCGATGCTGCTCACCGCCGGCCCATCCCCTCGAGCATGCTGATGACCCGCAGCATGACCTCGTCGGCGCCGCCCCCGATGGAGATGAGCCGGGTGTCGCGGAAGTAGCGGGCCGGCCAGTTCTCCTCCACGTAGCCCATGCCGCCGTGGAACTGCACACAGGCGTCGGCGACGTCGCGGGCGAGGCGGCCGGCCTTGAGCTTGGCCACGGTCGCGTACTTGGTGACGTCCTCCCCGGCGACGTAGGCCTCGGCCGCCGACCGGTTGTAGGACTTGCAGACGTCGACCTCCGCGAAGAGCTCGGCGAGCCGGTACTGCAGGTACTGGTTGGCCATCAAGGGTTTCCCGAATGCCTCGCGCTGCTGCAGGTAGTCCACGGTCCGACGTAGGGCGCGCTCGGCACCGCTCACCGCCATGTAGCAGCCGATGAGGCGCTCGTCCTGGAACTGGGCCATCTGCTGCTGGAAGCCGCGGCCCGGCTCGCCGATGGTGTTCTCGATCGGGACCCGGACGTCCTCGAAGAGCAGCTCGGCGGTGTCCGAGGACCTGTTGCCCAGCTTGTCCAGGCGACGGCTGACCGAGAACCCGGGGGTGTCGGTGGGCACGACGATGAGCGACATGCCCTGGTAGCCGCCCTCGTCGCCGGTGCGGGTCAGCAGGCAGAGCCAGTCGGCCTGGGTGCCGTTGGTGATCCACATCTTGCGGCCGTTGATCACCCACTCGTCGCCGTCGCGCACCGCGCGGGTGCGGATGCCCGCGACGTCGGAGCCCGCGCCGGGCTCGGACACGGCGATGGAGCACACCATCTCGCCGCGGATCGCCGGGGCGAGGTAGCGCTGCTTGAGCTCCTCGCTGCCGAACCGGTGCAGCGCCGGGGTGGCCATGGCGGCCTGCACCGCGATCGCCATCGGCACGCCGGCGCAGTCGGCGTGGCCCAGCTCCTCGCCCAGCACCAGGGTGAAGGTGTGGTCCACGCCCTGGCCGCCGTAGGCCGGGTCGTACTCCAGGCCCAGCAGGCCGAGCTTGCCCAGCTTCGGGAACAGCTCGTGCGCGGGGAAGCTCCCCTCGCGCTCCCACTCGTCCGCGTGCGGGTCGATCTCGTCCTGCACCACCGAGCGCACCAGCTCGCGCAGCGCGTCGTGCTCCGGGGTGAAGCGCATGCTCAGCCTCCTGTGCTCGATGCGATCTCTGTGCTCAGCCCGACGGCGCGGGCCCACAGCGTGGTGAGGGTGTGCGCGGCGGTGGTGGCGTCGTAGGTCTCGCCCCGGCCGTGCCAGTGCCGGGCGAAGCTCTCGACCATGCCGCAGAGGGCGGCGGCGGTGGTCGCGGGGTCGAGGTCGGTGGCTGCCAAGCCCTCGGCCTGCAGCCGCTCGAGCGAGTGCTGCGCCCGTTCCACGTGCGCGCGGCGCAGGTCCGCTAGAAGCTCGCGGTAGAGCGGCTCGGTGGTGGCGACCTGCTCCACCACCGCGAGCATCCGCGCGTTGCGGGCGTAGGCGGCGAGGTAGCGCCGGTTGGCGACGTCGATGCGGGCCACCGGGTCGGCCCCGGCGTCGTCGCCGACCCGCAGGGCGACGTAGACCTCGCCGACGAGGGCTGTGACGACCTCGCGCAGCACCGCCTCCTTGCTGTCGAAGTAGAGGTAGACGGTGCCGTGCGAGACCCCGGCGGCCTCGGCCAGGTCGGTCATCCGGGTGGCCGGGAATCCCTTGCCCTCGAACACCTCGCGGGCGGCGCGCAGCAGCGCGTCGCGGGTGCGCCGGCCGCGGGCGGTGGCGGGCAGGGCGGTGGTCACGGCGACCACCCGCTGCGGTCCAGGAGCGGTCCCGGCAGCTCCACCACGCAGGCCCGCAGCCGCTCGCCGAGCGCCTTGGCCTGCGGGTCGACCAGCGAGTTCTCCGCCACGCCCCGGCCCAGCAGGCCGCGCACCACCACGTTCACCGCGCGCAGGTTGGGAAGCTGATGCACCTCGACCTCGTGTGCGGCGGTCTCCGGCAGCAGCTCGTGCACCCGCTCGGCGGTGAGGAACCCGGCCAGCCAGGCGTAGGCCTCGTCGGTGCGGCCCCACACCCCCACGTTGGCGTCCCCGCCCTTGTCCCCCGATCGCGCCCCGAACACCCGCCCCCATTCGCTGGTGATCATGCAAGAGTTGTTGATCCACTCGCGAGCGCCGGCTCCGTCCCCTCCGAGTCGATCAACATCTTTTGCATGATCACCAGGTGGGGTGGCTGGGGTGGCTGGGGTGGCTGAGGTGGCTGGGGTGGCTGGGGTGGCGGGGGTGGGGGTGGTGGGGGTGGGGGTGGTGAGGGTGGCGACATGGGCGCCGTCGAGGTGGACGTGCTGGGGGACGGCGGCGGCGGCGATGCGGCCGGGGACGAAGACGCCGTAGGGGGTGGGCTCGCCGGGCGGGGTGGTGGGGAAGAAGCCGGGGTAGGAGGCGAGCGCGAGCTCGACGACGCGGGCGGTGAAGGGCTTGCCGACCGTGGCCGGGTCGGGGTCCTTGACGGTGATCCGCAGCTCCTCGCCGTCCTGCACCGGGCGGCGGCGCACGTCGACCTCGGCCACCGGGGCCAGGACGTCGGCCAGCTGGCGCTCCACCAGCGCGGCCTTGGCGTCCAGGTCGAGCCCGGACAGGACCAGGGTCATCGCGTTGCGGAAACCGCCGAGCACGTTCACCGACACCTTGAGGTCGGCGGGGGGAGGCGTGCCGCGCGCGCCGCTGATCCGCACCCGGTCCGGGCCCTGCTGCTCCAGCGCGACGGTGTCGAAGTGCGCGACGACGTCGGGGCCGAGGTAGGCGGGGGCACCGAGCTCGTAGAGCAGCTGGGCGGTGACCGTGCCGACGGAGACCAGGCCGCCGGTGCCCGGGTGCTTGGTGATGACCGAGGAGCCGTCGGCGGAGATCTCGGCCAGCGGGAACCCGACGTGCTCGAGCCAGGGCACCTCGGCGAAGAACGCGTAGTTGCCACCGGTGGCCTGGGCACCGCACTCGAGCACGTGCCCGGCCACCACCGCACCGGCCAGCTGGTCCAGGTCGTGCTCGCCGTCCAGCTGCCAGCCGAAGCGGTGCGCGGCTGGGCCGACCACCAGCGAGGCGTCGGTGACCCGCCCGGTGACGACGACGTCGGCCCCTGCGGACAGGGCCGCGGCGATGCCGGCCGCGCCGAGGTAGGCGTTGGCGGTCAGGGGTCGGGCTCGCTCGGCCGGCGGTGACCCGTCCGGCTCGTCGAAGGGGCGCACCTGGTCCAGGCGGTCCATCACGTCGTCGCCGGTCACGTGGGCGATCCGCGGGTGCAGCCCGAGCCGCTCGGCCAGCTCGTGCAGCGCCTGCGCGCAGCCGGCGGGGTCGAGCCCGCCGGCGTTGGAGACCACGGTGATGCCGCGGTCCAGGCAGGTGCCCAGCACCTGCTCCATCTGGGTCAGGAAGGTGCGCGCGTAGCCCGATCCCGCCCCGTGCTTGAGGCGCTGGCGGGCCAGGATGAGCATGGTGAGCTCGGCCAGCCAGTCGCCGGTGAGGACGTCGACCGGACCGCCCTCCACCATCTCGCGGGCGGCGGAGAGCCGGTCGCCGAAGAACCCCGAGCAGTTGGCCACCCGCAGGACGTCGCTCCCGGGATCGTTCACGGCGCTGCCTCCAGCACCACGAGCACCTCGTGCGCGTCTACGGACCGGCCCACCGACACCCGCACCTCGGCCACCGTGCCGGCGAGGTCGGCGGTGATCCGGTGCTCCATCTTCATCGCCTCGACCACGACGAGCAGGTCGCCCTCCGCCACGACGTCGCCGGGCGCGACCTGGACGGCGGTGACGGTGCCGGGGACCGGAGTGCTCGGCCCCGCGGCCACGGACTCCGCCGATGCGGCGCTGAACCGCGGCCGCTCCACGAGGAGCGACCGCAGCCCGCCGCCGTCGGTCCACCACCGCACCGGTCCTGCGTCGTCCTCCGACGACTCGTAGGAGCCCACCGTGATGCGGTGGCGCAGGCCGGCCTCGACGTCGGCGTGGTGGGCGGAGACGTGACGCACCGTCAGGTGGAGCACTTGGGGCTCGGGGTCCAGGCCGTCCAGGTGCAGCTCGGCCGTCTGGCCGGTCACCCGGTAGCGCACCTCCACCGCGCGGCCGTCGACGTCGAAGACCGTGTGCTGCAAGGGGAACGGGACGCTGGACCAGCCGCCGGGTGCGAAGCACAGGGCGTCGGCGGACGCGCGGCGACGGTGCCGGCCGACCAGGACCGCGGCGGCCAGGTGCACGGCCAGCAGGTCGCTGGGTGCCTGCGGTGCCATCAGGTCCGGCCGGGCGTCGAGCAGGTCGGTGGTGGTGGCGCCGGAGACGGCCTCGTCGCTGCGCAGCAGGTGGGCCAGGCCGGAGAGGTTGGTGGTGACGCCGTGGATGCGCGTGCGCTCGAGCGCGCGGGCCAGGACGGCCAGCGCCTCGCCGCGGGTGGGCGCGTGCGCCACCGCTTTGGCCAGCATGGCGTCGTAGTGCGGGCTGACGACGCTGCCGGTGCGCACGCCGGCGTCCCAGCGAACCGAGGGATCGAGCTCCACCAGGTCCA
>JBQCHF010000045.1:0-37380 GCA_051954955.1 Motilibacteraceae bacterium
CCGGTTCAATCGGCGCAGATCCAAGGCGCGAGGAATGCTCTTCTACCGACTGCTCCAGCAGGCAGTCGACACAGATCCCCACCCACTCAAAGAGCTCGTCGGAGGCTGAGCGAGTACTGCACTCAAGCAGAGATGCAGGACCCGTGTCCGTCCGGCAGGCCCAGGTCCAACAGGACTGCGTCCACCTTGCTCGACATCTGCGCAAGTGCCTCAGCGCCTGTAGCTGCGCGCAGGACCTTGATGCGGTGCAGGCGCAAACTGTCCGTCAAGGCATGAGCGGTGCGGTCGTCATCTTCAACCAGGAGCACCAACATGAGATCTCCCCCGAGGTCTCGCCGAGCGAGAGCCGGGCCGACCGCTCGCGCTGTTGCGCGGGTCAACGTAGCACGCAGCCCCTGAGAACCGGGGAACGAGGTTGCAGCCAGCTCGATCCCGGCGAAGTCACCGTGCCGCCCGGGGGACGACGCGCCGTCGTCGCAGTGCGCGGTGCTCTCGATCGGACTTCCTGTGCGGCGGCGACGGTGGGGAACCATCCCGGCTGCCTCGGCGGCAGCAGCGGTGGACGGTGTCCGGGTTCACGCCGCCCGGCGCAGCGCGTCGGACAGGCGCGCGGCGGCCTGCAGCACGGCGGCGGCGTGCAGGCGGCCGGGCTGGCGGCTCAGGCGCTCGATCGGGCCGGAGACCGAGACGGCGGCGACGACCCGGCCGCTCGGGCCGCGCACCGGCGCGGACACCGAGGCGACGCCGGGCTCGCGCTCGCCGACGCTCTGGGACCAGCCGCGGCGGCGGACGCCAGCCAGAGCGGTGGCGGTGAACCGGGCGCCCTGCAGGCCGCGGTGCAACCGCTCGGGCTCCTCCCAGGCCAGCAGCACCTGGGCCGCCGAGCCGGCCAGCATGGACAGGGTGCTGCCCACCGGCACCGAGTCGCGAAGGCCTGACGGCCGCTCGGCGGCGGCCACGCAGATGCGCGCGTCGCCCTGCCGGCGGTAGAGCTGGGCGCTCTCCCCGGTGGTCTCGCGCAGCGCGGCGAGCACCGGGCCGGCGGCGGCCAGCAGCCGGTCCTCGCCGGCGGCCACGGCCAGCTCGGCCAGCCGCGGGCCGAGGATGAACCGGCCCTGCATGTCGCGCGCCACGATGCGGTGGTGCTCCAGGGCCACCGCGAGGCGGTGGGCGGTGGGCCGGGCCAGCCCGGTGTGCTGCACGAGACCGGCGAGCGTCTGCGGTCCGGCCTCCAGCGCCGCGAGGACGATCGCGGCCTTGTCCAGGACGCCGACTCCGCTAGAGTTGTCCATGCCTCGATATTGCCGTCTCAGCACCTGAGATTGCAAGCGGCGCGCCGAGTCCGGCGCGGCGGGGGCGGACAGGCCGACGACGGCGCGAGGACGCGCCGGGCTAGGAGGAGACCATGGGCAGGACGCTCGCGGAGAAGGTCTGGGACGCGCACGTGGTGCGCCGAGCCGAGGGTGAGCCGGACCTGCTCTACATCGACCTCCACCTCGTGCACGAGGTCACCAGCCCGCAGGCCTTCGACGGCCTCCGGCTGGCCGGCCGCGGCATCCGTCGCCCCGACCTCACCATCGCCACCGAGGACCACAACGTCCCCACCCTCGACATCGACCAGCCGATCGCCGACCCGGTGTCGCGCACCCAGGTCGAGACCCTGCGGCGCAACTGCGAGGAGTTCGGCCTGCGCCTGCACCCGCTCGGCGACGCCGAGCAGGGCATCGTGCACGTCGTCGGCCCGCAGCTGGGCCTCACCCAGCCGGGCATGACGGTGGTCTGCGGCGACTCGCACACCTCCACCCACGGCGCGTTCGGCGCGCTGGCCTTCGGCATCGGCACCAGCGAGGTCGAGCACGTGCTCGCCACCCAGACGCTGCCGCTGAAGCCCTTCAAGACCATGGCCGTCACCGTGCAGGGGCAGCTGCCCGAGGGGGTCACCGCCAAGGACCTCATCCTGGCCGTCATCACCCGGATCGGGACCGGCGGCGGGCAGGGGCACGTCATCGAGTACCGCGGCGAGGCCGTGCGCGGGCTGTCGATGGAGGCCCGGATGACGGTCTGCAACATGTCGATCGAGGCCGGTGCGCGCGCCGGCATGATCGCGCCGGACGAGACCACGTTCGCCTACCTCGAGGGCCGCCCGCACGCCCCGCAGGGTGCGGACTGGGACGCCGCCGTGGACTACTGGCGCACCCTGCACACCGACGAGGACGCGGTGTTCGACAAGGAGATCGTCATCGACGCCTCCGCGCTCACCCCGTTCGTCACCTGGGGCACCAACCCCGGCCAGGGCGCGCCGCTGGGGGCCGCCGTGCCGGACCCGGCCTCCTTCGAGGACCCGCAGGCACGCGCCGCGGCCGAGCGGGCGCTGGAGTACATGGGGCTCACCGCCGGCACCCCGCTGCGCGAGGTGGCGGTGGACACCGTGTTCGTCGGCTCCTGCACCAACGGGCGGATCGAGGACCTGCGCGCGGCCGCCTCGGTGATCCAGGGCCACCGGGTGGCCGACGGCGTGCGGATGCTGGTGGTCCCCGGCTCCGTGCGGGTGCGCCTGCAGGCCGAGGCCGAGGGCCTGGACAAGGTCTTCTCCGACGCCGGCGCGGAGTGGCGTGGCGCGGGCTGCTCGATGTGCCTGGGCATGAACCCCGACCAGCTCAGCCCGGGCGAGCGCAGCGCCTCCACCTCCAACCGCAACTTCGAGGGCCGGCAGGGCAAGGGCGGGCGCACCCACCTGGTGTCCCCGCAGGTCGCCGCCGCCACCGCCGTGCGTGGTCGGCTGGCATCCCCCGCCGACCTCGAGCCCGCCGCCGCGCTGGCCTGACCGCCGACACGACGACGCCGACAGAACGTAGGAGAACCTTCGATGGAGAAGTTCGTCAGCCACACCGGCACGGCGGTCCCGCTGCGGCGCAGCAACGTCGACACCGACCAGATCATCCCGGCGGTCTACCTCAAGCGGGTCACCCGCACCGGCTTCGAGGACGGCCTGTTCTCGGCGTGGCGGCAGGACCCGGAGTTCGTGCTGAACCAGCCCGAGCACGCCGGGGCCAGCATCCTGGTGGCCGGCCCCGACTTCGGCACCGGCAGCTCCCGGGAGCACGCGGTGTGGGCGCTGATGGACTACGGCTTCAAGGTCGTGCTGTCCCCGCGCTTCGCCGACATCTTCCGCGGCAACTCGGCCAAGGGCGGCTTGCTCACCGCCCAGGTCCCGCTCGACGTCGTCGAGCAGCTGTGGGCGCTGATCGAGGCCGACCCGGCCGTGGCGGTCACCGTCGACCTCGCCGCCCGCGAGGTGCGTGCCGGGGACCTGGTGGCGCCGTTCGAGGTGGACGACTACACCCGCTGGCGGCTCCTGGAGGGCCTGGACGACATCGGCCTGACCCTGCGCCACGTGGACGACATCGCCGCCTTCGAGGCGCAGCGCCCGGCGTGGCTGCCCACGACGACGCCGGTGGGCTGAGACCGATGGGCGGGGGAGAGGCAGCCGCGAGGACACGGTGGGACGGTCGGCTCTACGCCGAGAACACCGCGCACCACCGCACCAACGACGCGAACGTGCTCGCAGAGCTTCACCCGCCGGTGGATGGGACGGTCCTCGACGTCGGCTGCGGCGTCGGGGACCTGACCGAGCGGCTCACCGAGCTGGTGCCGCAGGGGCGGGTGCTCGGCGTCGACGCCGACCCCTCGATGGTCGAGCAGGCCGCTCGCCGGGCCCGCCCCGGGCTCGCCTTCGCCGTGGCCCCGGTGCAGGACCTGAGCGTCGTCGCCGACGACGCGTCGGTGGACCTTGTGGTGAGCACCGCCTGCCTGCACTGGGTGCCCGCCGCGGACCAGCCTGTGGCGGTGGCGGAGCTGGCGCGGGTGCTGCGCCCGGGCGCGGCTCTGCGCATCGACATGGGCGGGGCAGGGCAGATCGCCGCCACCAGGGAGCTCCTCGACGCCGTGTCGGAGTCGCTCGGCGGCCCGGCCTCCCCGTGGTTCTTCCCGACGCCGGAGGAGTACTGCGGCCTGCTCGCCCAGGCCGGCTTCGACGTCGAGAGCGCGCGGGTGCGCCTGCTCCGGCAACGCCGCCCGGTGCCCGACGAGTCGGCGGTCCTGGGCTGGTTGCGCAGCCAGGTCCTCATCGCCTACACCGCCCGGATGGACGCCGACGTCGCCGCGGCGTTCACCGCAGAGGTGGAGCGGCGCGCGGTCGAGGAGCTGCGCCGCGAGGACGGCACCTACGACCAGGACTACGTGCGCCTGGACGTGCTCGCCACCCGTTCGGGCTGACCCACCTCCCGTCCAGGTGTCCCGCAGGCGTCCCGCTGGCGTCCCACTGCTGCGGCAGATGGGTACGAAGCCCCTCAGCGGCAAGGGATTCAGGGCCTGTTCGGGACCCCAGGGTGATTGCCGAGCGCACGTCGCGGTTCTACCGTCAGCGCCGATCGGGCGTTCGCGCCCGACTCAATGGCGATGGCATCGGGCCGTAGCCGTCGACGCGGAGGGGCGCACCAGTGAACAAGGCTCAACTCGTCGAGGAGCTGTCCAGCCGCTTCCCGGGTGGCAAGAAGGAAGCGCAGCACGCCCTCGAGCAGGTCATCGACGTCATCGAGCGGGCCCTGGTGGCGGGGGAGAAGGTGGCGATCACCGGGTTCGGCTCGTTCGAGAAGATCGAGCGCGCGGCTCGCACCGCGCGCGACCCGCGCACCGGCGAGACGGTGAAGGTGCGCAAGTCGACGGTGCCGAAGTTCCGGGCCGGCGCCGAGCTCAAGGCCATCGTCAGCGGCGCGCGCAAGCTGCCCAAGGTGGCCGCGGCCACCGCCGGTGCGGCCGCGGGTGCCGCGGTCGGGACGGCCGGGCGGGCGGCGGCGTCGGGCCGCCGGGCCGCCGGCACGGCAGCCTCGATCCCGGCCCAGGGCAGCAGGGCCGCAGGAAGCGGGCCGGCCGGCGCACGGACGACCGCGACGAAGGCTCCGGCGAAGAGCACCGCTGGGACGGCGGCGACGAAGACGGCGACGACGAAGACGGCGACGAAGGCCGCCGCGACGAAGACCGCCGCGACGAGGACGGCCGGGACGAAGACCGCCGTGAAGAAGACCGCCACGACCAAGTCGGCCACGAAGAAGAGCGCTACGACGAAGACGGCGACGAGGACCGCGACCAAGGCGGCGGGCAAGCGGACCGCGGCCAAGGCCTGACGTCGTCCGACCGCACCCGCGAGAGGCCCTGCCCGTCTCCAGCGCCGTCGACCGTGCCCAGGATCGTCGAGCGAGGTCGCTCAGAACGTGGCGAGCGTGAGCCGGACCACGGTGAGGCCGTCGACGACGACGTCGAGCCGCACCCGCTGTCCGACCCGGAGCAGGCGCAGGCCGCCGGCGTCGAAGGCGGCGGCGTCGTAAGGCAGCTCGACGCCGTCGTCGAGCAGCACCGTGCCCGACCTGCTGTCGGGGTCGAACGAGCGGACGGTCGCCTGCACGGCGCTAGCTCCCCGCGCCGGCGGCGTCGGGCAGGTCCTCGTCCAGGGCGGCCAGCAGCGCCGTGGTGCGCGGGCCGGTGCCCAGGTGAACCGCGGCGGCCAGGTCGGCGGGGGTGTCGACGTCGCGGCGCAGGGTGGGGACGGGCAGCGCGTCCGGGCCCAGCAGCACCGCCCCGGCCGCGGCGTGGGCCGCTGCGGAGCCGATGCCGAAGTGCGGCCGCAGCCGCCCGTGCCGGGCGGTGAGCAGCGTGGTGCCCGTCCCGGCGGCATCGGCCACGACCGCCGCGGGGTGGGCCGCGGCCTGCAGCAGGGCTGCGGTGAGGTCGTCCGTGCGCAGCGCGGGCAGGTCGCCGGCCATGGCCGCCACCGGCAGATCGCCCTGCGCTCGCACGGCACGGGCACCCACCAGCACCGCGGCGTCGATGCCCTCGTCCGGCCGGTCCTCCACCGGCACGGCTCCCAGCGCGGCCAGCGTGCGCGCCGCCCCGGTGTCGGTGGTCACGACGAGGACCCGCGCGACCAGCGGGCTGCGCAGTGCCGCGGCGACAGCGTCGGCGACGAAGGCCAGGGCCAGCGCCTCCCGGGTGGCGTCGGCGAGCGGGTGCAGCCGCGACTTGGCCCGTGCGGGAGCCTTCACCGGCACCACCAGGCTCCACCGGATGCGGGCCGGCTCGGGGATGGTCACGTCAGGATCCTCCCACCCCCGGGGCGCCCGCCCCAGCCGGCGGCCGCGCCGCGGGAGCCACGCTCGCAGCCGCCATCCGCCCCGCGAAGGATGACGCGCGGGGCGGACCGGTGCGGTTGGATGAAGGACTCGAGCAGCGAGAGAGGTGGGACGTGGCGCGGTGGCGTAGCGGCGCGGGCCGTGACGCGGGGCGTCCGCGGGCCGGCTTCTGGTACCGGTTCGCCATCTACGTGCTCAAGCCGCTGCTCACCGTCTTCACCCGGCGGGACTGGCACGGCGCGGAGAACCTGCCGCGCACCGGGGGGATGGTGCTGGTGGCCAACCACGTCAGCCACCTCGACCCGTTCACGCTGGCGCACTTCCTCTACGACAACGGCCTGCTGCCTCGCTTCCTCGCCAAGGCGGCCGTCTTCGACATCCCGTTCGTCGGCCGGGTCGTCCGCGGGGCGGACCAGATCCCCGTCTTCCGCGAATCGCAGGACGCCTCCCGGGCCTACGAGGCCGCGGTGGCGGCGGTGCGTCGGGGCGAGTGCGTCGTCGTCTACCCCGAGGCCACGCTCACCCGCGACCCGGACCTGTGGCCGATGCGTGGCAAGACCGGCGCGGCCCGGATCGCGCTGGCCACCGGTGCCCCGGTGGTGCCGGTGGCCCAGTGGGGCGTGCAGGAGGTGCTGGCGCCGTACTCGACCCGGCCGCACCTGCTCCCGCCGCGCACCGTGCACGTGCTGGCCGCACCGCCGGTCGACCTGTCCGGGCTGCCCGACGGCGAGCCGACCGCCGAGGTGCTGGCCGAGGCCACCGACCGGATCATGACCGTGCTCACCGCCGCGGTGGCGCAGCTGCGCGGCCGGACGCCGCCCGCGGTGCGGTTCGACCCGAAGGCGGCCGGCGTGCCGGTCACCGGCAACCCGCACCGTCAGCAGGGCGGGGCCTCGACCGGCCCGCGACGGCGGAGGGCACATCACAGGGGAGGCCGCTCATGACGCGGGTCGCGGTGCTGGGCAGCGGGTCGTGGGGCACGGGCTTCAGCCTGGTCCTGGCCGACGCCGGCAACGAGGTCACGCTGTGGGCCCGCCGGCCCGAGCTGGCCCAGGTCGTAGAGGCGCGGCACGAGAACCCCGACTACCTGCCCGGCGTCCGCCTGCCCGACGCCGTCCGCGGCACCGCCGACGCCGAGGCGGCCCTGCACGGTGCCGAGGTGGTGGTCCTCGCGGTGCCCTCCCAGACGCTGCGGGACAACCTCGCCCTGTGGGCGCCGCTGCTGCCCGAGCAGGCGGTGCTGGTGAGCCTGATGAAGGGCATCGAGCTGGGCACCACCCGGCGGATGACCGAGGTGGTCGCCGAGCTCACCGGCGCCGGGCCGGAGCGGATCGCGGCGGTGAGCGGGCCCAACCTGGCCAAGGAGATCGCGGCCCGCCAGCCGGCGGCGTCGGTGGTGGCGTGCGCCGACGAGGAGGTCGCCACCCGGCTGCAGTCGGTCATGATGACCCCGCACTTCCGCCCCTACACCAACGTCGACGTCGTGGGCGTGGAGCTGGGCGGGGCGGTGAAGAACGTCATCGCGCTGGCCGCCGGCATGGCCGAGGGCCTGGGCTGGGGGGACAACACCAAGGCCTCGATCATCACCCGCGGGCTGGCCGAGACCACCCGGCTCGGCGTGGCACTCGGCGCGCAGCCGCTCACCTTCTCCGGCCTGGCCGGGCTCGGCGACCTGGTCGCCACCTGCATGTCTCCCTTGTCGCGCAACCGGACCTTCGGGGAGAAGCTCGGCCGCGGCATGACGGTCGAGCAGATCGTGGCCGAGAGCCGCCAGGTGGCCGAGGGGGTCAAGAGCTGCCAGTCGATCCTGCAGCTGGCCCAGGCCCACGGCGTCGACGTGCCGATCGTGGAGCACGTCGTCTCGGTGGTCCGCGACAACGTGCCGCCGCTGGAGATGGCGCGCAGCCTGATGACCCGCTCGGCCAAGCCCGAGGTGCGGATCGACTAGCCCCGCCCCTCTCTCCGCGATCAAGCAGGAATGGTGAAGCAGACACTTGACAATTCTTGCTTGATCACGGCGGTGGGGGCGGCGGGCGCCGCTCGTGGGAAGGCCTGAGGCGGTCGCACCCCGTTTGAGCGGCGCACGGTGGGTAACCCATGCGCCATGCATCACGCAGCGATCTCGGGATGGCTCCTGGCCGAAGGTGGCGGCCTGTCCTCCGTACTGCCCGAGGAGGGGCTGCGCACCATCGTCGACCTGCTGGTCCGGCTGGTCGAGGCCGGCGGCGCACTGGTCATCGCCGTGGGCGCGCTGGTCGCGTTCGTCCGGTTCCTGCTCGCGCTGCGGCACAGCAACCCCGACGCCTTCGTGCCGGTGCGCCTGGTGCTGGGGCGGTTCCTGGCGCTGGGCCTGGAGTTCCAGCTCGCCGGCGACGTCCTGCGCACTGCGATCGCGCCGACGTACCAGGAGATCGGCAAGCTGGCCGCCATCGCGGCCATCCGGACCCTGCTCAACTTCTTCCTGGCCCGCGAGATCACCGAGGAGCGGCGGGTCGTCGACGACGAGCACGCCGTGCAGCGCAAGGCCGCCGCGGCCGACGGGCACTCCGGAGCCAGCGTCGACGTCCGTGGCGAGCACGCCCGAGACGCCTCCTGAGCCGGCGGGCCGGCCCCATGCCCGACGTCCTGCCCGTCGCGCTGCTGCACTCGGCCGCCACCGCCTGCACCGCCGTGGGGCTCCTGCTGGGCATCGTCACACTGCTGCGCACCCGCAGCGTCCATGCCGCGTTCGGGGTCTTCCTCGACTTCCTGCTCGCCGCGGGGCTGCTCCGCCTGGCCGGCCCGACCGGCTGGAACGCCGTCGTGGTGGCCGCCGGAGTCGTCGTGGTGCGCAAGCTGGCCACGGCGGACCTGCGCCGGCTGTCCCGGCCGCACCTGCCGCGATGGGCGCGCCGGCTCCGGCTGGAGGGGGTCGGCCGCGGCGTCGGCGAGGCCCTTCACCCGGCGGCGCTGCGCTGGCGGTAGCGCGTCCTCGCTACCGGCCGGCGTCCAGCGCCTGCGCGAGGTCCGCCCACAGGTCCTCGACGTCCTCCACTCCGACAGAGAGTCGGAGAAGGCCCTCAGGCACCGACGGGGACTCCAGCGCCCACTTGCGCCGCCGCTCGAGCATCGACTCCACCCCGCCCAGGCTGGTGGCGTGACCCCACAGCCGCACGGCCGCGACCACCGCGTCGGCCCGGGCGGCGTCGGCCACCTCCACCGCGAGCATCGCGCCCCAGCCGGGGTAGCGGACCCGGGTGACCGCCGGGTGCGCGGCGGCGCGGCGGGCCAGCTCGCCGGCGCTGGCCTGCGAGCGCTCGACCCGCAGGTGCAGCGTGCGCAGCCCGCGCAGCACGAGGTAGGCCTCCAGCGTGCCGGGCACGGCGCCGGCTGCCGTGCGGTGGCCGCGCAGCAGGTCCGCGATCTCCGGGCTGGACACGGTCAGGCCCATCAGGGCGTCGCTGTGCCCGCTGAGGTACTTGGTGGCGCTGTGCACGACGACGTCGGCGCCCAGGGCCAGCGGACGCTGCAGCAGGGGAGTGGCGAAGGTGGCGTCGACGAGGACCTTCGCCCCGGCGTCGTGCGCGGCGCGCGCGGCCGCCTCGACGTCGACGGCTTCCATGGTCGGGTTGGCGATGCTCTCCAGCCAGACCAGGGCCGCCCCCTCGCAGGCCGCGGCCAGCTTCTCGCCGTCCTCGACGTCGACCGCTCGCACGGTGAGCAGCCCGCGCTCGGCCAGGCGGCGCAGCAGGGCGAGGGTGCCGGAGTAGGCCCGTTCGGGGGCCACCACGACGCCGCCGACGGGGACCAGGTCGAGCGCCGCCGCGACCGCCGCGGTGCCCGAGCCGAACGCCACCGCGGTGCCGCCCTCCAGCGCGCCGACGGCCTCCTCCAGCGCCGCCCAGGTGGGGTTGCCGAACCGGCCGTAGCCGACGTCGCCGCCCGCGTGGTAGGTCGAGGCCATGACGACCGGCACGTTGAACGGCGCGTCCGGGGCGGGGGCCGGTCGGCCGGCGACGACGGCCACCGTGGCGGGGGCGAGGTCGGTGCGGTCGTCGCTGGGGGAGGGGTGCTGCATGTGCCGATCGTCGCACGCGAGCGGGTAGGGTCCTGGCGGCGGTGGGGGGCACAGCGACGAGAGCACGAGGTCGGGCACATGACCGAGCAGCGCAAGCCGCGTGTGGCCGTGGTCTTCGGCGGGCGCAGCAGCGAGCACGGGGTGTCCTGCGTCACCGCCGGCAGCGTGCTGGCCGCCATCGACCGCGACGCCTGGGACGTCGTCCCGGTGGGGATCACCCATGAGGGTCGCTGGGTGCTGGCGCCGGACGAACCGGAGAAGCTCGCGGTCACCGGCAGCTCGCTGCCCTCGGTGCCCGAGACCGGCGCGGCCGTGGTGCTGGCCGGCGACCCGACCAACCGCGACCTCGAGGTGCGCGAGCCGGGCGACGTGCCGCGCACGCTCGGGCAGGTCGACGTCGTGCTGCCGCTGCTGCACGGGCCCTACGGCGAGGACGGCACCATCCAGGGCCTGCTCGAGCTGGCCGGCGTGCCCTACGTCGGCAGCGGCGTGCTGGCCTCGGCGGCCGGCATGGACAAGGGCGTCATGAAGGCGCTGCTGGCGGCCGCCGGGCTGCCGGTGGGCCGCTACGTCGTGGTGCCGCCGCGCCGGTGGCAGCGCTCGCCCGACGCGGTCCGCGCCGAGGTCGAGGCGCTCGGCTTCCCGGTGTTCGTCAAGCCCTGCCGGGCGGGTTCGAGCATGGGCATCACCAAGGTGCACTCGGCCGACGAGCTCGACGCCGCTGTGGCCGAGGCCCAGCGGCACGACCCGCGCGTCATCGTCGAGGCCGGCGTGGTGGGCCGCGAGATCGAGTGCGGCGTGCTCGAGGGCGTCGACGGCGGCGAGCCGGAGGCCAGCTGCGTGGCCGAGATCCGGGTGGGCGCCGGACACGAGTTCTACGACTTCGAGGCCAAGTACCTGCCCGACAACGGCACCGAGCTCGACGTCCCCGCCGACGTCTCCGACGAAGTGTCGGAGACGATTCGCGCGATGGCCGTCCAGGCTTTCGAGGCCCTGGGCTGCGAGAGCCTGGCCCGCGTCGACTTCTTCGTCCTCGAGGACGGATCCGCAGTGGTGAACGAGGTCAACACCATGCCGGGCTTCACTCCGGTCTCGATGTTCCCCCTGGTGTGGGCCGCCTCCGGCCTCGACTACCCCGCCCTCGTCGACCGCCTGCTGCGCACCGCCCTGGCCCGCCCCGCCGGCCTGCGCTGACCAGCGCTGGCCGTATCGAGCCCGGTCCCGCCCGGAACGATCACGGCCCCGTGATCCCTTGTCGCCGCCCCCGTGATATTCCGCGAGGGTGGCGACAACTTCGTGGGGGGCGCGGACCGCGGCCGGCCGCAGAAGCCGCGTGCCGCCGGGCTGCCCCCGTCACCAGCGCGGTTGACCGTGACCGGCACCGACGTCCCCGCGCCGCCCCCTCTCGCCGTGGTCAATCAGAGATGGCGAAGCGCTCGCCGCACCATTTCTGCTTGATCACGGCATGTTCTCCCGTCCCAGCTCCCCCCGCGTCAGCTCCCACACCACCGACGTGTCCCCGGTCCGCCGGGCGGCCCCGTCGTTCTTGGGCTCAGTCCCCACCCGTCGGAACCCCAGCCGCTCCGGCACGCCCTGGCTGCGCACGTTGCCGGCGTCGTGCACCACCGCCACCCGCTCGACGTCGGGGCGGCTCAGCGCGAGCCGGGCCAGCGCGTCGGCGGCGCGGGTCACGAGCCCGTGACCGGTCCGGTCGGTGCGCAGCCAGTAGCCGATCTCCAGCACGCCCGGCCCGCGCCGCGTCATCAGGCCGATCGAGCCGACGGCGTCGCCGTGCTCCACGATCGCGTAGTCGAACTCGAGGCCGGACTCCCACTGCCGGCGGCTGTGCGCGAGCCAGTCGCGCGAGTCCTGCTCGCCGTAGCCGCCGGCGGCCCACGGCATCCAGTCGCCGATCTCCTCCAGCGACGAGGTGACCGCGTCGGTGACGACCTCGGCGTCGTCCTCGCGCCAGCGGCGCAGCAGCACGCCGGCGCCCAGGTCCAGGTGCTCGACCGGAGGTGGGGTCAGGGTCCAGGGCGGGGCGTCCATGTCGGCAGAGTGTCAGCCTTCCCGCCGCGCCGTCGAACGAGAATCGCGAGCTACTACATTGGGTAGGAGATCAGGAAGCCTTGAGCGGGTCGGCCTTCTTCATCGCCGCCGCCAGGTCGACCAGCGGGTTCACCTCGGGGGCATACCTGCCCGGCACCCGCACTTCGACGTCGGCGACCCGCCCGTAGGAGGTGAAGCGGTAGCCGTCGGAGAGCTGCTCGGGGTACCAGTCGACGCCGTCGATCGTGACCAGCTGCGACGTCGGCTCCAGCGCGGCCGGCCGCGGCACGCCGCAGCGCAGCACGACCGGCGGGCTGCCCCACGCGGCGGTCAGGTCGCTGACCGGGGAGGTGCTGCGCCGGGCCGCGCCGTCCACCGACGCCGGCAGCACGTCGTGCAGCGCGCGGCACGTCGCCGCCACCGGGTCGTCGGGGGAGGGGGGCTGGACAGTCACCGGTCCGCGGTCGCGGTGGCGCAGCAGGAGCGCGGTGACCAGCGCCAGCGCGAGGATCAGCAGCCCCGCGACGACGAACGCCAGCCGGCGCGGGTGCGTCGACCGCGCGGGTGCGGGAGCGGTCAGAGGTGGACGACCGGGCAGGTCAGGGTGCGGGTGATGCCCTCGACGGACTGCACCCGGGCGACGACCAGCTTGCCCAGGTCGTCCACGTTGCCGGCCTCGGCGCGCACGATGACGTCGTAGGGGCCGGTGACGTCCTCGGCCAGGGTGACGCCGGCGATCTGGCCGATCTCCTGGGCGACGGCGGCCGCCTTGCCGACCTCGGTCTGGATGAGGATGTAGGCCTGGACCACCACGTTCGCCCTCCACTCGTCGTGCCGGCCCCTCGCGGCGACGGCGCTGCCGAACCTATCGCACCCGCCCGCGCCGCCTCGACGTCCAGTCCACCGCCCTGGGAGCATGCGGGCGATCACCGAGAGGAACCGCATGACGCCCCCGCAGCAGCCTCCGTCCTCCACCCCGGCGCCCGGCAGCGTGGCCGCGCTGGGCGAGTTCGGCCTCATCGCGCAGGTGGTGGCCCGGCTGCCGCAGGGCCCGGCCGTGCTGCTCGGTCCCGGCGACGACGCCGCCGTGGTCGCGGCGCCGGACGGGCGCGTCGTGGTCACCACCGACGTCCTCGTGGAGGGCGTGCACTTCCGCCGCGACTGGTCCAGCGCGCACGACGTCGGCCGCAAGGCGGCGGCGCAGAACCTCGCCGACGTCGCCGCGATGGGCGCGGTCGGCAGCGCGCTGGTGGTCGGCCTGGCCGCCCCGGCGGACCTGCCGGCGGACTGGGCGCTGGGCCTGGCCGACGGCCTGCGCGAGGAGGCGGAGCTGGTGGGTGCCTCGGTGGCCGGCGGCGACGTCGTCAGCGGGCCGTGCGTGGTCGTCTCGGTCACCGCCCTCGGCGCGCTGGAGGGCCGTGCTCCGGTCACCCGCGCAGGCGCCCACCCCGGTGACCTGGTCGCGGTCGCCGGCCGACTGGGCTGGTCCGCCGCCGGCCTGGCCGTGCTGCGCCGGGGGTTCCGCTCGCCGCGGGTCCTGGTGGAGGCGCACCGCCGCCCCGAGCCGCCCTACGCCGCCGGCCCCGAGGCCGCCCGGCTCGGCGCCTCCGCGATGTGCGACATCAGCGACGGCCTGCTCGCCGACCTCGGCCACATCGCCGACGCCTCCGGGGTGGCCGTCGACGTCCACCCGGACGCCTTCGAGCTGCCGCAGCCGTTCCAGGACGCCGGCGCGGCCCTGGGTGTGGACCCGCTGACCTGGGTGCTCACCGGCGGCGAGGACCACGCCCTGGCGGCCACGTTCCCGGCCGGCACGGTGCTGCCGCCCCACTGGCGGCTGGTCGGGCAGGTGGGCGAGCGCGCCGAGGGGGCGCCCGCCGTCACCGTGGCCGGCCAGGCGTGGGCCGACGGCGGCTGGGACCACTACCGCCGCTGACCTCGTCGCGGCGGCCGGCGGCCGACGTGGCGGCGACCTCGCTCGCGCGCCCGACCGCGGCGAGGGCTCGCCGACCTCGGTGGATTCGCCGAGGTAGGCGAGTAGAGATCACGGTCCCGTGATCGTTCCGGCCGGGCCGGGCCAGGAGAGCACCGCCTGCCCGGGGTGGAGCACGTGAGAGGGGCGGTCCACCAGGCGGTGGACCGCCCCTCTCGGCGATCAGGTCGTCCAGGACGGACGGAGCGCCCGCGGGCGCCGCAGGTCAGCGAGTGACCTTGCCCGCCTTGATGCACGAGGTGCAGACGTTGAGCCGCTTCGGCGTGCGACCGACCATGGCGCGCACGGTCTGGATGTTGGGGTTCCAGCGGCGGTGCGTGCGGCGGTGCGAGTGCGAGACGCTCATGCCGAAGCCCGGGCCCTTGCCGCAGACGTCGCAGGTGGCAGCCACGGGGTAACTCCTTGTGCGAAAGGTGTGGGACCCGAGAAGTCGGGCGGACCAGCCCGGAGGGGTCCGGGCAACCGGAGCAGGGTAGCCGACCGGCCAGGGTGGACGCCAACCGCCGCCGTCGCCGGCCGGCGCACCACGCGGGCACCTCCCGGGCCGGTGTCCGACCCGGGAGGTAGGTTGCGCGCGTCGGCGCCGGTCGGGCCGGCGGGTTGTGCGAGTCGGGCCGAGGGCCCACGGGACCAGAGCGGGCGGACGGGAGGCACGGCGTGCTCGACGCGCTGGACACGCTCGACGCCCAGGCCGTGCGCCGCTGGTGCCGGGACGGCCTCGAGTCGCTGGCCCGGGCCCGCGAGGAGATCGACGCCCTCAACGTCTACCCGGTGCCCGACGGCGACACCGGCACCAACCTCTACCTCACCGTCGACGCCGCCGCCCAGGCGCTGGACGCGCTGCCCGCCGACGCCGGGCTGGCCGAGACCTTGCAGGCGATGGCCCGCGGCGCGCTGCTCGGGGCCCGGGGCAACTCCGGGATCATCCTCAGCCAGCTGCTGCGCGGGGTTGCCACCGGCCTGTCCGCCGGCCCGCGCACCGGCGACGGGGAGCGCGCCGGCGGGGCGGAGCGGCTCGCCGCGGCGCTGCGGCGGGCGGCCGAGCTGGGCTACGAGGCCGTCGCCCGGCCGGTCGAGGGCACCATGCTCACCGTGGCCCGGGCCGCCGCCGAGGGGGCGCGCGGCGGGACGCTGGCGGAGGTCGTCGCCGCGGCCGCCGCCGCCGCCCGCGAGGCGCTGGCCCGCACCCCCGAGCAGCTCGAGGTGCTCCGCCTGGCCGGCGTCGTCGACGCCGGCGGGCGCGGTCTGACCGTGCTGCTCGACGCGCTGGTGGGCGTGGTCACCGGGGTCGCCGTCACGGAGGGGCCGCCGGCCTCGCGGCTCGAGCACCCCCGGCCCTCGCCGCCGGCCGCCGACGGCCCCGCGTTCGAGGTGATGTACCTGCTCGACGCCCCCGACGACGCCGTCGAGCCGCTGCGCGCCGCCCTCGAGCCCCTGGGCGACTCGCTGGTCGTGGTCGGCGGCGACGGGCTGTGGAACGTGCACGTGCACGTCGACGACGTCGGCGCGGCCCTGGAGGCGGGCATCGCGGCCGGCCGCCCCTACCGGATCAAGGTCACCCACTTCGCCGAGCAGGCCGCCCGGGCCGCGGACCAGCGGGCCGGGCGGGCCGTGGTGGCGGTCGTGGCCGGCGACGGCCTGGCCGCGGTCCTCGAGGCCAGCGGCGCCGCGGTCGTGCCGGGCGGCCCGGGCCACCGCGCGTGCACCGCCGACATCCTCGCCGGCATCCGGGCCACCGGGGCCGGCGAGGTGGTGGTGCTCCCCAACGACGCCGACAGCCGGGCGGTCGCGGAGGCCGCCGCCGAGGAGGCGCGCGCCGAGGGGCGGCGGGTCGCCGTGGTGCCCACCGTGGCCAGCGTGCAGGCCCTGGCCGCGATGGCCGTGCACGACCCGTCCCGTCGCTTCGACGACGACGTGGTCGCCATGACCAGCGCGGCCGGGCACACCCGGCACGGGGCGGTCACCCTGGCGGTCCGGGAGGCGGTCACGATGGCCGGCCCGTGCCGCCCCGGCGACGTGCTGGGCATCGTCGACGGCGACTTCGCGCTCATCGGCGCGGACCTGGCGCGCACCGCCTGCGACGTCGTGGACCGCATGCTCGGCCCGGCGGGGGAGCTGGTCACCGTGGTCACCGGTGCCGGCGCGCCCGAGGGGCTGGCCGCCGCCGTCGTGCGGCACGTGGAGACCACCCGCCCCGACGTCGACACCGTCGTCTACGACGGTGGCCAGGCCCGCTACCCGCTGCTGCTGGCGGTGGAGTGAGATGTCCAGCGAGATGAAGGTGACCGAGCAGGCGCCTCGGGAGGCGACGCAGGACCCGCTGGCCGCCCCGCTGGTCACGGTGCTGGGGGGCAGGAGCGCCAGGTCCGTCGCCGACCACCTGGGGCTCCACACCGTCAGCGACCTGCTGCGCCACTACCCGCGCCGCTACTACGAGCGCGGCCAGCTGACCCCGCTGTCCAGCCTGCGGGTCGGCGACGAGGTCACCATCGCCGCGCGGGTGACCCACCGCAACGCCGCCTCCTTCCCGCCGAAGAACGGGCGCAAGGAGACCCTGTACAAGTTCGACGCGACCGTGACCGACGGGACCGACGAGCTCACGGTCACGTTCTTCCACAAGAAGTTCTTCATGCACGACGGCGTGAAGAGAGACCTGACCGTGGGGGCCGAGAAGCTCTTCTCGGGCAAGGTCGACAGCTTCAAGGGCAAGCTGCAGCTGGTGAACCCGCGCGTGGCCAAGCCTGAGGAGGTCGAGCAGTTCGCCGGCGCCCTGGTGCCGATCTACCCGGCCACCGCTGGCCTGACCACCTGGCAGATCGCCAGCTGCGTCGGTCACGCGCTGGCTCACCTCGGCGAGGTCCCCGACCCGCTGCCCGAGGGCCTGCGCCGCCGGCACGGGCTGCCCCCGCTCGGCGAGGCGCTGCGGCTCATCCACCGTCCTGCCGACCAGGCGTCCGCCCGCCGGGCCCGGGCCCGGCTGCGCTGGGACGAGGCGTTCGTGCTGCAGGTCGCCCTGGCCCAGCGCAGGGCCGCCCAGCGCGAGCTCGCCGCCACCCCCCGGGTGGCGCGTCCGGACGGTCTCCTGGAGGCCTTCGACGCCCGGCTGCCGTTCGAGCTCACCGCTGGCCAGCGCGAGGTGGGCGCGCAGATCGCCGAGGACCTGGCCCGGCCGCACCCCATGCACCGGCTGCTGCAGGGCGAGGTCGGATCGGGCAAGACCCTGGTGGCGCTGCGGGCCATGCTCACCGTCGTCGACGCCGGCGGGCAGGCCGCGCTGCTGGCCCCCACCGAGGTGCTCGCCCAGCAGCACCACCGCTCGATCAGCACGATGCTGGGCGAGCTCGCGCAGGCGGGCATGCTCGGCGGCGCCGACCTCGGCACCCGGGTCGCGCTGCTCACCGGCTCCCAGCCGGCCGCCGCCCGCCGCCAGGCGCTGCTCGACGCCGCCTCCGGGGCCGCCGGCATCGTCGTCGGCACCCACGCCCTCATCCAGGACGCCGTCGAGTTCGCCGACCTCGGCCTGGTGGTGGTGGACGAGCAGCACCGCTTCGGGGTGGAGCAGCGCGACGCCCTGCGCGGCAAGGCCGCGGTGCCCCCGCACGTGCTGGTCATGACCGCCACGCCCATCCCGCGCACCGTGGCGATGACGGTGTTCGGCGACCTGGAGACCTCCACCCTCACCGAGCTGCCGCAGGGGCGCTCGCCGATCGCCACGCACCTGGCGCCCACCGAGCTGCCGCGCTGGCTCGAGCGCACCTGGGAGAAGGTCCGCGACGAGGTCGCGAAGGGCCACCAGGCGTTCGTCGTCTGCCCTCGCATCGGCGAGGACCCGGCCGACACCGGCAGGGCCGGCTCGAAGAACGACGGGAAGTCCGGCACCAGGACTGGCGAGAAGAACAGGCGCGGCAGTGCGAACGACGTCGAGGAGGACTTCGCCGACGACGCGCCGCCGCCGGAGGCCGGCCACCAGCGACGCCCGCCGCTGGCGGTGCTGGATGTGGCGCCGATGCTCGCGGAAGGGCCGCTGGCCGGTCTTCGGATCGGCATCCTGCACGGCCGGCTCGTGCCGGACGAGAAGGACGCGGTGATGGCCGACTTCGCTGCCGGCCGGCTCGACGTGCTCGTCGCCACCACGGTCGTGGAGGTGGGCGTCGACGTCCCCAACGCCACGGTGATGGTGGTCATGGACGCCGACCGGTTCGGCGTCAGCCAGCTGCACCAGCTCCGTGGGCGCATCGGCCGGGGGAGCGCACCGGGCACGTGCCTGCTGGTCACCGACGTCGCCTCGGGGAGCCCGGCGGCCGAGCGACTGAAGGCCGTGGCCGCCACCACCGACGGCTTCGAGCTGTCCCGGCTCGACCTCGAGCAGCGCCGCGAGGGCGACGTGCTGGGCGCCAGCCAGTCCGGGCACCGCTCGAGCCTGCGGCTGCTGGCCGTCGTCCGCGACGAGGACGTCATCCGCGCCGCCCGCGAGGAGGCCGTCGCCGTCGTGGAGGAGGACCCCGAGCTCTCCGCCCACCCGGCGCTGCGCCAGGCGCTGCAGTCCATGGTGGACGAGGAGCGGGCCGAGTTCCTCGAGAAGGCCTGACCGGCGATGACGAGCGGGGTGCAGGCATGACCCGGGTCGTCGCCGGCGTCGCGGGGGGTCGCCGGCTGGCCGTGCCGCCCGGGCACGGCACCCGGCCGACGTCCGACCGCGCCCGCGAGGCCCTCTTCAGCACGCTCGAGGCGCTGCGGGGTCCGCTGGCCGGCGCGCGGGTGCTCGACCTCTATGCCGGCAGCGGCGCCGTCGGCCTGGAGGCGCTCAGTCGAGGGGCCGGTGCCGCCCTGCTGGTCGAGGCCGACGCCCGCGCCGCCCGCACGGTGCGGGAGAACGTCCGCGCGCTCGGCCTGCCCGGCGCCCGGGTGGAGGCGGCCAAGGTCGAGCGGGTCCTCGGCGCGCCGGCCGCCGCCCCCTTCGACGTCGTCTTCGCCGACCCGCCCTACGCCGTCACCGACGCCGAGGTGGTGCGCGTCCTCGAGGCGCTGCGGGACCACGGCTGGGTCGCACCCGACTCCGTGGTCGTCGTCGAGCGGGCCACCCGCGGTGCGGACCTGGCCTGGCCGGCCGGGTTCGAGCCGCTGCGGTCCCGCCGCTACGGCGAGGCCACGCTCTGGTACGGTCGCGCCGCCTCGGGCCCTGCCCCGGACCGCCCCACCTCAGACAGCCGGACTCCGGACCGCCCGGCATCGGACGACACGACGACGTGAACGGGAGCCGCCCTGTGCGCCGCTGCGTGTGCCCCGGGTCCTTTGACCCGCCGACCAACGGCCACCTCGACGTCATCGCCCGCGCCTCGGACCTCTACGACGAGGTCACCGTCGCGGTGCTGGTGAACAAGAGCAAGCAGGGGCTGTTCACCGTCGAGGAGCGCATGGAGATGCTGCGCGAGTCCTCGGCGCACCTGGGCAACATCGTGGTCGAGTCGCACCACGGGCTCCTGGTCGACTTCTGCCGCCAGCGCGACATCCCGGCCATCGTCAAGGGACTGCGCGCGGTGAGCGACTTCGACTACGAGCTGCAGATGGCGCAGATGAACCACCGCCTCACCGGGGTGGAGACGCTGTTCGTGGCCACCAACGCCGACTACTCCTTCCTCTCGTCTAGCCTGGTCAAGGAGGTCGCCACCTGGGGTGGCGACGTGGCGGGCCTGGTGCCCGAGCCGGTGCTGCGTCGGCTCGCCGAGCGGCTCGCCGACCGGAGCGCCCGCTAGCGACCGGTCCGCCCGCCGGCCCGCGACCTCCTCGCCGTGCAGGAGCAGGACCGACAGAGGGGTGGACCAGCCCGTGGACGTGCACGACAAGCTCGACGAGCTCGCCGCGCGGGTCGAGGGGGCGCGGTCGATGCCGATGTCGGCCTCGTGCATCGTCAACCGGGCCGAGGTGCTCGGCCTGCTCGACGAGCTGCGCGAGTTGCTGCCGCAGGAGCTGGATCAGGCCCGCGGGCTGCTGGCCGACCGCGAGGCGGTCGTCGACGACGGCCGGGCCGAGGCGCGGCGGATCATCGAGGACGCCCACGCCGAGCAGGCCCGGCTGGTCAGCGAGTCCGTCGTGGTGGCCGAGGCGGTGCGCCAGGCCGACGAGATCGGCCGCGCCACCGCCGAGGAGACCGCGCGGATGCGCCGGGAGACCGACGACTACGTCGACGAGAAGCTGGCCAACTTCGAGGTGGTGCTCACCAAGACCCTCGCCGCGGTGCACCGCGGCCGGGAGAAGCTGCACGGGCGCTCCGAGCTCGACGCGCTCGGCGAGGTCGGCGCGGACGTCGACGAGCCGCCGCTGCCCCCCGAGTAGCGACTGCCCGAGTAGAGACTGCCCGAGTAGAGGGCTGGTCGAGCCGGTGCGGCCTCGCTCGTTTGGGGCCCTCCGCGCGCGTCTAGTAGTCTCGCCCTTCGGCTCGTCGGTGCACGCTGTCGCGTGCGCTGGCCGGTCTGCCGTCACACGTGGAGGGAGCAGGAGTCATTTCCCGCCTCGACCCGCGATCCCCGCTCGTCGTCGACACCCGCGAGCTGGGCCGTCGTCCGGGATCGATGCGGAAGGTCTCCCGCTCCGTCCCTGCGCCGGCAGATCTCGGCAACGACGTGCTCGGCGTCCCTGCAGGGTCCGACCTCGGGCTGGAGCTCCGGCTCGAGGCGGTCATGGAGGGCGTGCTGGTCACCGCCGCGGTGGCCGGCCGGCTCGCCGGGGAGTGCGTGCGCTGCCTGGACCCGCTCGAGCGTGAGCTCGAGACGACGTTCCAGGAGCTCTACGCCTACGCCCCGAACGAGCACGCGGGGCGCGCCGGTCACGCCGGGGAGGACGACGACGACGAGCTGCTGCTCCTGGACGGGGACTACCTCGACCTCGAGCAGCCGCTGCGCGACGCGGTGGTGCTCGCACTGCCGTTGGCGCCGCTGTGCCGGGACGACTGCCCCGGCCTGTGCCCCGAGTGCGGGGCCAGGCTGGCCGACGACCCGGCGCACACGCACGCCGCCGTCGACCAGCGGTGGGCCGCGCTCGCCGGGCTCGTCGAGCCCGGTCAGGGCTCGGAGGGCACCGGCACGACCAGCACCGCCGCATCGACCAGCACCGCCGCATCGACCAGCACAGCGCACAGCAGCACCGAAGACCGCAGCACCACCGAGAACCGCCCCGAGAAGCAGGAGAACTAGCCGTGGCCGTCCCCAAGCGCAAGACGTCGCGCAGCAACACCCGTTCGCGGCGCAGCCAGTGGAAGGCGAAGCTGCCCCAGGTCAACAAGACCGTGCAGGGCGGCCGGACCGTGTTCTCGGTCTCGCACCGCGCCACCGTCGTCGAGGACGCCGCCGGCACGCCGCTGTTCCTCGAGTACGACGGCCGCCAGGTGCGCGAGGTCTAGAACCTCATCGCCGATGCTCCACCGGGCCCGGCCGGCGCCGACGTCTCCTCCCCCGCGGGGAGGGGAGCCGGCCGCCGCCGGGCCCGTCGTCGTGCCCGCGCGCGTGCCTGCCGGGAGAGGCCGGGGCGGTGGCTGCAGGCGGGGAGCGGGGCCGGAGCGGTGCAGGGCAAGGGAGCAGCGGTGAAGGGGCGGGACGTGGGTCGGGCGGACAGGTCGGGCGGTAGGGGGCAGGCGAGCCGTCCGGAGGCGTTCCCCGCGCCGACGCCGCTGCTGGTGGACGCCCTCGAGGTGCCGGTCGACGTCGACACGCTCGAGCTCGCGCTCACCCACCGCTCGTTCGCCTACGAGAACGGCGGGCTGCCCACCAACGAGCGGCTGGAGTTCCTCGGCGACTCGGTGCTCGGGCTGGTCGTCACCGAGACCCTCTACCGGGCCCATCCGGACCTGCCCGAGGGTCAGCTGGCCAAGCTGCGGGCGGCCGTGGTCAACATGCGCGCGCTCGCCGACGTCGCCCGCGAGCTCGACCTCGGCGCCCATGTCCGGCTCGGCCGCGGCGAGGAGACCACCGGCGGCCGGGACAAGTCCTCGATCCTCGCCGACACCCTCGAGGCGGTCATCGGCGCGGTCTACCTCTCCGGCGGCCTCGAGCGCGCCGGCACCCTCGTGCACCGCCTCTTCGACCCGCTGCTCGAGGCCTCGGCCACCCTGGGCGCCGGCCTGGACTGGAAGACGAGCCTGCAGGAGCTCGCGGCCGGACTGGACCTGGGCGTGCCCGAGTACGTCGTCGAGGAGTCCGGCCCGGACCACGCCAAGAGCTTCCGCGCCGCGGTGCGCCTGGGCGAGGCCCGCTACGGCGACGGCGCCGGGCGCAGCAAGAAGGAGGCCGAGCAGCAGGCCGCGGCCACCGCCTGGGCGCAGCTGCGCGAGCTGCACGGCGCGCCGGACGGCACCCCGGCCCACGCCCTGGCCGCCGCCGACGCCGTGCTCGCGGCCACCCGGCCCGAGTCCACCGATGCGGCCGGGCCCCGGGCCTCCGCGTCGTCCGACGCGTCGTCCGAGCAGGGCACCTCCTAGCCGTGCCCGAGCTCCCCGAGGTCGAGGTCGTGCGTCGCGGCCTCGAGCGCTGGGTCGTCGGGCGGACCATCGCCCGGGTCGAGGTGCAGCACCCGCGGGCGGTGCGCCGGCACGCCGCGGGCGCGGCCGACCTCGCCGCGCGGCTGCAGGGCCGCACCCCGGTCGCCGCCTGCCGGCGCGGCAAGTACCTGTGGCTGCCGCTGGACGCCGAGGCGCCCGGTGCGGACGCCCTGATGGCGCACCTCGGCATGAGCGGGCAGCTGCTGGTCCAGCCGCCCGAGGCGCCGGACGAGACGCACCTGCGGGTGCGGCTGAGCTTCGCCGACGCCGGCCGCGAGCTGCGCTTCGTGGACCAGCGTACCTTCGGGGGCCTCGCGCTGGACGAGCTCGACGTCGAGCCGCTGATGGCTGGGAGCGAGCCCCAGCCAGATCCGCTGCCCCGCTCGATCGCGCACATCGCCCGCGACCCGCTCGACCCGCGCTTCGACGACGCCGCCTTCGCGCTGGCGCTGCGCCGCCGACGCACCGGGCTCAAGCGCGCCCTGCTGGACCAGTCGCTGGTGTCCGGCATCGGCAACATCTATGCCGACGAGGCGCTGTGGCGCGCGAGGCTGCACTACGCCCGGCCCACCGAGACGCTCACCCGGGCCGAGATCGCCCGGGTGCTGGCCGGGGTCCGCGAGGTGATGGCCGACGCGCTGGCCCAGGGCGGCACCTCGTTCGACAGCCTCTACGTGAACGTCAACGGCGAGAGCGGCTACTTCGACCGGTCGCTCGAGGCCTACGGGCGCCGCGGCGAGCCCTGCCGCCGCTGCGGCACCCCGATCCGGCGCGACCCGTTCATGAACCGCTCGTCCTACACCTGCCCGCGCTGCCAGCCGCGCCCCCGCAACGCCCGCTGGTGACCCCACCCCGCGACCCCTGCCCCTCCAGCACCAGGGGCAGGGGAGGGGTCAGCCGCGGGCGCGCTCGGCGCGGACGGACTCCGGGACGACGCCGTCGTAGCGGGCCGGCGTCCAGGGCTGGGTCCGGACCCACTCCGAGCCGCAGGAGGAGCAGGCGAACATCGGCAGGACGCCGGCCTGCGGGTCGTCCAGCAGCTCCCCGGTGGGCCCCCAGTCGCAGGCGCGGCGGCAGGGGGAGATGGCCAGCTCTCGCATGCGACCAGGCTGCCACGACCGTCCGCCGGCCGGCCCGGCGCCCCGGCCGCTACCGTGCCCGCCGTGGCGAGCGAGGAGCAGGCCCGGCTGACCGCCTGGGTGCGCGGGCGCGTGCAGGGCGTCGGCTTCCGCTGGTGGACGCGGGCACGCGCCCTGGAGCTGGGGCTGGCCGGGTCGGCGACCAACCTCGACGACGGCCGGGTGCAGGTCGTGGCCGAGGGGCCGCGCGCATCCTGCGAGGCCCTGCTCGAGCTGCTGCGCGAGGAGCCGTCCACCCGCCGGCGTCCCGGCGCGGTGCAGACGGTCGTGGAGCGGTGGAGCGAGGTGCGGGGCGTCGGCCCGGGCTTCCTCGAGCGCTGACGCGAGCAACGGTGCGCCGGTGCTCCGATCCAGGTGCCACCTGGTGCGCGGAGGGGTGTGGTCCGGCGGTGGGCCGGACGGGTGGCGCGATAGGGCACGCCCACGCCTGGTTCGTCCTCCGACCCCCGCGCGACCTGCTGTTTCACCCGTGACCTGATCGTGACCCACGTTGACGAACCGGCCGCCTCGGTGCGACCCTGAAGGCACACCCCATCCCGGTCCGACGGTCCCGTGCCGTCGCACTCCACCGCGTGCGCGCTCCCCGTCGCGGCCGGGCACCCGACACGACCTGCGACCCGCGACCGGCGAGATCAGGTCCGATCTGCTGGAGGACGCTTCGATGGCGAAGGCGCTTCTGGGTCACCTCGGTGGCAGCGACGTACGGATGACGATGGAGATGCGTCGGCTCCAGCAGCGGGTCAAGGACCTCGAGGCCCAGGTCCTCTCGCTGCAGACGGAGAACGACGCGCTCGCCGCCGCGGCCGGCCGCGACGCGGTGCTCTCCATCGAGGCCGAGCACGCAGCGCTGGCCGGCACCACGGCCTGATCCACGGCGGGGATCCACGTCGGGATCCACGTCGGGATCCACTGACTGATCCACACCGGGCCGCCGCCACGGCGGCCCACCCACGAGGGACGAGACCCACCGGGTCCGTCCCTCGTCGCACGTCCCGGCCTGCGCAGACCTGCGGACAGGCGTTGCCCGCTGTGCACGAGAGGCACGGGCCGGACCTGCCCGGGCGGTAGGCTCGCGCCGGTCTTCCCCCCGGCCCTCGACCCGTGCCGGCCCGGTGCGCCGCCCGCCAGACGGGCGGGCGCCTCCGGGCGCGCACCGCGGAGCGCTTCGTGCACCTCAAGAGCCTCACCCTCAAGGGCTTCAAGTCCTTCGCCTCGGCCACGACGCTGCACCTCGAGCCGGGCATCACCTGCGTCGTCGGCCCCAACGGGTCGGGCAAGTCCAACGTCGTCGACGCCCTGTCCTGGGTGATGGGCGAGCAGGGGGCCAAGAGCCTGCGCGGCGGGAAGATGGAGGACGTCATCTTCGCCGGCACCGCCGGCCGCCCGCCGCTGGGCCGGGCCGAGGTCAGCCTCACCATCGACAACACCGACGGTGCGCTCCCGATCGAGTACACCGAGGTCACGATCACCCGCACGATGTTCCGCAACGGCGGCTCGGACTACGCCATCAACGGTCAGCCCTGCCGCCTGCTCGACGTGCAGGAGCTGCTCTCGGACTCCGGCATCGGCCGGGAGATGCACGTCATCGTCGGGCAGGGCCAGCTCGACGCGGTGCTGTCGGCCAGCCCGGAGGAGCGCCGCGGGTTCATCGAGGAGGCCGCCGGCGTCCTCAAGCACCGCAAGCGCAAGGAGAAGGCCCTGCGCAAGCTCGACGCGATGGCCGCCAACCTCGCCCGGGTGCAGGACCTCACCGCCGAGCTGCGCCGCCAGCTCAAGCCGCTGGGCCGGCAGGCCGAGGTCGCCCGCCGCGCCGCCGTGATCCAGGCCGACGTCCGCGACGCCCGGCTGCGCCTGCTCGCCGACGACCTCGTCAAGATCACCAGCACGCTCGAGGCCGAGGTGGCCGACGAGACGGCGCTGCGCGAGCGCCGCGCGCAGGTGGAGGCGGCCCTGGCCACCGCCCAGGCCCGCGAGGCCGAGCTGGAGACGGCGGTGGCCGAGCAGGCGCCGCAGGTCGCCCGGGCCCAGGAGACCTGGTACCGCCTCTCCGGCCTGCGCGAGCGCTTCCGCGGCACCGCCGGCCTGGCCGCCGAACGGGTGCGCCTGTCCGCCGCCCCGGCCGAGGACGAGCGGCGCGGCCGCGACCCCGAGGACCTCGAGCGCGAGGCCGCCACCGTGCGCGAGGAGGAGGCCCGGCTGCAGGCCGAGGTGTCCGGCGCCCGCGAGCGGCTCGAGGCCGTCGTCGCGCAGAAGCAGGCCGCCGAGGCCGCGCTCGCGGCGGAGGAGAAGCGGGTGGCGGCCGCCGCCCGCGCGGCTGCGGACCGGCGCGAGGGCCTGGCCCGCCTGTCCGGTCAGGTGGCGGCCAAGCGGTCCCGGGTGGAGGCCGGCGAGGCCGAGCTGGGCCGGCTGGCGGCGGCCGTGGACGAGGCCCGGGCGCGGGCCGACCGGGCGCAGCAGGAGTTCGTGCAGGTCGAGCAGCAGGTGGCCGGCCTGGACGAGGGCGAGGAGGGCCTGGACGCCGAGCACGAGGCGGCCGCGGCGGCGCTCGCCGACGTCGAGGCGCGGGTCGCCGAGCTGCGCGAGCAGGAGCGCACCGCCGAGCAGGAGCGGGCCGCCGCCACCGCCCGGCGCGAGGCACTGGAGCTGGGCCTGGCCCGCAAGGACGGCGCCGGCGCGCTGCTTGCGGCCTCGGACCGGGTCTCCGGCCTGCTGGGCACCGTGGCGGCCCTGCTCACCGTCGAGGCCGGGTGGGAGAGCGCGGTGGCCGCGGCGCTCGGCAGCACCGCCGACGCGGTGGCCGTGTCCGGCGTCGGGGCCGCCGTCGACGCCCTGCGCCTGCTCAAGGACGACGACGCCGGGCGCGCCGGCCTACTGGTGGGCGGCGGCGCCTACGACCTCGGCGACCCCGAGGACGAGCGCCCGTGGCTGACCTCACTCGAGCAGCTCCCCGACGGCGCCCGCTGGGCGGTCGACGCCGTGCGCGGGCCGGCCGAGCTCGAGCCGGCGCTGCGCCGGCTGCTGCGCCGGGTGGCGCTGGTGGAGGGGCTGACCGAGGCGCGCGAGCTGGTCGAGCGCGAGCCGCTGGTGGTGGCCGCCACCCGGGAGGGCGACGTGCTCGGCGCCGACGTCGCGCGCGGCGGCTCGGCCAGCGCGCCGAGCCTGCTCGAGGTGCAGGCCGCCGTCGACGAGGCGGTGCAGAAGCAGGCCGAGGCCTCGCACCGCTGCGAGCGGCTGCGGTTCCAGCTCGCCGCCGCGCAGGAGGAGAAGGTCGCCGCGCAGGCGCGCGTGGAGGCCGCCCTGGAGCAGCTGCACGAGTCCGACGCGCGCCTGGCCGCGGTGGCCGAGCAGCTCGGCCAGCTCGGCAGCGTCGTGCGCGCCGCTGGCGCGGAGGCCGAGCGGCACGCGAAGGCGCGCGACGCCGCGCTCGCCCAGCTCGAGGCCGACCGCACCGCCCTGGCCGAGCTGGCCCAGCGGCTGGAGGCGGCCGAGCAGGCGCCGGACGAGGGCGAGCCCTCCACCCAGGAGCGCGACCGGCTGGGGGCGGCCGCCACCGCCGCCCGCCAGGGCGAGATGGAGGCGCGGCTCGCGCTGCGCACCGCCGAGGAGCGCGCCCGGGGCATCGCCGGCCGGGCCGACGGGCTCGAGCGCGCCGCCCGGCAGGAGCGCGAGGCGCGCGCCCGCGCCCAGGCGCGCCGCGCCCAGCGGGCCCGCGAGGCGGCCGTGGCCCGGGCGGTGGCCGAGGGTGCCGCGCAGGTGCTCGCCCGGCTCGAGGTCTCCCTGGCCGCGGCGGCGCACGAGCGGACCGCGGCGGACACCCGGCGCACGGCGCTGGAGGAGGAGCTGGGGTCGCTGCGGGCGCGGACCCGCGAGCTGGGCGCCGAGCTCGAGCAGCTCGTCGACACCGTGCACAAGGACGAGATGGCCCGGGCCGAGCAGCGGATGCGCATCGAGCAGCTGCAGGCCCGGGCGGTGGAGGAGCTCGGCATCGCTCCCGAGGTGCTGCTGGCCGAGTACGGCCCGGACCAGCTGGTGCCGCCGTCGGAGCCTGCCGGTGCCGAGGGGAAAGAGCGGTCCGAAGACTCCGACGGCGGGGGCGAGCCGGGGGACGGCGGTCCCGCCGAGCTGGGCGTCCCCTTCGTGCGCGAGGAGCAGGAGAAGCGGCTGCGCTCGGCCGAGCGCGCCCTGGCGCTGCTCGGCAAGGTCAACCCGCTCGCGCTGGAGGAGTTCTCCGCGCTGGAGGAGCGCCACCAGTTCCTCGTCGAGCAGCTCGAGGACCTCAAGGCCACCCGGCGGGACCTGCTCGACATCGTCCGCGAGGTGGACGAGCGGGTGGAGCAGGTCTTCGCCGCCGCCTACGCCGACACCGAGCGCGAGTTCGAGCGGGTCTTCGCCCGGCTGTTTCCGGGCGGCGAGGGCCGGCTGGTGCTCACCGACCCCTCGGACATGCTGACCACCGGCATCGAGGTGGAGGCGCGCCCGCCGGGCAAGAAGGTCAAGCGGCTCTCGCTGCTGTCCGGCGGCGAGCGCTCGCTCACCGCGGTGGCCCTCCTGGTGGCGATCTTCAAGGCCCGTCCCAGCCCGTTCTACGTCATGGACGAGGTGGAGGCCGCGCTGGACGACACCAACCTCGGCCGGCTCCTGGTGATCATGGAGGAGCTGCGGGAGTCCTCTCAGCTGATCGTCATCACCCATCAGAAGCGCACGATGGAGATCGCCGACGCCCTCTACGGCGTCACGATGCGTGGCGACGGCGTGACCACGGTGATCAGCCAGCGGCTGCGCGAGGCCGAGCCGGCCTAGTCCAGGGACCCGTCCGCCGTCGCACCCGGGATCCGTGACCGCTTCGTCACCCTCGCGACGTTGTGCGCGGCGCCCCGGCTGGGTAGGCCGTGGGCATGGTGGGTTCTCTGGGTGGGGCCTTCGTACTGCTCGCCGTCGTGCTGCTGCTGGCCGTGGCGCTCGCGGTCCTGGTGATCCTCGTGACCGCCGCCGGGCGCGACGAGGAGCCGGTGGTGGCCGCGGCCGACGGGCCCGGGCTGCTGGCCCGTCGCGACGGCGGCGCGCGGGCCCGGCAGCGCTTCGAGCGGGCCGAGCAGCTGGTGCTGCGCGGCGTCGGGGTCCTCGTGCCCCGGCGTGCGCGGCCGGCGCCTGCAGCGCTGGCCCCCGCGGCCCCCGCGAGCGCGGCGGTGCCGGCGCTGAAGCCAGCGCTGAAGCCAGCGCTGAAGCCGCCGCAGAGCCTCGCGCGCCGGGTCGCGGAGCGCACGTCGCGCTCGCCGGCCCCCGGCCCCTCCGCGGTGCCCGCCCGCCCGGCCGGCGCCGCGCCGGCGGCGCAGGCGCCACGACCGGCGGTCGCTCCGGCCACCGGGTCCGCCCCGTCCCGGGTGGACCTCACCGCCGTCGACCTCAGTCCCGTCGAGCGTCGCGAGCGCGCGGCGGTCGACCTGCGCGCGCCCACCGCGCTGCCCGGCGTGGCCCAGGGGAGCGGCCAGCAGAACGCGGGCGAGCAGGTGCTGACCGGGGAGGCGGGTCGCGGGTCCGGCCGGGGGCGGGCCGGTCGTCGTCCCCAGCTGCCCCCGGTGGTGCACCGGGTGACCGAGCGGCTGGTGGCGCGGGTGTTCGACCCCTTCGGCAGCCCCGAGGTCGCCGACCGGCCGGCGCCCGCCACGGCCGGCCCGGCGCCCGCCGCGGCCGCCCCCGCCGCGCCACCGGTGGAGGGGACCGCGTCGCTGCGCTCCGCCGGGCCGCGTTGATGGCCTGCTGATCGACGCGCTGATGACCCGTTGACCACGGGCTGCCGGCGCGCTGCCGGCGTGCTGACGACGGGGTGACCGCCCGGTGACGGCGGCCCCCCACGCGACCGTCTGGGAGACTGCCGTCCTGTGACTGCTGCCGAGACCATCGTCCTCGTCGTCGTCATCGCCGTCCTCGCCCTGGTGGCGGTGGTCGGGCTCGTCGTCACCGGACGACGTCGCCGGCCGCTGCCTCCCGCGGAGCGACCGCGGCCCGGCACCGACTACGCCCCCGGCGTCGGCGACGACGCCGAGACCCCCCGCGACACCCCCACCCGCACCGTCGCCACCGTCGAGCTGCCCGAGGCACCGGAGACTCCGGGCGCCCTGGTCGAGCCGCCGGTGGTCGTGCCCGAACCGCTCGTCGAGCGGCCCTCGCCGGTGGCCGGCCGGATGGTGCGCCTGCGCGCCCGGCTGGCCCGCTCGCAGTCCACGCTGGGCCGCGGGCTGCTCGGGCTGCTCTCCCGGGATGTGCTCGACGAGGCCACCTGGGAGGAGGTCGAGGACGTCCTGCTCGGCGCCGACGTCGGCGTCGGGCCGACGCAGGAGCTGGTGGAGCGGCTGCGCACCCGGGTCAAGGTGCTGGGCACCCGCTCCCCCCAGGAGGTCCGGGAGCTGCTGCGCGAGGAGCTGCTCGCGCTGGTGCAGCCCGACCTGGACCGCACGCTGCACACCGACCGGCACGAGGGCCGGCCGGCCGTCGTGCTCGTGGTCGGCGTCAACGGCACCGGCAAGACGACCACCGTCGGCAAGCTGGCCCGGGTCCTGGTGGCCGAGGACAAGGACGTGCTGCTCGGCGCGGCCGACACCTTCCGCGCCGCCGCGGCCGACCAGCTGACCACCTGGGGCGAGCGGGTCGGCGTCGCCACCATCCGCGGCCCGGAGGGGGCGGACCCGGCCAGCGTCGCCTTCGAGGCGGTCAAGGCGGGCACGGAGGTCGAGGCCGACGTCGTGCTGGTCGACACCGCCGGCCGGCTGCAGAACAAGGCCGGCCTGATGGACGAGCTGGGCAAGGTCAAGCGGGTCATCGAGCGCCAGGCCCCGGTGGACGAGGTGCTGCTGGTCCTGGACGCCACCACGGGCCAGAACGGCATGGTGCAGGCCCGCGTCTTCTCCGAGGTCGTCGCCGTCACCGGCATCGTGCTCACCAAGCTCGACGGCACCGCCAAGGGCGGCATCGTCGTCGCCGTGCAGCGCGAGCTCGGCGTGCCGGTCAAGCTCGTGGGCCTCGGCGAGGGCCCGGACGACCTCGCCCCCTTCGACCCCGCCGCCTTCGTCGACGCGCTGCTGGAGGCCTGACCAGCCCCTCATCCCTGCGGGGTCGCCCCGGAACGATCACGGTCCCGTGATCCTTGCTCGCCCACCGAGAAGAATCCTCCTCGGTGGGCGAGCCCTTTCCTGGGTCGGCAGGCGACCCCGCCCTGGTCGGCCCGTGCCCGCGCCGCCCCGCGGTGAGGAGTTGTTCACCTGGCGGAAACGCGCCGCGAGACTTCGTCACCTGGGGGAAACATCTGACGTCGGGACCGGTAACGACGTCCCGTCAGGTTGTGCTCCGTCCCCGCGATGCTCGCGACCGTCGTGCGCGGGTCGAACAGAAGGAGCACTTCGTGACACCTAGTGCCGGCGACACCGCCTGGGTCCTCACGAGCGCCGCGCTCGTGCTGCTCATGACCGGTCCCGCCCTGGCGCTCTTCTACGGCGGCATGGTCCGCTCCAAGAGCGTCCTGAACATGATGATGATGAGCTTCGGCGCCCTCGGGCTCATCACCGTGCTGTGGGTCCTCTACGGCTACTCGCTCGCCTTCGGCAACGACGTCGGCGGCGGGCTGCTGGGCAACCTGGACTTCGTCGGACTCAAGGGCCTGATGCAGGCCGACCCGCTCGGCGGCGTCCAGGGGCAGGCAGCCGGCATCCCGCCGCTGGCGTTCGTCGCCTTCCAGGCCGTTTTCGCGATCATCACCGTGGCCCTGATCTCCGGCGCCATCGCCGACCGCACGAAGTTCGGGCCCTGGATGGTCTTCTCCGGCATCTGGGCCACCGTCGTCTACTTCCCGGTGTGCCACTGGGTCTTCTCCTTCGACGGCTACACCGCGGCCAAGGGTGGCTGGATCGCCAACCAGCTCAAGGCGATCGACTTCGCCGGCGGCACCGCGGTCCACATCAACGCCGGGGCCGCCGGCCTGGCGCTGGCGCTGGTCCTCGGCAAGCGGATCGGGTTCGGCAAGGACCCGATGCGCCCGCACAACCTCACGCTGGTGATGATCGGTGCCGGGATGCTGTGGTTCGGCTGGTTCGGCTTCAACGCCGGCTCGGCCCTGGGCGCCAACAACACGGCCGCGGTCGCGTGGGTGAACACCCTGGCCGCCACCGCCGCGGCCAGCCTGGCATGGCTGGCCACCGAGAAGGTCCGCGACGGCCACGCCACCTCCCTGGGCGCCGCCTCCGGCGTCGTCGCCGGCCTGGTGGCCATCACCCCGGCGTGCTCCGCGGTCAACCCGCTCGGCGCCCTCGTCCTGGGCGCGATCGCCGGCGTGATCTGCGCCCTGGCGGTCTCGCTGAAGTTCAAGCTCGGCTTCGACGACTCCCTCGACGTCGTCGGCGTGCACCTGGTCGGCGGCCTCACCGGCACCCTGCTCATCGGCCTGCTCGCCACCGACAAGGCCCCGGCCGGCGTCAACGGCCTGTTCTACGGCGGCGGGCTGGACCAGCTGTGGCGCCAGGCGGTGGCCGCGCTCGTCGTCATGGTCTTCTCGTTCGTGCTCGCCTACGCCATCGGCAAGGCGATCGACGCGACCATGGGCTTCCGGGTCCGCGAGGAGGACGAGGTGACCGGCGTCGACATCACCATCCACGCCGAGTCCGCCTACGAGCTCGGCGCCACCGTGGGCGGCGGCTTCGCCCCCACTCGCACGGTCACCGCCCCGACCAGCACGAAGGTGGACGCATGAAGCTCGTCACCGCGGTCATCAAGCCGTTCAAGCTCGACGACGTGAAGTCCGCCCTGGAGGCGTTCGGGGTCAGCGGCCTCACGGTGAGCGAGGCCAGCGGCTACGGCCGGCAGAAGGGCCACACCGAGGTCTACCGCGGCGCGGAGTACACCGTGGACCTCGTGCCCAAGGTGCGCATCGAGGTGCTGGTGGACGACGCCGACGCCGATGACGTCATTGAGGTCCTCACCAAGAGCGCGCAGACCGGACGGATCGGCGACGGCAAGGTGTGGTCGGTGCCGGTCGACACGGTGGTCCGCGTCCGTACGGGGGAACGCGGCCCGGAGGCCCTGTAGGCGCGGCCCGGAGGCGCTGTAGGCACGGCCCGAGGCCTTGTGATGAGCACGGCCCCGAGGACCGGTAGGAAGAGCACGAAGCGCAGCACCGAGCAGAGAAGAGCACCGTGAGCGAGCCGACCGAGCTGCCGACCCACCCGTCGGCGGAGTTCGTCGCGGAGCGCACCCGCCTGCTGGCCCGGCCCGGACCCACCGGGCCGGGCCGGCGGAGCGCTCTGGCCGACCTTGCCGACGGCTGGCTGCGCGGGCTGTTCCACGACGCCGTCGCCGCGGGGGACGGGCGGCTCGGCGGGCTGGCGCTGGTCGCCGTCGGGGGCCACGGCCGGGGGGAGCTGTCCCCGGGCAGCGACCTGGACCTGCTGCTGCTGCACGACGGCTCCCGGGACGCCGCGGCGCTGGCTGCGCTGGCCGACCGGCTCTGGTACCCGGTGTGGGACTCCGGGCTGCGGCTGGACCACTCCGTGCGCACGCCGGGTGAGGCGCGCCGGACGGCGGGGGAGGACCTGCCGGTGCTGCTCGGCCTGCTGGACGCGCGGCCGGTCGCCGGGGACGAGGGCCTGGCCCGGCAGCTGCGCTCCGACGTGCTGTCGGACTGGCGGCGCGAGGCCCGTCGGCGGCTTCCTCAGCTGCGCGAGTCCTGCCGAGAGCGCGAGGAACGGCACGGCGACGTCGCCTTCACACTCGAGCCCGACCTCAAGGAGGGGCACGGCGGCCTGCGCGACGTGGTGGTGCTGAGGGCCATCGCCGCCAGCTGGGTGGCCGACCGTCCGCACGGCGACGTCGACGGGGCCAGGGAGCGGCTGCTCGACGTCCGCGACGCCCTCCACCTGACCACCGGCCGGCCGCTGGACCGGCTGCTGCTGCAGGAGCAGGACGCCGTGGCCGCCCGGCTGGGGCTCGCCGACGCCGACTCGGTGCTGCGGGTGGTGGCCGAGGCGGCCCGCACGGTCTCCTACGCCGCCGAGACCACCTGGCGCCGGGTGGAGCGCGCGCTCGCCCCGCGCCGCCGCGGGCTGCGGCTCACCCGGCCGCCGCGGATGCGCCCGCTCGCGCCCTCGCTGCTCGAGCACGAGGGCGAGGTGGTGCTGGCCGCCGACGCGCCGGTGGCCACCGACCCGGTGCTGCCGCTGCGCGCCGCGGCGGTCGCCGCGCAGGAGGGTCTTCCGCTGGCCCCGGACACGGTGGCCCGCCTGGCCGGCGCACCGCGGCTGCCCGAGCCGTGGCCGGCCGCCGCGCTGGACGCGCTCGTCGCGCTGCTCGGCGCCGGGGAGGCCGCGGTGCCGGTGTGGGAGGCGCTGGACCAGAGCGGCCTCGTCGTCCACCTGCTGCCGGAGTGGGCGGGCGTGCGCAACCGGCCGCAGCGCAACGCCGTGCACCGCTGGACGGTGGACCGGCACCTGGTGGAGGCGGCGGCGCAGGCTTCCCGGCTGACCCGCCGGGTCCAGCGCCCGGACCTGCTGCTGGTCGGCGCGCTGCTGCACGACCTCGGCAAGGGCCGCCGCCGCGGCGACCACTCGCGCGAGGGGGCCCGGCTCGCCCGGGCCCTGGCCCCCCGGCTCGGGTTCGGCCCGGCCGACGTCGACGTGCTCGTGGGCCTGGTGCGCCACCACCTGCTGCTGGTCGAGGCCGCCACCCGCCGGGACCTGGAGGACCCGGCCACCGCTGCCGGGGTGGCCGAGGCGGTGGGAGACCCGCAGACCCTCGAGCTGCTGCACGCCCTCACCGAGGCCGACGCGCTGGCCACCGGCCCGGCCGCCTGGAGCGAGTGGCGGGCCGCGCTGGTGGACGACCTGGTCCGCCGCACCGCCGCGGCGCTGCGCGGGGAGCCGGTGCCGGTGGGGGAGGCCGCCCTGGACGCCGACCAGCAGCGGCTTGTCCACGCCGTCGCTGCGGCCGGTGAGCCCGCGGTGGAGGTCGGGCGCGCCGCCCACGGGTGGGACGTCACGGTGGTGGCTGAGGACCGCCGGGGTCTGATCGGCACCGTCGCCGGGGTCCTCTCGCTGCACCGCCTGTCCGTGCGCGGGGCCGACATGCGGACCGAGCGCGGAGTGGGCGGCGACGCCGGGTCCGGGGTCGACGTCGCCCTGGACGTGTGGCGGGTGGTGCCCGAGTTCGACGACGACGTCGACGCGGACCGGCTGCGCGAGGACGTGCGCCGGGCGCTCTCGGGCCGGCTCGACGTCGCCGCGCTGCTGGACAAGCGCGAGGGCTCGCGGGCTCGTCCCCGCACCCCGGTGCCGCCGGCCCGGGTCGACGTCGTGCCGGGGGCCTCGGCCGCGGCCACCGTGCTGGAGGTCCGCGCGCACGACCGTCCGGCGCTCCTGCACCGGCTCGGCCGCGCCCTCGCCCTGGCCGGGCTGGACGTGCGCGCGGCGCGGGTGGCCACCCTGGGGGCCGAGGTGGTGGACGTCTTCTACGTCGTGGACGAGGCCGGCCGGCCGCTGCCCGAGGACCGCGCCCGGGAGGCGGCCCGGATCCTGCGCGACGTCGCCGGCTGACCGCGCGCGGCCGGGAGCCCCTGCGGCGGCCCGGCCCGGTGGGCCCCGCCGGTTAGGCTGGAGCGCTGCCAGGGGTGCACCGTCCGGTACCCCCGCCGTCGCAGCAGGACATCACCGGAGCAGGGAGAGACGCCCGCCGTGTTCGACACCCTCCACGACCGCCTCGCCGCCAGCTTCAAGAACCTGCGCGGCAAGGGCCGGCTCAGCGACGCCGACATCGAGGCGACCACCCGCGAGATCCGGGTCGCGCTGCTCGAGGCCGACGTCGCCCTGCCGGTGGTGCGCGAGTTCATCGCGGCGGTGCGCGAGCGGGCGCGGGGCGTCGAGGTCAGCCAGGCGCTCAACCCGGCGCAGCAGATCGTCAAGATCGTCAACGAGGAGCTCGTGACGATCCTCGGCGGCGAGACCCGCCGGCTGCGCTTCGCCAAGACCGTGCCGACCGTGATCATGCTCGCCGGCCTGCAGGGCGCCGGCAAGACCACCCTGGCCGGCAAGCTCGCCCACTGGCTCAAGGAGCAGGGCCACCAGCCCATGCTCGTGGCTGCCGACCTGCAGCGCCCCAACGCGGTCACCCAGCTGCAGGTGGTGGGCGAGCGGGCCGGAGTCGCGGTGTTCGCACCCGAGCCCGGCAACGGCGTCGGCGACCCGGTGGCGGTCGCGCGCGCCTCCATCGAGGAGGCCCGGCGCAAGCTCTACGACGTCGTCGTGGTCGACACCGCCGGCCGCCTCGGTATCGACGCCGAGCTGATGCAGCAGGCCGCGGACATCCGCGACGCGGTGCAGCCGGACGAGGTGCTCTTCGTCCTGGACGCGATGATCGGCCAGGACGCGGTCGTCACCGCGCAGGCGTTCCTCGACGGCGTCGGCTTCGACGGCGTGGTGCTCACCAAGCTCGACGGCGACGCCCGCGGCGGCGCGGCGCTCTCGGTGCGCGGAGTGACCGGACGGCCGGTCATGTTCGCCAGCAACGGCGAGAAGCTCGAGGACTTCGACGTCTTCCACCCCGAGCGGATGGCCTCGCGCATCCTCGGCATGGGCGACGTGCTCACGCTCATCGAGCAGGCCGAGAAGGCCTTCGACGCCGAGCAGACCGAGAAGATGGCCCGCAAGCTGCAGGGCGGGCAGGACTTCACCCTCGAGGACTTCCTCGGCCAGCTGCAGGCGATCCGCAAGATGGGCTCGATGGGCAAGTTGCTCGGGATGCTCCCGGGCATGAGCCAGTTCCGCGACCAGATCGACAACATCGACGACCGTGAGCTGGACCGGGTCGAGGCGATCATCCGCTCGATGACCCCGGCCGAGCGGGACAACCCCAAGCTGCTCAACGCCTCGCGCCGCGCCCGCATCGCGAACGGCTCGGGCACCGCCGTCGCCGACGTCAACGGCCTGGTCGAGCGCTTCGGCGAGGCGCAGAAGATGATGCGCTCGATGGCCGGCGGCGGGATCCCGGGCATGCCCGGGCTGCCCGGGATGGGCATGGGCAAGAAGTCGCGCGGCAAGGCACAAGCGAAGGCACAGGCGGGCAAGAACAAGAAGGGCAAGGCCCGCTCGGGCAACCCGGCCAAGCGCGCGCAGGAGCTCGCCGCGGCGGCCGAGCGGGTTGAGGCAGCCGCTGCGCCCGGCGCCGCCTTCGGTGCCGGCGCCGACGGCGGCCTCGGTGCCGCCCTGCCGCCCGACTTCGAGCTCCCCGAGGAGTTCAAGGGCCTGCTGCCCCCCGGCCGCTGACCCGCGTCGCTGGATCACCCCCGTCCCGCTCAGAACGATCACGGCCCCGTGATCCCTTGTCGCCCCCCCCCCCGCAGTGCGCGGGGGCGGCGACCACCGCGTGGGGGGGGTCGCCCGGCCGTGACGTGGTCG